>NZ_CP094516.1:4723125-5038000 GCF_029909975.1 Bradyrhizobium sp. ISRA430
GATGAGGCCGAGCAGCACCGCGAACAAGCCGCTGACCAGCAAGGACAGCGGCAGGGTGAGCCAGGGCGACAGGCCATAGGCCGTCGACAGCACCGCCGTGGTGTAGGCGCCGAAGCCGACGAAGGCCGCCTGCCCGAACGAGGTGAGGCCGCCGACGCCGGTCAGCAGCACGAGGCCCATCGCGACCAGCGCCGCGAGGCCGATATTGTCGAGCAGCACGATCCAGAACGGCGGCACACCCGGAACAAACGGGATCGCCGCCATGAGAAGTGCGAAGACGATGGTGGGAAGCCGGGTCTGCATCGCGCGTCAGTCCTTCTCTTCCTCGACCGCGGGAGCTGCGAGCGAGCGCAGCAGCAGCACGGGGATCAAGAGCATGAAGACGATGACCTCCTTGTAGTTGCTCGCATAGAAGGACGAGAACGCCTCGACGATGCCGACGACGAGGGCCGCGGCCGCGGTGAGAGGATAGCTGACGAGGCCGCCGATGATCGCAGCGACGAAGCCTTTCAGACCGATCAGGAAGCCGCTGTCGTAGTAGAGGGTTGTAATGGGAACGATAAGTATGCCCGAGAGCGCGCCGATGACGGACGCCAGCAGGAAGGCGATCTGCCCCGACAGCGTCGTGCGGATGCCGGCAAGGCGCGCACCGAGCCGGTTGACGGCGGTCGCGCGCAGCGCCTTGCCGTAGAGCGTCAGGCCGAAGAACAGCCACAGGCCGACGATGAAGGCGATGGTGATGGCGTAGACCGTAATGCTCTGGCCGGTGAAGCGCAGCGAGCCTGCGGTGAACGCGGCGGACAGCACGGCCGGTCCGCGCTGGCCTTCGGCGCCGAAGAACAAGAGGCCCAACCCCTGGAGCGCGAGGTGGACGCCGACGGAGGCGATCAGGAGCACCAGCACGGAGGTGTGGGCGAGCGGCTGGAACACGATGCGATAGAGCGACAGGCCGATCAGCGCGACGATCACCAGGGACAATGCCATTGCGACCGCGACCGGCGGCTTCTGGCCGGCGAAATAGAGCGTGACGGCCAGCACGAGTCCCGGCAGCACGATGTTGGTGAGGAAGGTCCGCGCAACCAGCCGCCCGTGCAGCGCCTTGCGCGCGGCGACGAGGTCGAGGACGAAGGCGACGATTCCCATGGCGAGCGCGAGCTTGGCCGTGCCCGGCATCTGCCCGGAAGCGAGCGAGGCATAGGTCAGCGCGCCATAGGTGACGAATTCGCCCTGCGGGATCAGGATGACGCGGGTGACTGCGAACACCAGCACCAGCGCCAATCCGAGCAGCGCGTAGATCGCGCCATTGGTGATGCCGTCCTGCACCAGGAACAGCATGATGGTGGTGTTCAAGACCGGACGCTCCCCCTAAAGATCCGGACCCGGTCCCGCGATTGGGGTGGATGGTCCGCTCACAGCCATTGAAAAACGCTGACGATATTTGATATGGTCAATAACAATTATCAAATATAATCTCAAGGGCGACAAACGACCCGTCCCGAATTTAGCGGGATTGCGAGCATGAGGCGATGACCGTTTCCAAAACCGCTGAAAAATCCGCGGAAAAAACTGCGGAGGCGACGAAGGGCCGCAAGGACCCGCCCGAGGCGCCCGCCGAGGCCCTCCAGCTCGGCGAGCTCTCCGAGCAGCTCGGCTACGTGCTCAAGCGCGCCCAGCTCAAGGTGTTCGAGAATTTCCTGCGCTGCGTCGCCTCGCTCCAGCTCACCCCGGCCCAGTTCTCGGTGTTGCTGCTGGTCGAGAAGAATCCGGGGCGCAATCAAACCGAGATCGCCTCCACCCTCGGCATTCTCCGTCCGAATTTCGTGGCCATGCTGGACAATCTCGAGAGCCGCGACCTGTGCGCGCGGATCCGCTCGACCAACGATCGCCGCTCGCACATCCTGGTGCTGACCGACAAGGGCAAGGCGGTGCTGACCCGCGCGAAGAAGCTCGTCGCCACCAAGCACGAGGCGCGGCTGAACGACCTGCTCGGGACCGCCAATCGCGAGGCCCTGATCGCGATGCTTTCCAAGATCGCCAACGAGTTTTGAGGCGGGCAGTCATTCTTGGCTGCGCGAGCGCGAACCCGGAATCTCGCGCCGTGGCATGCGCTGCCGGTCGAACGGAATGACGCGCCGCATATAGAAAATGATGCTTGAAGCATCATTTAGCATGCCTTAGGCTTGCCAAATCAATCAACGTAACTGCCACGGACGTTCCGCCCCGTGATCACCGCAGCGCAGCTTCGAGCCGCCCGCGCCTTGCTGGGAATCGACCAGCGCGAACTTGCCCAGCGCAGTTCGTTGTCGCTGCCGACGATCCAGCGCATGGAGGCCTCCGAAGGGGTGATCCGCGGCAATGTCGATTCCCTGATGAAGCTGGTCGAGGCGCTGTCGGCTGCCGGCATCGAGCTGATCGCCGAGGGGGCGACGTCGAGCGCCGGGGGCCGCGGTGTGCGGCTGAAGCCTCGCCCCCCGAGCTCAGGCGACCAATAGCGATGACGACGCGCGCACAGATCATGATCCGGGAGCGGCCATGATCGCGGTGGCGCTATGGTCAGTGGCGGCTCTGCTGGCGCTGGCGCCTGCGGGAGTCCTGCTGTCGACGCGCCCGCACGGCTCGATCATCCTTTACGGCGGATGCCTGATCGCCACATCGACGCTATGTCTCACGGCGCTGTCCGATCTGCTCTATTTCCCGCATCTGACGCCGAGCGCGACACTGCCGATCGGCCTGCCCTGGCTCGGTGCCCATTTCCGGCTCGATGCGCTGTCCGCCTTCTTCCTCGTCGTCGTCAATCTCGGCGGCGCCGCTGCGAGCCTGTTCGCGCTCGGCTACGGCCGGCACGAGGACTCCCCCGGCCGCGTGCTGCCGTTCTATCCTGCCTATCTCGCTGCGATGAACGTCGTCGTGCTGGCAAACGATGCCTTCAGCTTCCTGGTCGCCTGGGAATTCATGTCGCTGACCTCCTGGGCGATGGTGGTGTCGCATCACCGGGAGGCCGAGAATGTCCGCGCCGGCTATGTCTATCTTCTGATGGCAAGTTTCGGCACGCTGGCGCTGCTGCTCGCCTTCGGCCTGCTCGCGAGCGACGCCGGTTACGATTTCGATGCGATCCGGGCCTCGCATCCTTCCGCTGCGCTGACCGGCATGGTGGTGATCCTCGTGCTGCTGGGTGCTGGCTCCAAGGCTGGCCTGGTGCCGCTGCACGCTTGGCTGCCGCTCGCCCATCCCGCGGCACCCAGCCACGTCTCCGGCCTCATGAGCGGCGTCATGACCAAGGTCGCCGTCTACGGCTTCGTGCGCATCGTCTTTGACCTTCTGCCCGAACCGGTGTGGTGGTGGAGCCTGGTGGTGCTGCTGGTCGGCGGTCCGACGGCGACGCTGGGCGTGCTCTATGCGCTGATGCAGCGCGATATCAAGCGCGTGCTCGCCTATTCAACGATCGAGAATATCGGCATCATCTTCACCGGCCTCGGGCTGGCGCTGGCTTTCAAGGCGGAAGGGCTCGACTGGGTGGCCGCGCTCGCTTTCACCGCGGCGATGCTGCACGTCTTCAATCATGCGCTGTTCAAGAGCCTGTTGTTCTTCGGCGCCGGCGCGGTGCTGGGAGCAACCGGCGAGCGCGACATGGAGAAGCTCGGCGGGCTGATCCATCACATGCCGAAAACGGCGTTCGCGATGCTGGTCGGCTGCGTCGCGATCTCGGCGTTGCCGCCGTTCAACGGCTTCGTTTCGGAATGGCTGACCTTCCAGGCGATCCTGCTCTCACCGCAACTGCCCTCCTGGGGTCTCAAGCTGGTCATTCCGGCGGTCGGCGGCTTGCTGGCGCTCGCGGCCGCCTTTGCCGCGGCCTGCTTCGTCAAGCTCTATGGCATCAGCTTCCTCGGCCGGCCGCGTTCGGATGTTGCGGCGTCAGCGCGTGAGACCGACCGCTTCTCGCTGGCCGCGATGCTCATGCTTGCCGCCCTCTGCCTCGTTGCCGGAATCCTGCCCGGGCTGTTCATCGATGCGCTGGCGCCGGTGAGCAAGAATATGGTCGGCAACATCATGCCGAATCAGGTCGGATTGCAGTGGCTCACCATCGTGCCGATCGCGGAAAGCCGCAGCTCCTATAACGGCCTTCTGGTGTTCCTGTTCGCGGCACTGTGCGGCACGGTGGCGGCGTCAGCCATTCACCGTCTCGCCTCCGACCGCTTACGCCGCGCGCCGGCCTGGGATTGCGGCTATCCCGATCCGAACCCGGCGATCCAGTACTCAGCCTCCAGCTTCTCGCAGCCGATCCGCCGCGTGTTCGGCAGCGTCATCTTTGCCGCACGCGAGATCGGCGAGATGCCGCCGCCGTCCTCGCCGCTTCCTGCGCGGCTCCGGGTCGAACTGCACGATCTGATCTGGGAGGCGCTGTACGCGCCGGTTGCGAAGGTCATCGGCTTTGCGACGGACCGCATCAATATCCTGCAGTTCCTCACCATCCGCCGCTACCTCACGCTGGTCTTCGTCGCGCTCATCGTGCTGCTGCTGGTGGTGACACTGTGAGCGCGCTGCGCGACATCCTCTCCCAGGGCGCCCAGATGTCGCTGGTGCTGGGGCTCGCGCCGCTGCTGACGGGTTTCGTACGGAAGGTGAAGGCCCGGCTGCTACGCCGGCGCGGGCCGCCACTGCTCCAGCCCTATCGCGACCTCATTCGCCTGATGCGCAAGGACGTCGTGCTCGCGGACAACGCATCCTGGCTGTTCCGCATCATTCCCTATCTGATCTTCGCGGGCACCTGGGTCGCCGCCTCGCTGGTGCCGACTTTCGGCAACGGCCTGTTGTTCTCCTGGACCGCCGATCTCATCGCCATCATTGCGCTGCTCGGGAGCGCCCGTTTCTTCCAAGCGCTCGCAGGCATGGACGTCGGCACCGCCTTCGGTGGCATCGGCTCCAGCCGTGAGGTCATGATCGCCTCCCTCGCCGAGCCCGCGATGCTGATCACGGTGTTCTCGGTTGCGATGATCGCCGGCTCGACGCAGCTCTCCTACGTGGCCGAGTTCATGGGCTCTGACGCGGTCGGTCTGCGTGTGTCGCTGGGCATGGCGTTCGTGGCACTGACCATCGTAGCGCTGGCGGAGAATGCTCGTATCCCCGTCGATAACCCCGCCACCCATCTCGAACTCACCATGGTGCACGAGGCCATGGTGCTGGAATATTCGGGGCGGCATCTCGCGCTGATCGATCTGTCGTCGCAGCTCAAGCTCCTGCTCTATGTCTCGCTGATCGCCTGCGTGTTCATGCCATGGGGTACGGCGACTGCGGACGCGAGCATTGCGAGGCTCGTCTTTGGCGCGCTGCTCTATTTCGGCAAGCTGATGGTACTTGGCTTTTTGCTCGCCGTGTTCGAGACCGCAATCGCCAAGATGCGCGTGTTCCGGATTCCCGAGTTCTTGGGCGCGGCGCTGATGCTGGCGTTGCTTGCCACCCTTGCGCGCTTCGTGTCGGGGAGCCTCTAAGAGATGAGCAGCCTGCAATTCGACATCGCCCACCTGCTCGCCGGCTCCCTTGTGCTGGCGAGTTTCATGATGCTCTACCAGGACCGGCTCTATGCGCTGCTCAATGTCTATGCGCTGCATGCCGGCGTGCTGGCGCTGTCGGTGGCCTGGCAGGCCTATGTGCAGCAAGCGCCGCATCTCTATCTCACGGCGCTGATCGCGCTCGTCTTCAAGGCCATCATCATCCCGGTGGCGCTGCACCGGATCATCAGGCGACTCGGCATCCACCGCGAGATCGAGAACGTGATCGGCATCGGGCTGACCATGCTGGCCGGCATCGGCCTCGTCGCGCTGTCGATGGTGGTGATGTTGCGGGTGACGCCAGGTGCCGATGCACTCGCGCGCGAGGACCTTGCCTTCGCGCTGTCGGTGGTGCTGCTGGGGCTCCTGATCATGGTCACCCGGCGCAACGCCGTGAGCCAGGTCGTCGGCTTCATGTCGCTGGAGAACGGGCTGGTTCTGGCGGCAACCGGCGCCAAGGGCATGCCGCTGGTGGTCGAAATCAGCGTCGCCTTCTCGGTGCTGATCGCCTTCATCGTGATCGGCATCTTCCTGTTCCGCATCCGCGAGCGTTTTGACAGCGTGGACGTGCAGGCGCTTGATCGTTTTCGCGGAGAGCGGCGATGAGCATCGACGCCCTCAGCGCCATCCTCCTGATCCCGGCCGTCTCGGCCGCGCTGCTGGCCATTTTGCCCGGCTACCGGCAGACGGCGAAGCTGAACGTGGTGGCAGCGCTCGCGACCTTCCTTACTTCGCTCTCGCTGTTCGTGGTCGAGCCGGTGTCCGGGCAGTATCTGCTGGTGGACGACCTCAACAAGGTCTTCATCGTGTTGACCACCTTCGTCAGCTTCACCACATCGGTGTTCAGCGCGAGCTATATCCAGCACGAGATCGAGACCGGGCGCCTGGCGCCGGCCTTCCTGCGCTTCTACCACGCGATGTACCAGACGCTGATGCTCGCGATGAACCTCGCGCTCGTCGCCAACAATATCGGCCTGATGTGGGTTGCGGTCGAGGTGGCGACGCTGACGACCGTGCTGATGGTCGGCATCTACCGCACCCACGAGGCGCTGGAAGCCGCCTGGAAATATTTCATCCTCGGTAGCGTCGGCATCGCGCTCGCGCTGTTCGGCACGATTCTGGTCTATATGGCGGCTCGCCCCGTGGTGGGCGAGGGGCTGGACGGCATGGTGTGGACGGTGCTGGTGAAGCACGCCGCACAGTTCGACCCGGCGTTGCTCAACGTCGCATTCGTCTTCCTCCTGCTCGGGTACGGCACCAAAGTCGGCCTCGCACCGCTGCACGCCTGGCTGCCGGATGCGCATGCCGAGGGCCCGACGCCGATCTCGGCGGTGCTGTCCGGCCTGCTGCTCAATGTCGCGCTCTATGCGCTCCTGCGCTTCAAGATGATGCTCGCGGTCAACTCCGCGGCGATCGCGCCGGGTCCGCTGATGGTGACCATGGGCCTGATCTCGGTGATCTTCGCCGCGCTGATGCTGTACCGGCGCCGCGACATCAAGCGGATGTTCGCCTATTCCTCGATCGAGCATATGGGCATCATCGTCTTCGCCTTCGGCATGGGCGGGCCGCTCGCGAATTTCGCAGGGCTGTTGCACATGACCATGCATTCGCTGACCAAGTCGGCGATCTTCTTCGCGGTCGGCCATATCGCACAGGTCAAGGGCACACAGAAGATCGCCGATATCGGCGGGCTCACGGCGACCAACCCCGCGCTCGGCTGGGGCCTGATGCTCGGCGTCATCGCCATCGTCGGGCTGCCGCCGCTCGGCATCTTCATGAGCGAGTTTCTGGTGGTGAGCTCGACTTTCGCCCGCGCCCCCTGGCTGACGGTAATCCTGGTACTCGGCATCATCATCGCGCTCGGCGGGCTCTTCTTGCGGGTCGGCGCGGTGATGTTCGGCGAGGCGAAAGGCAAGACCGCGCCCGCGGAAGCCTCCTATGTGCCAATGTTCACGCATCTCGGATTGGTGCTGATGGCCGGCATCTATCTGCCGCCGGCGCTGGTCACCGGATTCCAGAACGTCGCGAAGCTCCTGGGGTAAGCGATGGGCATCCTCGACGGCATCCCCCATGTCAGTGCGGCGTTGTCGCACCGGCCCTGGCCGCGCGCGGTCGTGACGGAGGCGGGCTGGCAGGCGGCGATCGATCGACTGGTCGAGGGAGGCCTCACACTGCTCGGCTTCTGGGGCGAGCCGACCGCGGTGCATATGGCAATGCTCGATGCAGGCTCGGCCGAGATCGCGGTCGTCAGCTATGAGTGTACGGCCGGCACATTTCCGAGCGTCGCCAGCCGTCATCCGCCGGCGCTGCGGCTGGAGCGGACCATCCATGATCTGTTCGGCCTTGCTCCAACCCTCGCCGACGATCTGCGGCCATGGCTCGACCACTATGCCTGGGGCAAATCCTATCCGCTCTCCGGCCGCAACACATCGCGCGACGCACGGCCGTACCAATTCCTGCCGGCCGAGGGCGAGGCGTTGCATCAGGTGGCGGTCGGCCCCGTCCATGCCGGGACCATCGAGCCCGGCCATTTCCGCTTCACCGCCAATGGCGAGCATGTGGTGCGGCTGGAGCAGTGGCTCGGCTACACCCACAAGGGCATCGAGTCGCTGATGCAGGGCGCGAGCCTCGAGGCCGCGGCAAAACTCGCCAACCGCACCTCCGGCGATAGCGCCGTCGCCTATGCCTTCGGCTTTGCGCGTGCCGTGGAAGCGGCACTGCAGATCGAGGCGCCGAGACGGGCGACCCTTTTGCGGGCGCTGATGGCGGAACTGGAGCGGCTCGCCAATCATCTGGGCGACATCGGGGCCATCTGCAACGACGCTTCGTTCGCGCTGATGCATGCCCAGACCGGCATTTTGCGTGAGCGCTGCTTGCGCGCTGCGAATGTCGCGTTCGGCCATCGCCTGATGATGGATGTCATCGTGCCCGGTGGCGTGACGCGCGACATTGCGGCGGACGGCGTATCCGCGCTACGCGCGCTGCTCGCGGAACTACAAAAGGTCTTTCCGCGCTTGATCGAGCTCTATGACAACACGGCGTCCCTACAGGACCGCACCGTCACCACGGGCATCGTGAAGGCGGAATATGCGCGCCAGTTTGGCGCCGGCGGTTATGTCGGCCGCGCCTCGGGCCGCGATTTCGATGCGCGGCGGGCGACTGCCTACCCGCCTTACCACGCGTTATCGTTCGAGGTGCCGGTCCTGCAGGCCGGTGACGTGAACGCGCGGGTCTGGATCAGAATCCGCGAGGTCGAGCAGAGCATCGTGTTGATCGAGCAGATCCTCGACCAACTTGGGCCGGGAGAGCTCGAAACAGCGCTACCTGCCAGGATCGGCCACGGTGCTTGTGAAGGCATGACGCTCACTGAGGCCTTCCGCGGCGACGTTCTGGTGTGGCTGCGGCTCGATGGCGCGTTGCGCGTGGAACGCTGCCACCTGCGCGACGCGTCGTGGTTCCAGTGGCCGCTGCTGGAAACCGCGATCGAGGGCAACATCATTGCCGACTTCCCGCTCTGCAATAAGTCGTTCAACTGTTCCTATTCGGGCGTGGACCTCTAAACCATGCGCAAGACCCTGCTCGAAAGCCTCACCCATGGTTCGCTGACGGAGCCCGCGCCGGCGCCGGACGATTCGGCGCTGGCAGAGCTTGCAACGAAGGTCGACCGCGCCGCCCAGGCCAGGCTTGGGCGTTCTCTTGCCATTCGCCAGGTCGATGCCGGGTCCTGCAACGGCTGCGAGCTGGAGATCCACGCGCTGTCCAACGCCTTCTACGACATCGAACGTTTCGGCCTGCGCTTCGTCGCCTCGCCGCGCCATGCCGACGTGCTGCTGGTCACAGGTCCCGTGACCAAGAACATGCGGCAGGCGCTGGAGCGGACCTACAACGCGACGCCCGATCCGAAATGGGTCGTCGCGGTCGGCGGCTGCGCGATCGATGGCGGCATTTTCAAAGGCAGCTACGCGAGCGTCGGCGGCGTGTCCGCGGTCGTGCCGGTGGATCTGCACATCAACGGTTGCCCACCGTCGCCGACGGACTTGTTGAAGGGCCTGCTCGCGCTGCTCGAGCACGTCGGCGGGAAGGGGTGAGCGGCTCGCAATGACGCGGCACGCTTGCCACATTCCCGGCGTCATCGCCGGACCTTGATCGGGCGATCCAGTATTCCAGAGACAGTGCGAGGATACGGAGACGCCGCGGCGTACTGGATTCCCCGCTTTCGCGGGGAACGACAGCGCGTCGAGGGCTGGCCCCGCGACGACGCCGGATCAAGCGCGCTTCAATCCACCAAAATCACCCTGATGTCGTTCACGTTGGTCAGCGTCGGGCCCGGCAGCAAGAGGTCGCCGGTCGCTTCGAAGAACGCGGAGGCATCATTGTTGGCGAGGTAGGCCTGCGGCTCCAGCCCCTGCGCCCTCATCTTCACAAATGTCGCCGCGTCGATCAGCGCGCCGGCAGGATCAGTGGGCTTACCAGCGCCGCCGTCGGCGCCGTCGGTGTCGCCGGCCAGCGCCGCGATGCCGGTGGTGTCCTTCAACAGATCCGCAAGCGCCAGCGCGTATTCCTGGTTCGGGCCGCCGCGCCCATTGCCGCGCACGGTCACCGTGAGCTCGCCACCGGAGAGGATCGCGACGCGCTTGCCGGCCGCGCGCGCCTGCAGCGCGCGTTTGGCGTGATCGGCCGCGACTTCGCGCGCCTCGCCCTCGAGATCGGCACCGAGATCGATCGTCTCAAAGCCCGCCTCTTTCGCGAGCTTCACTGCTGCGTCGAGCGATTGCTTCGGGCGGGCGATCAGCTCGAAATGCGCGCGCGCGAAGGCTGCGTCACCCGGTTTGCAGCTTTCATTGCCGGCATCGTCGAGCGCGCGGCGCACGGCTTCGTCGATCTGAAGCCCGTACTTCGCCACGATGGCACGCGCATCCGCAAGCGTGGTCGGATCCGGCACCGTGGGCCCGGAGGCGATCGCGGAGGCCTCGTCATGCGGCACGTCGGAGATCGCGAGCGTCACGATCTCGGCGGCGTTCCGCCCCGCACGCGCGAGCCGGCCGCCCTTGATGCGCGACAGGTGCTTGCGCACCGTGTTGACCTCGCCGATCGGCGCGCCGGAGCGCAACAGCGCTTTGTTGACCGCCTGCTTCTGCGCGAAGCTGATCCCCTCGACCGGCGCGATCCAGTTTGCCGAGCCGCCGCCGGTGAGCAGCACCAGGAGAAGATCGTCCGGCCCGGCCTGTCGCGCGAGCTCGAGGGTATCGGCGGCGCCCTTGAGGCCGGCCTCGTCGGGCACGGGATGTCCAGCCTCGACCACCCGGATGCGCCGCGTCGGCACGCCATAGCCGTGGCGGGTGGTGGCGATGCCGACCAGCCGCTCCGGCGCAAGATGGAGTTCGTCGAGATAGTGCCGCTCCGCAGCCGCAGCCATGGCGCCAGCGCCCTTGCCGGCGGCAAGGCAGATCACGCGCCCCTTGGGGATGGGCCGCAGGTGCGGCGCCAGAACCACGTCGGGATGGGCGGCGGCGACGGCAGCATCGTAGAGCGCACGGAGAAGAGGACGTCGATCGGTCATTGGCGAGGGCCTTCGGCGGACTGGAGTGACCGGCGAGTGCGCGATGCGGCTCGCCACTCACCTGCCTAGCGCATCATGCGGGAAAGCGTAAGCGGGCTTTGCGATCATTCGATTGTGCAATCGCGTGACGATAATCCGCACGCAACTGAAAGCCCCGCGCGGCGGTCCCGCGGGGGGCTTCCAGCCTTGGTCTTTCAGACCGCTAGCTCTGCTGCGTCACAGGCACCCACCCTCATCCTGGATGTTGTGACGCGGCAAGTCTAGCCGCCTACATCGGCGCTGATCACGTCACCGAACAGCTCCCACCGCTCGCCCTTGAACTTCTCGAGCCGGAGCTGGCTGATCGGCGCGAAGTCGTTCGGTCCGGTGTTGATCTGGATGCCGGGCAGCAGCGCCTCCGTGCGGAAGTCCTTCAGGCTTGCCGCCTGCTTCATGATGTTCTCGCGCGTGAGATTATCACCGCACTGCTTCAGCACCTGCACGAGCGTCTGCGCCACGGCGTAGCCGACGATCGTGCCCTTATCGAGCTTGTCGCCCTCGGGGAAGTATTTGCTCATGAAGGCCAGAAAATCCTTCATGCCGGGATCGTTGGCCCATTCGGGATCCGAGACGTCCTTCAGATAGTCGGCTGAGATGATGTCCTGACCGTTCTCGAAGCCGGCGGGCTTCATCACGCTGCCGACGGAGGCCGAGACGTTGTTGAGGAAGTGCAGCGGCTTCCAGCCGATTTCGGCGTTCTTCTTGATCGCCTGCGCTGCGAATTTCGGCGTCGTGATGTTCATGAAGACGTCGGCGCCGGTCGACTTCAGCTTGACGATGTGGTTGTCGATGGTCGGCTCGGAGGTCTCATAGCTCTCTTCGGCGATGATCATCGAGGAGGCCTTGGAGCCGAGGCCGTCCTTGAGACCCTTCAGATAGTCCTTGCCGTAATCATCGTTCTGGTAGAGCACGGCGATCTTTGCATCGGGCTTGTTCTTGAGCAGCCACTTCGCGTAGATCTGCGTCTCGCTCTGATAGTTGGGCTGCCAGCCCATCGTCCAGGGGAAGTCTTTCGGATCGTTCCACTTGGTGGCGCCCGTCGCGACGAAGAGCTGCGGCACCTTCTTCGAGTTCATGTACTTATGGATCGCCGAGTTCGGCGGTGTGCCGAGCGAGTTGAAGATGAACAGCACCTCGTCGCTCTCGACCAGCTTGCGCGCCTGCTCCACCGTCTTCGGTGGCGAATAGGCATCGTCATAGCTGATGTAGTTGATCTTGCGGCCATTGATGCCGCCTTCGTCGTTGATCTTCTTGAAATAAGCGGCTTCGGTGCGGCCGATGATGCCGTAGGCGGAAGCCGGTCCGCTGTAGGGCATGATGTTGCCGATCTTGATCTCGGTATCGGTCGCGCCGGTATCGTATTTCTTTTGCGCCGATACAGTGGAGGTCGAGGCCGCAATGAGCGCGAGCGCCAGTGACGCGGCCGCAAGTTTGCCGGTGACAGCGGGCATTCCTATCTCCCTATTTTCTTGGTGTGTGCGTTCCTTTTCTTGACTTGAGTGTTTTTGGCGACGCGGCCGCAATTCAATACGATTTGGTTGGCGCCTTCAAGAAAAAGCCCCTGCGATGACGCCGCAGGGGCTGCTTCTTTAGTATGCACCGAGGCCGTATGCGCCTAAGTCGCTCTCCGGCTAGCCACTCACATCGGCGCTGATGACGTCGCCGAACCGTTGCCAGCTTTCGCCCTTGAAGCGCATGAGCTGCAATTGTGAAAGCGGGGCAAAGTCGGTGGGGCTGGTATTAACCTTGACGCCCGGCAGCAGACCTAACGGTTCGTAGTCCTTGATGCTGGCCGCCTGTTTCATGACGTTCGCACGGGTCAGATCGTCGCCGCAGTTCTTCAACACGTGCACGAGGCCCTGGGCCACGATGTAGGCATACATCACGAACACGTCGGTTCGGTTGGCCTCGGGGTAGTACTTGTCCAGGAACTCGTTCCAAGCCTTGATCGCGGCATCATCCTTCCATTCCGGTTCGGTCGGGTCCTTGAGGTAGATCGAGGAGATGATGTCCTGCGCATTCTCAAAACCGGCAGGCTTGATCACGCTGCCGAGCGACGCCGAGACGTTGTTAAGGAAATGCAGTGGCTTCCAGCCGATCTCGGCGTTCTTCTTGATCGCCTGCGCCGCAAACTTCGGCGTGGTGATGTTGAAGAACACGTCGGCACCGCTCGCCTTCAGCTTGACGATGTGGGAGTCGATGGTCGGCTCGGAGACTTCGTAGCTTTCCTCCAGCACGATCATAGAGGCTGCCTTGGCGCCGAGACCATCCTTGAAGCCCTTCAGATAGTCCTTGCCGTAATCATCGTTTTGGTAGAGCACGCCGATCTTGGCGTTCGGATGGTTCTTCAGGATGTATTTCGCATAGATGATGGATTCGCTCTGGTAGTTGGGCTGCCAGCCCATGGTCCAGGGAAAGTCCTTGGGGTCGTTCCATTTGGTGGCGCCGGTGGCGACGAAGAGCTGCGGCACCTTCTTCGAGTTCATGTATTTCTGGATCGCCGTGTTCGGCGGCGTACCGAGCGAGTTGAAGATCAGCAGCACCTCGTCGCTCTCGACGAGCTTGCGTGCCTGCTCCACCGTCTTCGGCGGCGAGTAGGCGTCGTCATAGCTGATGAAGTTGATCTTGCGGCCGTTGATGCCGCCCTCCGCATTGATCTTGCGGAAGTAGGCCTCTTCGGTTTTGCCGATCACCCCATAGGCCGACGCCGGCCCGCTATAGGGCATGATGTTGCCGATCTTGATCTCGGTGTCGGTCGCGCCGGTATCGTATTTCTTCTGCGCCGGGGCTGCCGTCGAGAGCGTAGCAGCCAGCGCGAGGGCGGCCGAGAAGGCCCCCAATCGCACATGCATTGCAGGCATCTTGATCTCCCTAGGATCCGGTTGAATGTGTCGCTTTTTGTTGATTGGGAGCGGCGGTTTGCCTCTCGCTCCGGGGCAGATTGAATACCCTTCAGGGTTCGCCAGCAAGAAAAACGCCCCCTGCGGAACTGCGCAGGGCGCGCGATTTATTCGGTGCGATGGGGAATATTCCGGCAGATGAGATCCTGCCGCGGAGCCGACAAGTTGATCTTTAGTTGCGTTGGCTCAATCCATCCGTACTCTTGGTTGTACAGATGCAAGGCCTGCTAGTGGCCGAGTTCGCTGGAGATGACATCGCCGAAGAGCTCCCATCCCTTGCCCTTGAACCGCATCATCTGGAGCTGCTCGATCGGGGCATAATTGTCCGGCGCGGTGTTGATCTTGATACCGGGCAGGAGCGTGTCGGGCTCGAAATCCTTCAGACTCGCCGCCTGCTTCATGATGTTTTCGCGTGTCAGGTCGTCGCCGCACATCTGAAGCACCTTCACCATGGTCTGTGCCGCAGCATAGCCGAACACCACGGCCGCATCGAGCTTGTTCGCCTTCGGATCAAATTTTGCGAGGAAGTTGTAAAACTTCTTCATGCCGTCATCGGCGTTCCACTGCGGGTCGGAGGCGTCCTTGAGATAGGTCGCCGACAGAATGCCTTGCGATATCTCCAGACCCGCCGGCTCGAGCACGCCACCGACCGACGCCGAGACGTTCGAAACGATGTGCATCGGATGCCAGTTGATCTCGGCCGCCTTCTTGATCGCCTGCGCCGCGAATTTCGGCGTGGTGATGCTGACGAGGACGTCGGCGCCCGCGGCCTTCAGCTTCACGACATGCTCGTCGACGGCCGGCTCCGAGGTGTCGTAGCCCTCCTCCAGCACAATCATCGACGCTTTGGCCCCGAGGCCGTCCTTGAGCCCCCTCAGATAATCCTTGCCGAAATCATCGTTCTGGTAGAGCACGCCGATCTTGGCGTCCGGCTTCTCCTTCGAGATGAACTTGGCATAGATGTGCGCCTCGCTCGCGTAGCTGGGCTGCCATCCCATGGTCCAGGGATACTGCTTGGGATCGTTCCATTTCGAGGCGCCGCTCGCCACGAACAATTGCGGCACCTTCTTCTCGTTCATGTACTTGCGGATGGCACCGTTGGTGGAGGTGCCGACCGAGCCGAAGATCAGCAGCACGCCGTCGCTTTCGACCAGCTTGCGCGCCTGCTCCACCGTCTTCGGCGGCAAGTAGCCGTCGTCGTAGGAGATGAACCTGATCTTGCGGCCATTGATTCCGCCCTCGGCGTTGATCTTGTCGAAATAAGCCTGCTCGGTTTTGCCGATCACGGCATAGGCCGAGGCCGGACCGCTATAGGGCATGATGTTGCCGATCTTGATCTCGGTATCCGAAGCGCCGCTGTCG
Organism: Bradyrhizobium sp. ISRA430; assembly: GCF_029909975.1. NCBI lineage: Bacteria > Pseudomonadati > Pseudomonadota > Alphaproteobacteria > Hyphomicrobiales > Nitrobacteraceae > Bradyrhizobium > Bradyrhizobium sp. ISRA430. Next base: position 4,738,533 of record NZ_CP094516.1, read on the forward strand.
TATTTCTTTTGCGCCAGCGCGGGGCTGCTCATCGCAGTGCACAACGCGACCACGGCCGAAACGGCCGCAACCTGAAAACGAACGGCAGTCATTGTTCTCCCACCCCGGTTGGATCGGCGCCGCATTGAACAAGATTGGCGCCTGACGTCAACAAAAAGCCCCCGCGATCGGTCGCGGGAGCTTTGCAAGGCCGGACTGTTACGCCAGCGCCTTATTCGGATGCGACGTCGCCGCTGATGATCTCGCCGAAGAGTTCCCACTTCTCGCCCTTGAAACGCTGCATCTGGAGCTGGGAAATCGGCGCGAAGTCGGTCGCGCTGGTGTTGATCTTGACGCCGGGCAGGAGGGTATCCGTCGCGAAATCCTTCAGGCTCGCCGCCTGCTTCATGAGGTTGGTGCGGGTCAGATCGTCGCCGCACATTTCCAGGACCTTGGCGAGCGTCTGCGCTGCGCCGTAGCCATAGACCATGCCGGTGTCGGTCTTGTCGGCGCCCGGCATGTACTTGTCGACGAACTCGTTCCACTTCTTCATGCCAGGGTCGTTGTTCCATTGCGGATCGGTGGAGTCCTTGGCATAGGCTGCCGACAGCACGCCCTGGCCGTTGTCGAAGCCGGCCGGCTTCATCACGCTGCCGACCGAGATCGAGACGTTGGTAAGGATCTGGAGTGGCTTCCAGCCCAGCTCGGCGGTCTTTTTGATGGTCTGGGCCGCGAACTTCGGTGTGGCATAGATCAGGAGCACGTCGGGATTCGCGGCCTTGATCTTGACGATGTGACCGTCGATCGACGGCTCGGACACCTCATAGCTCTCCTCCAGCATGATCATGGACGAAGCCTTGGCACCGAGTCCGTCCTTGGTGCCCTTGAGGTAGTCTTTGCCGAAATCGTCGTTCTGATAGAGAATCGCGACCTTGGCGTCAGGCTTCTCCTTCATCAGCCACTTCGCGTAGATCTGCGCTTCGCTCTGGTAGGACGGCTGCCAGCCCATGGTCCAGGGGAAGTTCTTCGGATCGTTCCACTTGGTGGCGCCGGTGGCGACGAAGAGCTGCGGGATCTTCTTGGCGTTGAGATATTTCTGGATCGCGGTGTTCGATGGTGTGCCGAGCGGATTGTACACGGCCAGCACCTCGTCGCTCTCGACGAGCTTGCGCACCTGCTCGACCGCCTTCGGCGGCGAATAGGCGTCGTCATAGGTGACGAAATTGATCTTGCGGCCGTTGATGCCGCCCTTCTCGTTGATCATCTTGAAATAGGCTTCTTCGGTCTTGCCGATGATGCCATAGGCCGACGCCGGACCGCTGTACGGCATAATGTTGCCGATCTTGATCTCGGTGTCCGAAGCGCCGGTGTCATATTTCTTTTGGGCGAGTGCTGCGCCGGAGGTGAAAGTGATGACCGCCGTTGCCGTAACCAGCGCGGCGGTTCGCAGTGTTCTTCCAAGAAGCAATTTGGTCTCCTTCACTAAAGTTTCTTCAGTTCTTTCTGAGTTTGCCAGCGAGCTGCTGGCCCAGGATCGCGGCCTGCCTTGCGCCATGCGGCACGAGGTAGATCACGAGGAACAGGAGCACGCCGAACACCGCGCCGGAGAGGCCCTTGGAGATGCCCTCGGCGATGTTCGGGACGAAGATGATGAACGCGGCGCCGACGATCGAGCCGGGCAGCCAGCCGACGCCGCCGACGACCATGCCGAGGAAGAGCTGGATCGCGAGCGTGATGGTGAAGCTGTCCGGTGCCACGAACTGCACAGCAATCGCGCTGAGGCCGCCGGCGACGCCGGTGATGCCGGCTGAGACGCCGAAGGCGAGCGTCTTGTAGAGCGCGACGTTGACGCCCATCGCGGAGGCGGCGATCTCATTGTCGCGGATCGCCATGAAGGCGCGGCCCGACCGGGAGCGCAACAGGTTCACCGACAAAATGTAGATCGCCAGCGTGACGACGAGCGTGAAGTAGTAGAGCCACATGTCCTGCGACATCGGCAGGCCGAACGGCGCATCGGGCTTGGTGACGACGAGGCCCTGTACGCCGCCGGTCCAGTGCTCGAGGAAATTCAGCTTCAGAAGCTGCGGCATGGCGGTTGCGAGCGCGAAGGTCGCAAGCGCCAGATAGACGCCGGAGAGCCGCAGCGCCGGCTGGCCGAACAAGAAGCCGGCCCCGAAGCAGAGTACGCCGGCGATCGGCAGGCACAGCGCGTAGTTGACGTTGAACTGCTCCATCAGCACCGCGGTGACGTAGGCACCGATGGCATAGAACGCGCTCTGGCCGAGCGAGAACTGGCCTGAGCCACCCGTCAGGATGTTCAACGCCAGCACGGCAAGCCCCAGATACAGCAACTGGGTCAACTGGAAGATGATGAAGTTCTTGGCGAACAGTGGCACGGCCAGGAGCAGCAGCAGCACCACGATGGAGGTGCCGGTACCCAGCGTCATGGCTCGCTTCGGAACGGCCTCGACCGCCTGATGGCCTTCTGCGACGACTTCTTCTGCGGCGCTCATGATCAAACTCGCTTGACGATGTGCCGGCCGAACAGGCCAGCGGGTTTGACGACCAGGACGGAGATGATCAGCGCGAGCGCGATCGGGAGCTTCAGCTCATTGCCGACGCCGGGGATGTAGGTGCCGGCGAGGTTCTCGAAGATGCCGACGAGGAAGCCGCCGACCACGGCGCCGAACGGGCTCGACAATCCGCCGAGCACCGCGGCGGCAAAGCCGTAGATGAGCACGCCGCCCATCATGTTGGGCTCGAGGAACACGACCGGTGCGATCAGCATGCCGGCGATCGAGCCGATCGCAGCCGCCATGCCCCAGCCGAGCGCGATCATCCAGCTCGTGTTGATGCCGACGAGGCGGGCCGATTCAGGCAATGAGGCGGCGGCCCGCATGGCGAGACCGATGCGCGTGTACTGGAAGAAGAAGTAGAGCCCGACCAGGAGCAGCAGGGTGACGCCGATCATACCAGCCTGGTGGGTCGAGATGAGCTGACTGCCCAGGAACGGCGCCGAGCCGAACGGGGTCGGATACTGCTTGATGGTGAAATCCCAGATCAGACCGGCCGAGGAGTTGATGATCGCGAACAGCGCGATGAAACCGGCGACGTTGGTCAGCACCGGCGCTTTGGCGAGCGGCTTGAACAGGATGCGCTCGATCGCGATGCCGCCGACGAAGGAGAGCGCCAGCGTGATCACGAAGGCGCCCCAGTAAGGCACGCCCCACTGCATCAACTGCCAGGAGATGAAGGTCGAGAACATCGCCATCTCGCCTTGCGCGAAGTTGAGATGGTCGATCGCCTGGTAGATCATGACCACGGCGAGCGCCATGCAGGCGTAGATGGCGCCGGTGGCAATCCCAGCCAGGATTTGGTTGGTGAAAAGCTCCATCGTGCCGCTCCTCAGTAACCCAGGTAGGATTTGCGGATTTCTTCGTTGTTCGCGACGTCCTTGGCATTGCCCGACATCACGATGCGGCCAGTCTCGATCACATAGGCATGGTCGGCGAGCTCGAGTGCGAGCTGCGCGTTCTGCTCGACCACCAGGATCGACACCTTGTCCTCGCGATTGATCTTGCCGAGGATCCCGAAGAGGTCCCGCACGACCAGCGGCGCGAGCCCGAAGGACGGTTCGTCCAGGAGCATCAGCCGCGGCCGCAGCATGAGCGCGCGGGCAACCGCCAGCATCTGCTGTTCGCCGCCGGACAGCGTGCCGGCCTGCTGGGTATGCCGCTGCTTCAGCACGGGGAAATGCGCGTACATGCGCTCGATGTCCGCGACGATGCCGGCATTGTCCTTGCGGGTGATCGCTCCCAACTGCAGGTTTTCCTCCACGGTCATGTTAGTGAAGGTGCCGCGGCCCTGCGGAACGTGGGCGATGCCGAACCGCACGATGCTTTCCGTGGAGCGATTGTTCAACGGCTTGCCGTCGAACTCGATCGCGCCGGTGGAGCGCACCATGTTGCAGATCGCGCGCAGCGTGGTGGTCTTGCCGGCGCCGTTGGCTCCTAGCAGCGTCGTCAGCGAGCCCTCGTTGAGCGAGAAGGACAGGCCGTGAAGGGCCTGGACCTGGCCGTAATAGGCGCGCAGATCCTTGACGTTGAGCAGCGTCGTCATTGGTCCTTGCTCCCGAGATAGGCCTTGATGACATCGGGATCCGCTTGCACCTGGGCGGGCGTGCCTTCCGCGAGCTTCTTGCCGAAATTCAATGCGACGACGTGGTCCGCGATCGACATCACGAGGCCCATGTGATGTTCGACGAGGAGCACGGTCATGTGGCGATCGTCGCGAATGCGGCGGATGAGATCGCCGAGCACATAGACTTCCTCATGATTGAGGCCGCCGGCCGGCTCGTCGAGCAGTAGGATCTTCGGATCGGCAGCTAACGCCCGTGCCAATTCGACGCGCTTCTGCGTGCCGAACGGCAGGCCCGAGACGACCGTGTGGGCGACTTCCTCGAGATTGAGATAGGCGAGGATCTCGTGGACCTTCTTGTTGACGTCGGCCTCGCTGCGCCGAACCCAAGCCAGCCGAAGCGAGTCGCTGATGATGTCGCTGGAGGTCTTCGAATGAGCGCCGACGCGGACGTTGTCCATCACCGAAAGGTTCGGAAACAGCGCGACGTTCTGAAAGGTGCGGCCGATGCCGATCTCGGCGATCCGGTGCGGAGGGCGCGACAGGATGCTCACGCCCTCCATCAGGATGTCGCCGGACGACGGCTGATACAGCCGCGAGAGGCAGTTGAAGAGCGTGGTCTTGCCGGCGCCGTTGGGGCCGATCAATCCGAGGATCGCACCCTTGTGCATGTTGAAGGACACGCCGTTGAGCGCGACGATGCCGCCGAACACGACGCTGACGTCGCGAACCGCGAGCAGAGGCGATGTCCCCTGCGCGAGCTGTGCCTGCGTCATCTCGTCTCGCCCACACCATTCAGTGGGCTGAGGGACGGCGCGAGCCGTTCCCGGCAATGACAATGGCTATCTGATCCCCTCGGCCACACGCGCAACTTTTCCTCCTGATTTCAGCTTTTTGCTGTCTTGTTTTTTTGAATGCGGCACCAGACCCCCGAGCGCCGCTTCGATGTTCCTTACCATTGCGAGCAGACGCGGTCCAATGTCGTTGATCAAACGCTCTTCCGTGAAACGGAATGCGGGCGCACCGCAATTGAAAGCATAGGGACCGGTTCCGTCGTTCAGCTTGAGCGCGACGCCTGCGGCGCCGATGTCGTCGTGCCAGTCGCCGACCGAGATCGCAAAGCCGTGCTTCGCGACGATCTCGCCGGCGCGTTCGAGCCCCTCGCGCAGCTTGGGCCAGCGGCTGCCGTAATGTTCACGCAGATCGCGCAGCAGTTCCGCGCGCTCGTCTTCCTCAAGCGCCCAGAAATAGGCGCGGCCCATCGCGCTGGTTGCAATCGGCACGCGGGAGCCGACGTCAAGTTGAACGCCGACCGTCTCGCTGCCGCGACTCTGCCCGAAATAGATCATGCTGTGGCGATCGCGGCCGCCGACAGCGACCGCACCGCCCGTCGCGCGCATGACTTCCTCGCGGAATGGTTCGGACAAATGCCGAACACCCAGATTGGCCAACGCGGTGTAGCCGAGCGCCATCGCGGCCGGCGCGAGCTGATACTTCTCGAAACGGGGAACCGGAGTAAGATATCCGAGCTTCGTCAACGTGTAGGTCAGCCGTGATACCGTCGGCTTTGGCAGGTTGGTGCGGGCCGCGATCTCCTGATTGCCGAGAAGTCCGTCGCTGGGTTGGAATGCGCGCAACACATCAAGTCCGCGGGAAAGCGCGACGACGAAATTTCGATCGGTCGCAGTCTTCTTTCCTGTACGCTTCATCCCTGATCTGCTTCTTGCGCGGAGTCGTTGACAAGGCTCGTGCTTCAAAATAACCCTGCCGTCAAGATGCGGAATTAAATTCCGCACCGCGAAATCGAACAAAAGTGAATCCCCACCAAGGAGGGAAGCCGTGAGCGAAGTGGTCAAGCTTGAGCGTCATGACGAAGTCGGGATCGTCACGGTGAACAGTCCTCCGGTCAATGCACTGAGTGCCGCAGTCCGTGGCGGTATCCTGGAGTGCATCAAGGCCGCGGTCGCCGATCCCGCGATCAAGGGCATCGTTCTGACCTGTGCCGGGCGCACCTTCATCGCCGGTGCGGACATCACCGAATTCGGCAAGCCGCCGAAGCCCCCCGCCCTCAACGACGTGCTCTCGGAGATCGAGAATTCGCCGAAGCCGGTCGTTGCCGCGATCCATGGCACCGCACTCGGCGGCGGTCTCGAGGTCGCGCTGGCCTGTCATTTCCGCGTGGCCGTGAAAGAGGCCAAGCTCGGCCTTCCCGAGGTGAAGCTCGGCCTTCTGCCGGGCGCCGGCGGCACCCAGCGCTTGCCGCGCGCAGTGGGGCCGGAGCTCGCGGTCAAGATGATCGTCGGCGGCGATCCGATCGGGGCGACTGAGGCGCTGAAGAACGGTCTCATCGAGGAGATCGTCGACGGCCCCGCCTCCGGCGGCGAAGCCTTTGTCCGCAAACTGCTCGCCGAGAAGCGTCCGCTGCGCCGCCTGCGCGACGACGACTCCAAGCTCGCCGCCGCCAAGGCCGACCGCTCGATCTTCACCAATGCGGTCGCCGCCATGACCAAGAAGTCGCGCGGCCTGGAAGCGCCGTTCGCGGCGGCCGATGCCGTCGGCTATGCCATCGACCTGCCGTTCGACGAGGGTCTGAAGAAGGAGCGCGAAGGCTTCCTCAAGCTCGTCGCCAGCGACCAGTCCAAGGCGCAGCGCTATGCGTTCTTCGCCGAGCGCGAGGCCAACAAGATCGCGGGCGTGCCCGAGGGCACCAAGTCGCGCACGGTGAACCGCGTCGCCATTCTCGGTGCCGGCACCATGGGCGGCGGCATCGCGATGTCCTTTGCCAACGCCGGCATTCCCGTCACCCTGATCGAGACCGGCGAGGAGCAGCTCAAGCGCGGCATGGGCATCATGCAGAAGAACTGGGAGGCGACCGCGGCGCGCGGCGGCATCCCGGCGGATGCGCCCGCCAAGCGCATGGCGCTGATCAACGGCGTCGTCGGCATCGAGAATGTCGGAGATGCCGACCTCGTCATCGAGGCGGTCTTCGAGACCATGGCGGTGAAGAAGGAAGTGTTCGGCAAGCTCGACCAGTTCGCCAAGCCTGGCGCGGTGCTCGCCTCCAACACCTCGTATCTGAACATCGACGAGATCGCAAAATCGACCAAGCGTCCGCAGGACGTTCTCGGCATGCACTTCTTCTCGCCGGCCAACGTCATGAAGCTGTGCGAGATCGTGCGCGCCGACAAGACCGCGCCGGATGCGCTGGTCACGGCCGTCTCGATCGCGCGCAAGATCGCCAAGGTGCCGGCCGTGGTCGGCGTCTGCGACGGTTTTGTGGGCAACCGGATGCTGGCACAGCGCAGCAAGCAGTCCGAGAAGCTGCTGTTCGAAGGCGCGCTGCCGCAGCAGGTCGACGCTGTGGTGACAAAATTCGGCATGCCGATGGGGCCGTTCGCGATGGGCGACCTCGCAGGCCTCGACATCGGCTGGCGCTCGCGCAAGGACCGCGGCATCAAGTCGGAGATCGCGGACGCGCTGTGCGAGGCCGGCCGTTTCGGCCAGAAGACCGGCAAGGGCTACTACAAGTATGAGGCGGGCTCGCGCGCGCCGCTGCCCGATCCGGAGGTCGAGAAGCTGATCGACGAGACGCTGCTGCGCTTGGGGCGCAAGAAGCGCGTCGTCAGCGACGAGGAGATCCTCGAGCGCATGATGTATCCGATGGTCAACGAGGGCGCGAAGATCCTGGAAGAAGGCATCGCGGCGCGTCCCTCCGATATCGACGTGGTCTGGCTCTACGGCTATGGCTGGCCGATCTACCGCGGCGGCCCGATGTTCTGGGCCGATACGGTCGGCCTCAAGCACATCGCCGATCGTCTCGCCTTCTACGCCAAGGAGACCAACGACCCGAGCCTCGAGCCCGCGCCGCTGCTGAAGAAGCTCGCGGCCGAAGGCAAGACGTTCGCCTCGCTGGCGGCGGCATCGAAAGCGGCGTGATGTCGACTGGCACACTCTCTCCGTTCCCTCCCCCCTTGCGGGGGAGGGCCAGGGAGGGGGGTAGCCCCAGGCAACGCCGGCGTTCGTGGCACCCCCTTCCCCAACCCTTCCCCGCAAGGGGGAAGGGAGCCCTTCCGCTGGCGCCCACCTCACGCGACATCGTTGCACCCGCTTTGCAGAGTATCGATCGTCAATGACCCATCCCGGCGAACAGTTTTATCCCGAGGGTGTGCGGTGGGACGACACCATCGTCCAAGGCACGCTCCCTGACCTGGTGTCGAGGGCCGCCGCCGATCACGGCGCACGCACTGCGCTGGAGTTTCGCGACCGGCAGATCGGCTACGCCGAGCTGGCGGCGATGGCCGAGCGCGCGGCTGCGGCCTTCCTGCGCGCCGGCTGCGGCAAGGGCTCGTCGGTCGCGCTGTTCCTCGGCAACACGCCCGACCATCCCGTCAATTTCTTCGGCGCGCTGAAGGCCGGCGCCCGCGTTGCGCATCTCTCGCCGCTCGACGGCGAGATCGCACTGACGCACAAGGTCGCTGACTCCGGCTCGCGGGTGCTCGTCACCTCGAACCTCCAGGCCTTGCTGCCGACCGCGCTAAAATTCCTCGACAAGGGCCTGATCGACCGCCTCGTCGTCTGCGAGGACGACAATTGGGGTAAGGTCGGCACGCCGCAGGCGGCGATCCCGAGCGATCCCCGCATCGTCACCTTCAAGACTTTCACCGATGGCGCTACCGCGCCGGCGGAGTGGCCGGTCGTCACCGCCGACGACGTCGCGCTGCTGCAATATACCGGCGGCACCACCGGCCTGCCCAAGGGCGCGATGCTCACGCACGGCAATCTCACCTCCGCCGTCTCGATCTACGACGTCTGGGGCAAGCCGGCGCGCGCCGCGCGCGGCGACGTCATCGAGCGCGTGATCTGCGTGCTGCCGCTGTTCCACATCTACGCGCTCACCGTGGTGCTGCTCTCCTCGCTCCGCCGCGGCAATTTGATCTCGCTCCATCAACGCTTCGACGTCGAAGCCGTGATGCGCGACATCGAGGTCAAGCGCGCAACCTATTTCCCCGGCGTGCCGACGATGTGGATCGCAATCGCCGCCCTGCCCGATCTCGCCAAGCGCGACTTCTCCTCGCTGAACGCGATCGGCTCCGGCGGCGCGCCGCTGCCGGTCGAGGTGGCGAAATTCTTCGAGAGCAAGGTCGGCAAGAAGTTGCGGAGCGGCTGGGGCATGACCGAGACCTGCTCGCCCGGCACCGGCCATCCGCCGGAAGGTCCGGACAAGCCCGGCTCGATCGGCCTGATGCTGCCCGGCATCGAGCTCGACGTCGTCGCGCTGGACAATCCCACGAAGGTGCTGCCTCCGGGCGAGGTCGGCGAGATCCGCATCAAGGGCCCGAACGTCACCAAGGGCTACTGGAACAAGCCGAAGGAATCGGCCGAGTCCTTTGCCGACGGTCGGTTCCTGACCGGCGACATCGGTTATATGGATGCAGACGGCTATTTCTTCCTGGTCGACCGCAAGAAGGACATGATCATCTCGGGCGGCTTCAACGTCTATCCGCAGATGATCGAGCAGGCGATCTACACCATTCCGGGCGTGCACGAGGTGATCGTGCTCGGCATTCCCGACCAGTATCGCGGCGAGGCCGCAAAGGCCTTCATCAAGCTCAGGCCGGATGCAAAGTCGTTCTCGCTCGACGAGCTGCGCGCGCAGCTCACCGGCAAGGTCGGCAAACACGAATTGCCGGCCGCGGTCGAGTTCGTCGACGACCTGCCGCGCACGCCGGTCGGAAAGCTGTCGCGCCACGAACTGCGCCAGCAGCAAAAACCCTCACAATCCATGCAGCAACTCGCATCAGGAGGTCGCTCTTGACCGACGCCGTCATCGTTTCCACCGCCCGCACCCCGATCGGCAAGGCCTATCGCGGCGCGCTCAACGTCACCGAGGGCGCAACCCTGCTCACGCCATCGGCGAAGCGGTCGCACGCGCAAAAATCGATCCGAAGGAGATCGAGGACGTCGTCATGGGCGCGGCCCTCCAGCAGGGTGCGACCGGCGGCAATATCGCGCGCAAGGCACTGCTGCGCGCCGGCCTGCCCGTCACCGTGGCCGGCACCACCATCGACCGGCAATGCGCTTCGGGCCTGCAGGCGATTGCGCTCGCCGCGCGCTCTGTGATCTTCGACGGCGTCGAGATCGCGGTCGGCGGCGGCGGCGAGTCGATCAGCCTCGTGCAGAACGACAAGATGAACGGCTTCCACGCCCAGGATCCGGCGTTGCTCAAGATCAAGGGCGAGGTCTACATGCCCATGATCGACACGGCGGAAGTCATGGCCAAGCGCTATGGCATCTCGCGCGAGAAGCAGGACGAGTATTCGCTGGAGAGCCAGCACCGCACCGCGGCCGCCCAGCAGGGCGGCAAGTTCAAGGATGAGATCGCGCCGATTGCGACCAAGATGGCCGTGACCGACAAGGCCACCGGCGAAGTCTCCTTCAAGGACGTCACGCTGTCGCAGGACGAAGGCCCGCGTCCCGAAACCACGGCCGAAGGCCTCGCCGGCCTCAAGCCGGTGCGCGGCGAAGGTTTCACCGTCACGGCCGGCAATGCCAGCCAGCTCTCCGACGGCGCCAGCGCCTGCGTGATCATGAGCGACAAGGAAGCCGCCAAGCGCGGGCTGAAGCCGCTCGGTATCTTCCGCGGCTTCGTCTCCGCCGGCTGCGAGCCGGACGAGATGGGTATCGGTCCGGTCTTCGCCGTGCCGCGGCTGCTCAAACGCCACAGGCTGAAGGTCGATGACATCGGTCTCTGGGAATTGAACGAGGCTTTCGCCGTGCAGGTGCTCTACTGCCGCGACAAGCTCGGCATCGACCCTGACAAGATCAACGTCAATGGCGGCGCGATCGCGGTCGGCCATCCCTACGGCATGTCGGGCGCGCGCCTCACCGGCCACGCCCTGATCGAGGGCCGCCGTCGCAACGCCAAGTATGCGGTCGTCACCATGTGCGTCGGCGGCGGCATGGGCGCGGCGGGACTTTTTGAGGTGTTGCAGTAAGTCACTGTCGTCCTGGCGAAAGCCAGGACCCATTACCCCGTGTCTCGGTAAGAGGCGCAAATGGCAGCCACCGCCCGACACAACGAAGGCCTGTGGTAATGGATCCTGGCTTTCGCCAGGATGACGAAGAAAAGAAGAAACTGGGTTTCGCTCACAGGAGGATCCGATGGATCTCGCATTCACTAGGGAAGAGCAGGCGTTTCGCGAGGAGGTGCGGCAGTTCTTCCGCGACAACGTGCCGCCGGATACGCGGCGCAAGCTGGTCGAGGGCCGCCATCTGTCGAAGGACGAGATGGTCGCCTGGTGGCGCATCCTCAACAAGAAGGGCTGGGGCGTCAGCCACTGGCCGAAGCAGTATGGCGGCACGGGCTGGACATCCGTGCAGCACTACATCTTCAACGAGGAGCTGCAGTCCTATCCGGCACCGCAGCCGCTCGCCTTCGGCGTCAGCATGGTCGGCCCGGTCATCTACACCTTCGGCAACGAGGAGCAGAAGAAGAAGTACCTGCCCCGCATTGCCAACGTCGACGATTGGTGGTGCCAGGGCTTCTCGGAGCCGGGCTCGGGTTCGGACCTCGCCTCGCTGAAGACCAAGGCCGAGCGCAAGGGCGACAAGTGGATCATCAACGGCCAGAAGACCTGGACCACGCTGGCCCAGCACGCCGACATGATCTTCTGCCTGTGCCGCACCGACGCCAGCGCCAAGAAGCAGATGGGCATCTCCTTCATCGTCTTCAGCATGAAGTCGAAGGGCGTTACCGTGCGCCCGATCCAGACCATCGACGGCGGCCACGAGGTCAACGAAGTCTTCTTCGACGACGTCGAGGTGCCCTACGAGAATCTGATCGGCGAGGAGAACAAGGGCTGGGACTACGCAAAGTTCCTGCTCGGCAATGAGCGCACCGGCATCGCCCGCGTCGGCGTCTCCAAGGAGCGCATCCGCCGCATCAAGGACCTGGCATCGAAGGTCGAGTCCGCTGGCCGCCCGATCATCCAGGATCCCGCCTTCCGCGAGAAGCTGGCGGCCTGCGAGATCGAGCTGAAGGCACTCGAGCTGACGCAGCTCCGCGTCGTCGCCGATGAAGGCAAGCACGGCAAGGGCAAGCCCAATCCGGCCTCCTCCGTGCTGAAGATCAAGGGCTCGGAGATCCAGCAGACCACGACCGAGCTGCTCATGGAAGTGATCGGGCCGTTCGCGGCTCCGTATGACATCCATGGTGACGACGGCTCGAACGAAGCCATGGACTGGACCGCCCAGATCGCGCCGAGCTACTTCAACAACCGCAAGGTCTCCATCTACGGCGGCTCCAACGAGATCCAGCGCAACATCATCGCCAAGGCGGTGCTGGGGCTGTGAGCGACTGAGTACACGAAGGACGCTGTCGTCCCCCGCGAAGGCGGGGGACCCAGTAAGCCGCGGCAGCCGTGGTTACGACAGGCGGCAGTGTCTACTGGATCCCCGCCTTCGCGGGGATGACATCAGAGGGTAAGGCGACGGCAGGGGCAAACGCCACCGTCGATTTTGGAGAGAAACATGGATTTTGATCTGTCCGAGGAGCAGCGGCTTCTCAAGGAAAGCATCGACGGCCTGCTGACCGATTCCTACGATTTCGAGCAGCGCAAGAAGTACATGAAGGAGAAAGGCGGCTGGAGCAAAGCCGTCTGGGGCAAGCTGGCCGAGCAGGGCTTGCTCGGCCTGCCCTTCGCGGAGGCCGACGGCGGCTTCGGCGGCGGCGGCGTCGAGACCATGATCGTGATGGAAGCACTCGGCAAAGCGCTGGTGCTGGAGCCCTATCTCGCAACGGTGGTGATCGGCGGCGGCTTCCTGCGCCACGCGGGCAGTGATGCGCAGAAGACCGCGCATCTACCCGGCATCATCGACGGCAGCAAGACGCTCGCCTTTGCCCAGCTCGAGAAGAACTCGCGCTACGACCTCTTCGACGTCACCACGACGGCGAAGAAGAAGGGTGACGGCTGGGTCATCGACGGCGAGAAGTTCGTCGTGCTCAACGGCGAAAACGCCGACACGCTTGTCGTGACCGCGCGCACCAAGGGCGACCGCCGCGACAAGACCGGCATCGGCGTGTTCCTGGTCCCTGCGGGCGCCAAGGGCGTCAGCAAGAAGGGCTATCCCACCCAGGACGGCCTGTACGCCGCCGACATCACCTTGACCGGCGTCGAGGTCGGCGCGGATGCTGCGATCGGCAATCCCGAGGATTCGCTCGCGCTCATCGAGCGCGTGGTCGATGAAGCCCGCGTCGCGCTCTGCGCCGAGGCGGTCGGTCTGATGGACGAGTCGCTGAAGACGACCGTCGAATACATCAAAACACGAAAGCAGTTCGGCGTCGCAATCGGCTCGTTCCAGAGCCTCCAGCATCGTGCCTCCGATATGTTCGTCGCCGCCGAGCAGGCGCGCTCGATGTCGATGTTCGCCACCATGGCGAACGACTTCGAGGATGCCAAGGAGCGCTCGAATGCAATCGCCGCGGCCAAGGTGCAGATCGGCAAGTCGCTGAAGTTCGTCGGCCAGCAGTCGATCCAGCTCCACGGCGGCATCGGCATGACCATGGAGGCGAAGATCGGCCACTACTTCAAGCGCCTGACCATGATCGAGAACACGTTCGGCGACACCGAGTATCACCAGCGCCGTGTTGCCGATGCTGGCGGGTTGATCTGATCCACGATGACTGTCATCCCCCGCGGAAGCGGGGGATCCAGTACGCCGCGGCTTCTCGGTTCTAGCCGCGCCGCCTCTGCAATACTGGATCGCCCGGTCGAGCCGGGCGATGACGCCTGAACAAGCGGAATCAGCGAGGCCAACACCAATGAAAAACACCCCGTTCGATCTCACCGGCAAGGTTGCCGTCGTCACCGGCTCGAGCCGCGGCATCGGCCGCTCGTCTGCCGAACTGCTGGCGAAACTCGGCGCCAAGGTCGTGATCTCCTCGCGCAAGGCGGATGCCTGCAAGGAAGTGGCCGACAGCATCAACGCTGCCGGCGGCGATGCCATCGTCATCCCCTGCAACATCGCCCGCAAGAACGAGGTCGAGGCGCTGATCGCGGGCGCCACCAAGCATTTTGGCAAGATCGACATCCTCGTCTGCAACGCCGCGGTGAATCCGTATTACGGCCCGCTGCTCGACATCACCGATGAGGCCTTCGACAAGATCATGGGCTCGAACGTCAAGAGCAACATCTGGCTCTCGGCGCTCGCGATCCCGCAGATGGCGGAGCGCGGAGGCGGCTCGGTCGTCATCATTTCCTCGATCGGCGGCCTGCGCGGCTCCACGGTGATCGGCGCCTACGGCATCTCCAAGGCGGCCGACTTCGCACTATGCCGCTCGCTCGCCGGCGAATGGGGTCCCAAGGGCGTGCGTGTCAACTGCATCGCGCCGGGCCTTGTGAAAACCGATTTCGCCCGCGCCCTCTGGGAGGACGAAGCCCTCCTCAAGCGCCGCACCGCCACCACGCCACTCCGCCGCATCGGCGAACCCGACGAGATCGCCGGCGCGGTAGCCTACCTCGCCTCCGACGCATCGAGCTTCATGACCGGCCAGACTATCGTCATCGACGGCGGCGTAACCACGGCGGCGGTGTAATCGTCAGCGGCGATCACGATGGGCGTTCGCCGCGCTCGGCCAGGGCCTTTTCGATCGCGCGCACTACGAGAAGCGCAGATCGCTCGTCGAGATGAATTCCGTCGGCCCACCGCAAGTCGACGTGCGGCGGATCGATTGGCAGCCAGCGGTGGGAGTCCGGGAACGCACCGTGGACAATGTCCTTGGTGATCCGAGCGAAGCGCGATCCTTCGATTTCGGGTGAGTACGGAACCTCGATCAGCAAGGCCCGCGCTCCGCGCCGTTCGATGTCTGCGATGAGTTCCTTGATCAGAGCGACGTTGTCGCGGGTCGCCAGCGTCGGATCTTCAGCATTCATTTGTTCCAGCGCACGATCGGCATAAGCCGTGTTGTCGAACGTCGCGGGAGGCTGTCGCAACACCTGCTCAAGCTCTGCGTGAACCTGCGCGGGACTGGGCGACGCATGGCGCCAGCTCTCATAGGCGGCAATCACCGTTCGAATTGGGCGGAGAAACAAGGCGTCAGGACGAACACCGCCGGAGAATTTCTGGACCAACGCGTTATCGACACGACGCGACAACACGTTCGTCTCGATCAGCACAATCCGCGGCAGGCGGCGCTGCTTCGCAACGATCTCAAGGCCAGTCAGCGGAGAGCCGCCCGCCAGTCCAAGATTGCGCACGCGCGGATGCGCGAAATACTCTTCCTTCAGGCGCCACGTGACCGAGCTGCCCACCAGCACAACATCAGGCAGCGGCTCCTGGATATAGCGATTGAGTGTGATGAGGCTGCCATCGCGGGTCGTCACCGCGGGCTGTTGCAGGGCTGTGCCGATCCACGCCGTCGCAACCTGGCACGCGAGCAGCAAGGCCGCCGCGACCACCGCACATCTGGCCAGCCATGACAGTGCCGCCGACAATCGCCTCATGTTCAGAACTGAAAGTAGATGAACGCCGCGTCAGGCCCCGCCTCAAGATAAGCGAGCGCCCCGAGCGCGCCGTAGAGATAGGGCTCCCATCGTCGCCATTTGCCGTCGACAAGGCCACTGATGCCGAGATGCTGGATGATCACTGGAAGGCTGTAGAGCAGCGCGAGATTGTAGAACAGCTTTGTCGGATTTGGATTGGTCGTCGGCACGAACATCCCCTGCAGATAGGCAAGCGCATGATCGAAGTTCGGCAGCTTGAAGAAAATCCACAACATAGTCACGCACAGGAACACGATGCCCATGCGCAGGATCCGGATCGTCGGTCCGGCCTCGTCAAGCAGCTTGAGGAACGGGCGCTCGATGACAAGAAAGGCCCCGTGCAGCATACCCCACAGCGCGTAGCTCAGGCTCGCGCCATGCCAGAGTCCGCCGAGCGTCATCACGATCATCAGGTTCAAACAGGTTCTCGCTGGACCGCCCCGGTTGCCGCCGAGCGGGATGTAGAGGTAGGTCCTGAGCCAGTTTGACAGCGAGATGTGCCAGCGCGTCCAGAACTCGGAGAACGATGTCGAAATGTAGGGCAGGTTGAAGTTGACCGGCAGGCGATAGCCGAACAACAGCCCAAGGCCGAGCGCGATCGCCGAATAGCCGAAGAAGTCGGCGTAGATCTGGTAGCTGTAGAGGAACACCAGGAGCCAGCGATCCTGCGTGCGCAGCGTCTCGTAAAGCGGGAAGTCCATATAGGACGTCATCTCGTTGAGATTGTTGGCGACGTACAGCTTGAAGAAGTAGCCGGCCAGGATCCATTTGGCCGCCTCCACAAAGGCGACGTCGGCGATCCGTTTGGGCACGATCTGCGGCATGAACTGGCCGGCGCGTGTGATCGGGCCCGAGACAAGCTGCGGAAAGAAGATGATGTAGAGAAAGACGTTCTTCAGCGGCGGCCGCTGCTTCTCCCGCGTCAGGTCGACCAGAAGGCTGATGTTGTGGAACACAAAGAACGAGATGCCGATCGGCAGCGGCAACCGCAGCATGAAATCGAGCGGCGCAACGCCGGTCGGATGGAGTGCGGCAGCCTCGATAAACAGGAACTTGTATTTAAAGAACGCGAGCAGCGCGAGGTTGAATACGATGCCTGCGGGCATCCAAACCGCGCGATCGTCGAACGCCAGTACCAGGAAGGCATAGGTCCCCAGCACCGCGACGAGCAGCAGTGGCAACAGATCCGGCTGGCCAAAGCCGTAGAAGAACACGCTGGCTAGTACCAGGATCTGAACCTGCACGTTTCGGAACAGCGGCAAGTAATAGGCGCCGAAGACAACAGCGACGTAGGCGCCGAACTCTGGAGATGTGAACGTCATGCAGCCCCGTTTTTGCCGCTGGCATGTAGCATTTGCGTCGATACGGTCCTAGTGCCCTGACCCGGCTCGCCTTTGCCGTCCCGAGTTTTCGCCATGGCGGCTGCAGATGATATTGACCTTCCTTGTTCAATCCCTTTTCTTGGACGGGAACACAATAACCTTCCCGATCAGGGAAAACGCCAAGGTAGCTTCCATGTCTTTCGTCCTCGCCATCGACCAGGGCACCACCTCCTCGCGCGCGATCGTGTTTCGCAGCGATATTTCCATCGCGGCGACGGCGCAGCAGGAGTTTCCGCAGCATTTTCCGGCCTCGGGCTGGGTCGAGCACGAGCCGGAGGACATCTGGACCTCGACCGTGGCGGTCTGCCGCGACGCGATCGGGAAGGCAGGGATCACCGCAAAGGACATCGCCGCGATCGGTATCACCAATCAGCGCGAGACCACGGTGGTGTGGGACCGTGCTACGGGACAAGCCGTGCACCGCGCCATCGTCTGGCAGGACCGCCGCACCGCCGACATCTGCGCGAAACTGAAGCACGACGGCCATGAGCCGGTGATCTCACAAAAGACCGGCCTGATCATCGATCCCTATTTCTCGGGAACGAAGGTTGCCTGGATCCTCGACCACGTCCCGGGCGCCCGTGCCCGCGCCGCGCGCGGCGAGCTGATGTTCGGCACCATCGATTGCTATCTGCTCTGGCGCCTCACCGGCGGCAAGGTCCATGCGACCGATGCCACCAACGCCTCGCGCACGCTGCTGTTCAACATCCATACCGGCCAGTGGGACGACGAGCTCCTGGAGATCATCGGCGTGCCGCGCTCGATGCTGCCCGAGGTGAAGGACTCCTCCGCCCGCTTCGGCGAGAGCACGCCCGACCTGTTCGGCGGCGCGATCGCGATTGCCGGCATCGCCGGCGACCAGCAGGCCGCGACCATCGGGCAGGCCTGCTTCCGCCCGGGCATGATGAAGTCGACCTACGGCACCGGCTGCTTCGCGCTGCTCAACACCGGCACCACGCCGGTCGTCTCCAGGAATAAGCTACTCACCACCATCGCCTATCAACTCGAGGGAAAACGCACCTACGCGCTCGAAGGCTCGATCTTCGTCGCAGGCAGCGCGGTGCAGTGGCTGCGCGACGGCCTTGGCATCATCAAGCACGCCGCCGAGACCGGACCGCTCGCCGATCAATCCGATTCGATGCAGAGCGTCTATCTCGTGCCGGCCTTCGTCGGCATGGGCGCGCCCTACTGGAATCCGCGCGTGCGCGGCGCGCTGTTCGGGCTCACCCGCAACACCGGCCCGGCCGAACTCGCCCATGCCGCGCTGGAGAGCGTCTGCTACCAGACCTTCGACCTCTGGGCCGCGATGCGCGCCGACTGGCCGAGCTCGGAGACGGCCAGCGTCGTGCTGCGCGTCGACGGCGGCATGACCGCGTCCGACTGGACCATGCAACGCCTCGCCGATCTCCTCGACGCTCCCGTCGACCGCCCCGTGATCCAGGAGACGACGGCACTCGGCGCCGCCTATCTCGCCGGCCTCAATGCCGGCGTCTATCCCGAGCCGACCAAGTTCGCCGACAACTGGCGCCTCGAGCATCGCTTCAAGCCCAACATGAGCCAGGCGACGCGGGAGCGGAAGCTCGCCGGCTGGGCGCGCGCGGTGAAGGGCGTGCTGGCGAGCGACGAGGGGGAATGACGGGCGCGCCGCGGGCGCCCAATAACGACAACGGAGGAACGATAATGAACGCGGATTTCAACCGGGTCGTCTCGAGGCTTTGTGGCGTGGCGATCTGCGCCGCACTGCTGACTTCAACCGCCATAGCGCGCGAGAAGGAAAACCCGCTCGAAAGCGCGCGCCAGGTCAAGACTGATGTCGCCGGCCTCAAGGCGCCCGCCCAGATCCTGGTCGATGTCTGGGGCATCCCGCACATCTATGCCGGCAACGAGCACGACGTGTTCTTCCTGCAGGGCTTCAACGCGGCGCGTGACCGGCTCTGGCAGATCGATCTCTGGCGCAAGCGTGGGCTCGGCCTGCTCGCCAAGGACTTTGGCCCGGCCTATGCCGAGCAGGACAAGGCGTTGCGGCTGTTCCTTTATCGCGGCGACATGAATGCGGAGTGGGCGGCTTACGGGCCCAAGGCGAAAACCTATGCCGAGGCGTTCGTCGCCGGCATCAATGCCTATGTGGCCGAGGTCCGCGCGGGCAAGCGTCCACTGCCTATCGAGTTCAGAATCGCCGGCACCATGCCCGATCCCTGGGCCGCGGAGGATGTTGTTCGCGTTCGCAGCCATGGGCTGACGCGCAACGTCGCCTCCGAGGTCAAGCGCTCGCTGGTCGCCTGCGCGGCCGGCCTCGACGCAGATCGGTTTCGCGTGAAGCTGGAGCCGGCCTGGACAACGAAGGTCCCGGACGGCCTCGATCCCTGTAGTGTACCGAAGGCCGTGCTCGCGGCCTATGATCTCGCCATACGCCCAGTGGCCTTTGCGCAGCCGAAAGACCGCCACGCCGCGCTCGCGCACGATCCCGACAAGTTCCTCACCGAGGCCGATCAGCAGCGCGACACCATCGGCTCCAACAACTGGGTGATCGCGCCGTCGCGCAGCGCGACGGGTCGTCCGATCCTCGCCAATGATCCGCATCGCGAGCACAGCGTGCCCTCGCTGCGCTACATCGTCGGGCTCAACGCACCCGGCCTGTCCGTGATCGGCGCCGGCGAGCCGGCACTGCCCGGCATCTCGATCGGCCACAACGGCACCATCGCCTTCGGATTGACGATCTTCAACGTCGATCAGGAAGACCTCTACGTCTACGAGCTCAATCCGCAAAACTCCAACCAGTACCGCTATGGCAACGGCTGGGAGGACATGCGCGTCGTCCACGAGAAAGAGCAGGTCAAGGGCGAGGCCGATCGCGACCTCGAGCTGAAATTTACCCGGCACGGTCCCGTCATCCTCGTGGATGAGGCGAACAAGCGCGCGTTCGCCGTGCGCTCGATCTGGTTCGAGCCGGGCACCTCGGCCTATTTCGGCTCGTCGGATTACATGACGGCAAAGGACTGGAACGGATTCCTCGCGGCCATGCGGCGCTGGGGCGCGCCGTCGGAGAACCAGGTCTATGCCGATACGCGCGGCAATATCGGCTGGGTCGCTGCCGGCAAGACGCCGCGCCGCGGCAACTATGACGGATTGATGCCGGTGCCGGGCGACGGCCGCTACGAATGGCAGGGTTTTCTGTCGCTCGACGACCTGCCGAAGGCCTATCAGCCGAAGCAGGGTTTTCTCGCCACCGCGAACCAGATGAACCTGCCGCCCGATTATCCCGTCAGCGAACGCAAGGTCGGCTTCGAATGGGCCGACAGCGCGCGCTGGCAGCGCATTGTCGAGGTGCTCCAGGCCAACAGCAAGGTAACGCTCGCAGACGCCATGGATTTGCAGAACGACGACACCGCGATGCTGGGGAGACGGCTGGTCAAACTGCTGCAGCCCCTGTCCTCCGATGATGTCAACGTGAAGAAGGGCCTCGAACTGCTCAAGCCGTGGGACGCGCGAGACGCCGCCGACAGCGCTGCGGCCGCGGTGTTCGAAGTCTGGATCGCCAACCATCTCGGACCGGTGCTGCTGAAGACCACAGCGCCCAAGGCGGCCGATATGATCGCGCCCGAGGCGTCCAGCATTTCGGCGATCGTCGCCTACCTCGAATCTCCGGATGCCGCGCTCGGCTCCGATCCCGCTGCGACGCGCGACCAGATCCTGCGCGACAGCCTGGGCGCAGCGATCGCCGACGTCGCAAGCAAACTCGGCCCTGATTCATCCACCTGGCGCTGGGGCCGGCTGCACGTCGCAAAGTTCGACCACGCGCTGATACCACTTGCCGACAAAGCCACGGCAACGCAGTTGTCGGTCGGCCCGCTCGCGTTCGGTGGCGCCGCCAATGTACCGCGCGCGGCCACCTATCGCCGCGCAGACTACCGGCTCATCTCCGGCGCCTCGTTCCGCATGGTGCTCGACGTCGGCAATTGGGATGCGAGCCGCACCATCAACACGCCGGGCCAGTCGGGCGATCCCTTCAGCGGCCATTATCGTGACCTCGCGCCGCTCTGGGCGACGGGGCAATATGTGCCTCTGCTCTACAGCCGCGCCGCAGTCGAAGCCGCGACCGCCGAGGCGATCACGCTGACGCCGCGGTAGGAAGAGGGGACGATGCGCATGATCCTCCCCGACGCAAATCAGCTCTCGAAGTTTACCGCCGTGGTGTTGGCGCCACAGATCAGCACCGCGACCCGCTCCTTCGGCGCGGGACGATAGCGGCCGGAGAGCAGCGCCGCAAACGCGGTCGCGCCGCCGGGCTCGGTCACCATGCGCAGGCTCGACCACAGTGAGGCCTGCGCCCGCCGGATCGCGTCGTCGCCGACCAGCACGACCCGCTCGACGTGAGCGCGTGCGATCGGAAACATCAATTGCCCGACGCGCCGCGGTGCAAGGCTGTCGGCGGCGATGCCGCCGGCAGGCGCATCAACCGGCGCTCCGGCCTCGAAAGCAGCATTCAAGGTCGGCGATTGCTCCGGCTCGATCGCGATGATGCGGGTGTTGCCGACGTACCATGCCGCGATGCCGCCGATCAGGCCGCCACCGCCGACGGCCACGAGCAACGTGTCGATCTCGGGCGCATCCTGTTCCAGCTCCAATCCGACGCTGCCCTGACCGAGCAGGGTCTCCGTCTGGTCGTAGGCGTGGACCGCCATAGCACCGGTGCGCTCGACATGGGCCTCGCTCGCGGCAAGTGCATCGGCATAGCGGCTGCCCGCGATCACGAGCGCCGCGCCATAGCTCCTGATCCGCTCCACCTTTGCCGGCGACGTGATCTCCGGCACGAAAATCGTGGCGGGGATGCCGAGCCGCTGCGCCGCATAGGCGACCGCCGCGCCGTGATTGCCGCCGGACGCCGCGACGACGCCGGCCTTAGGCACCTGCCGCAGCAACAGGTTCGCAAAGGCGCCGCGCGCCTTGAACGATCCGGAATGCTGCAACATCTCAAGCTTGAAGATGACGGGATGATCCGACAAGCCAAAATCGGCGAGACTGGCCTTCAGGAGCGGCGTGCGCCGGATATGCGGGCGGATGATGGCCTCGGTCGCCGCAATCCGCTCGCGCGTGATGTCCGTGGTCGCTGTCATGATGTCCCTGATAGCGCGTCGGAGGGTTGACATCAATTAGATAATTAGCAAAATGGCTAAATGAACATTGCGCTTGTCCTGCGGGCCTTGGCCAATGAACGCCGCCTGCAGATCCTGGATTGGCTTCGCGAGCCGCGAAAGCATTTCCGCGAGCAGGTCGACGGCGACTTGGTCAAGGACGGTGTCTGCGGTCTCCTGATCGCGGAGAAGCTTGGCGTCAGCGCGCCGACGGTGAGCGAGCACATGCGGGTGCTGACCGCCGCAAAGCTCGTGCGCGCCAAGCGCATCAAGCAGTGGACGATGTATCGGCGTAACGAGGCGGCGATCGCGGCGATGAAGCGCGCTATCGAGGAAAACGTCTAGAGGTGCAAACCATGTTCCTGATCGGCCAATATGATTCCCCCTTCGTCCGTCGCGTCGCGATTGCGCTGCGGCTCTACGGTCTCGCGTTCGACCACAAACCGTGGTCGACCTTCGGCGATGCCGATAGAATCGCGCCGTACAATCCCCTGCGCCGCGTGCCGACGCTGGTGCTCGACGACGGCGAGGCGCTGATCGAGAGCACGATCATCCTCGACTATCTCGACGATCTCGTCGGAAGCGAGAAGGCGATGCTGCCGCGCGCGGGCGCGGAGCGCCGGCGGCACCTGCGCATCTGCGCGCTGGCCACGGGCCTCGGCGACAAGGCGGTCAGCCTGCTCTACGAGCGCGTGCTGCGCAAGGATCAGCAGCTTGCGCTGTGGGTCGAGCGCTGCACCACGCAGATCGCCGACGTTCTCGGCGTGTTAGAGGCCGAGCGCGCAAAGGTGACGACGCCCTATTGGCTTGGCAATCGCATCGGCCACGCCGACGTCGCGGTGGCCTGCGTCGTCCGCTTCACCCGCGAAGCCCACCCGTCACTGTTCGATGCGTCGCGCTATCCGGCGCTTGCCGCGCATGCCGACGCTTGCGAGGCGCTGGCGCCGTTCAAGGAGATCGTGCAGCCGCTCGCCCCGCCGAAGGGGTGAGCGGAAGCTGATCCCCGCGCCTCGTCAGAACGGCAATCCCACATAATTCTCCGACAGCGACGTCATCGCGGCCTTCGAGTGCGTGACGTAGTCGAGCTCGGCGAGCTGGATACGCGCGCCGATCGAGCCGGTGTCGGGGAATTTGTGCAGCATCGAGGTCATCCACCAGGAGAAGCGCACGGCCTTCCAGACCCGCGCCAGCGCCGTGGTCGAATAGGCATCGATCCCGGCGCTTGATTTCTCGTCGTAGAATTCGCGCAAGGCGGTCGCGAGGTAATGCGCATCGCTGGCCGCAAGGTTGAGCCCCTTGGCGCCGGTCGGCGGCACGATGTGGGCGGCATCGCCGCACAAAAACATCGTCCCGAAGCGCATCGGCTCGGCGACGAAAGAGCGCAGCGGCGCGATGCTCTTCTCGATCGAGGGGCCTGTGACGAGGCTGTCGGCCGCCTCCCGGTCGAGCCGCCGCTTGAGCTCGTCCCAGAAGCGGTCGTCAGGCCACTGGTCGATGTGGTCGTCGAGCGCGCATTGCACGTAGTAGCGGCTGCGTTTGGTCGAACGCATGGTGCAGAGCGCGAAGCCGCGGGCGTGGTTGGAATAGATCAGCTCATGGCTGACCGGCGGCGTGTCCGAGAGGATGCCGAGCCAGCCGAACGGATAGACGCGCTCGAACTCCTCGATCGCCGAGGACGGGACAGTGGCGCGGCTGATGCCGTGAAAGCCGTCGCAGCCGGCGATGAAGTCGCAGGTGATCTCGTGGGTGGTGCCGTCCTTGACGTAAGTTACGCGCGGGTGACTGCCGTCGAAATCATGCGGCCGGACATCCTTGGCCTCGTAAACCGTGGTGAGGCCCGCCGCTTGCCGCGCATTCATGAGGTCGAGCGTGACCTCGGTCTGGCCGTAGATCATGACCGTCTTGCCGGTCGCGCCCTTCATGTCGATGCGATGGCGGCGCCCGGAAAAAGCAAGCTCGATGCCCTCATGCACCAGCCCTTCGGCATGGGCGCGTCCGCCGGCCCCGACCTCGTCGAGCAGCGCGACGGTGCCTTCCTCGAGGAGCCCGGCACGGATGCGCCCCAGCACGTAGTCGGCGCTCTGCCGTTCCACGATGACGTTGTCGACGCCATAAAGGTGCAGAAGTTGCCCGAGCAACAATCCCGCCGGCCCTGCCCCGATGATTGCGACCTTTGTCCGCAATACTTGCTCCTCCCGATCCTGTAGGGTGCGTCGCGGCTCGCTTGTCGCGCTGGCCCGCGCACGATAATTATATCACATAACGGTTGGGCAAAAGGGAGTGCGCGTCGCCGCAGCGCGACAAATCCATGCAACAGGGCTGACGTAACACAGGCAATGCGTCGCCGGTTCCGGCTTGAACAAGCCTGCGAATTAGATAACATGTTAACTAACGAGCCCGGGCCGGTGAAGCTGCGGGTCAAGAGAGGGAGAGAGGACCGATGAGGAAAGCCTGTCTGGCACTGCTGCTGGCAGCAAGCGTGACGCCTGCGTTTGCGCAGGAAAAGACCTTCGATCTGAAGATCTCGCACTGGGTGCCGGCCTCGCACCCGCTGCAGAAATCACTGGAGGACTGGGCGGCCGCGGTGGAGAAGGATTCCGGCGGGACCGTCAAGGGCAAGGTCTTCCCGGCGCAACAGCTCGGCAAGGCCTTCGACCATTACGACATGGCCCGCGACGGCATCGCCGACGTCACCTATGTCAATCCGGGCTACCAGCCCGGCCGCTTCCCGATCATCGGTGCCGGCGAGGTGCCGTTCCTGATCTCGGACGCCAAGGGCGGCTCGATGGGGCTCGACGCGTGGTACCGCAAATATGCCGAGAAGGAGATGAAGGACGTCAAATACTGTCTCGCCTTCGTCCACTCACCCTCCTCCTTCCACTCCCGCACCAAGAAGATCGTCATGCCGGAAGACGTGAAGGGCCTGAAGATCCGCCCGGCGCACGCCACCATGGCGAATTTCGTCACCTCGCTCGGCGGCACCAATGTGCAGTCGTCCGCGCCCGAAGTGCGCGACATCATAGAGCGCGGCGTCGCCGACGGCGTCACCTTCCCCTGGGGCTCGCTGGTGCTGTTCGGCATCGACAAGGTCACGAAGTACGACATGCAGGCGCCGCTCTACGTCACGACCTTCGTCTTCGTGATGAACAAGGACAAGTACAACGCGATGTCCGACAAGCAGAAGGCGGCGATCGACAAGAACTGTACGACCGAAATGGCCGGCGTGGTCGGCGAGCACTGGGGCAAGTTCGAGGACGCCGGCATCGACAAGATCAAGGCGGAAGAAGGCCACGAGGTCTACAAGCTTAACCCGGAGCAGACCGCCGCCTGGAAGAAGGCCGCCGAGCCGCTGGTCAAGACCTGGGGCGACGGCGTGAAGAAGACCGGCGTCGATCCGGATGCGGCACTCGCGGACCTGAAGGCGTCGCTGAAGAAGTACAACGCGCTGGCGGAGTAGCGTGACGACAGGCAGGCGGCGGCGGGAAGCATCTCGCCGCCGTTGTTCTGCAGATGCGGAAGTCGGGAGCGCACGGCGCTTCCTCCCCCTCTCCCCGCTTGCGGGGAGAGGGCTGGGGTGAGGGGGAGTCTCCGCGAGGGCGGTGACAGTCCGACTCGCGGAGAGTCCCCCTCACCCGGAAACCGCGCTTTCGCGCGAATTCCGGCCTCTGCCCGCACGCGGGGAGAGGCGAACTGCGCGGCGAGACCTGGATCCAGAGAATGACATCACGCAACAGGACCATCCCATGAAGCGCGCCTGGATGGATCGCTTTATCGACACGATCGAATGGATCGCGGCCGGCTTCGTCGGCATCGTCGCGCTCGACATCTTCCTGTCTGTGCTGCTGCGCAACACGCTGAACTATTCGATCCCCGATTCCTTCGACATCGGCCGCATGCTGCTCGGCATCCTGATCTTCTGGGGCATCGCCGCGACCTCCTATCGCGGCACCCACATCACCGTCGACTTGGTCTGGGCCAATGTCACGCCGCGCTATCAGCGCTGGATCGACGTGTTCGCGACCCTGGTGCTGCTGTTCGTCGTCACCGTGCAGACCTGGACGCTGTTCGACAAGGTGCGCGGCACCTATAACGACAATGTGCAGACGTTCGACCTGCACATGCCGACCTGGCCGTTCTTCGCGATCGCCTGGATCGGCGACATTTCCGCCGTGCTGCTGATCGCGATCCGCACCTACCGGCTGATCTTCCACCCCGAAGAAATGCACGACCCCAAGCTGAAGGCGACGGAGTAACCATGAGCACCGATGCCGTCGCCGTAATCGGCTTCGTTTCCTTATTTCTCCTGATGCTGCTGCGCGTGCCCGTCGGCATGGCCATGGGCCTCGTCGGCGTGTCCGGCTTCTCCTATCTCGTCGGCGGCACCCCGGCGCTGAAGCTGGTCGGCCAGACCTCGATGCGCACGGTGACCGACTACACCTTCGGCGTGATCCCGATGTTCCTGCTGATGGGCTCCTTCGTCAGCAATTCCGGCATGAGCCGCGAGCTGTTCCGCGCCGCCAACGGGTTTGTCGGGCATTTGCGCGGCGGCCTCGGCATTGCGACGGTGGGCGCTTGCGGCGGCTTTGCGGCGATCTGCGGCTCGTCGGTCGCAACCGCCGCGACCTTCTCGGCCGTCGCCTATCCGGAGATGCGCCGCTTCGGCTATCCGCAATCCTTCGCCACCGGCGTGATCGCCGCCGGCGGCACGCTCGGCGCGATGCTGCCGCCCTCCACCGTGCTCGCGGTCTACGGCATCATCACCGAGCACGACATCGGAAAGCTGTTCATCGCCGGCATCATCCCGGGCCTGCTCGCGATGACCATGTACATGATCACGATCGGCCTGATCGGATACTTCCGGCCCGACTTCCTGCCCAAGGGCAAGGTGCTGCCGTGGCGCGAACGCTTTGCCGGCCTGAAGGACATCTGGGCGCCGGTGCTGCTGTTCGTCTTCGTCATCGGCGGTCTCTACGGTCTGCCTTTCCTGCCACGCTTCACCCCGACCGAAGCCGGCGGCGTCGGCGCCACCGGGGCCTTCATCATCGGCGTACTGACCGGACGGCTCGATCGCGAAAAGATCCTGGCCTCGCTGCTTCAGGCCACGCGCACCGCGGCCGCGGTGTTCACCGTGCTGATCGGCGCACTGATTTTCGGCTATTTCCTCACGGTGACGCAAACGCCGCAAAAGGTCACGGAGTTCCTGACCGGCCTCGGCCTCGGCTCCTACGGCGTGCTGGCGCTGATCATGGTGATGTATCTCGTGCTCGGCTGCCTGATGGACGCCATGGCGATGATCATCCTCACTGTGCCGATCATCTTCCCCGTGGTCACGCATCTCGGCTTCGATCCGATCTGGTTCGGTGTCATCATCGTCATGACCGTCGAGCTCGGCCTGATCCACCCGCCGGTCGGCATGAACGTCTTCGTCATCAAAAGCGTGGTGAAGGATGTTTCGTTCTCCACCATCTTCAAGGGCGTCATTCCCTTCGTCGCGACCGACCTCGTACGGCTGGTGATCCTGATCGCCTTCCCGCTGCTCGCGACCTGGCTGCCGACGCGCATGATGGCGCATTGATGATGGATCGCTCGCAAGCGAGGAGCTGCTTTCCCTTCTCCCCTT
Organism: Bradyrhizobium sp. ISRA430; assembly: GCF_029909975.1. NCBI lineage: Bacteria > Pseudomonadati > Pseudomonadota > Alphaproteobacteria > Hyphomicrobiales > Nitrobacteraceae > Bradyrhizobium > Bradyrhizobium sp. ISRA430. The sequence continues at coordinate 4,766,323 of NZ_CP094516.1, forward strand.
GTGGGAGAAGGTGGCGCGAAGCGCCGGATGAGGGGTTGCATCCGCGAACACCATTGCACAGGATTCATTCGCGGACAGAGACCCCTCATCCGGCGCGCTGCGCGCGCCACCTTCTCCCACAAGGGGCCTGTTGCGTAATCCCACGACTGTGATTCTGTAGGGCAGAGCCCTGGAGGACTGACGATGGCGGTGAAGCAGACGGGGCAGCCGAGTTTTATTGAGGCGTGGCTGCCGAAGGGAGCCGGTGCCAATGCGGCGCTGGATCGGTTGTCGAGCTTGGTCAAATGGTACCGGTTCGAGAAGCTGATGGCGCATTTGCGGGATGAAGGAAGCCCTGGCCGCCCGGGCTATCCGGTGCTGGTGCTGTTTCGCGCGCTGCTGTTGCAGTCGCTCTATGGTCTTTCGGAGCGCGAGCTCGAGGAGGCGCTGGGGGACCGCTTGTCGTTCAAGCGCTTCGTGGGTCTCAGTCTCGAAGATGCGACGCCTGATCACACGGTCCTGAACCGCTTCCGGAACCAGCTTGTTGAGCAAGGGCTGCTGGACAAGCTGTTTGGTGAGCTCGATCGTCAGCTTGAGAATGCTGGTGTCATCCTGAAGCGCGGCACGATGCTGGATGCGACATTGATCCAGGCGGTGTCAGCGCCTCCGACGCAAGAACAGCCGTCGAAGGATCCCGATGCCCGGTTTGCCAAGCGGCAAGGCAAAAGCGGCTCGACCTTCGGTTACAAGGCTCACATGGGTGTCGATGAGGGCTCCGGCCTGATCCGGTCGGTGCTGACCACGCCCGCCAATATCAACGACACGACGCCTGCGGACGATCTGATCCGCGGCGACGAAGCCGTGGTGTGGGCCGATGCCGCCTATGACACCCATGCCAGGCGGGCCCGGCTGAAAGCTGAAGGCAAAAAGCCCCGCATCGCACGTCGTCCCAACAGGCATCACCCGGAGCTGCCGCCGAGGCTCAAACGCTACAACCTTCTCATCGCCCGACGACGGGCAACGGTGGAGACCACCTTCGCCACCCTCAAACGCCGCATGCGACTGACCTGCATCCGTTATGTCGGTCTTGCCAAAGCAAGCGGGCAAGTCCTGCTCGCCTCCATCGCGTTCAACATGAGGAAATGGGCTGCGATCACAGCCTGAGCCGCCCGCCGAGGGCACCAGCCGACCCCTTCGTCGGCCCGCTACCCCGGCAACCAGCTTCTCCCCTGACCTGTCTCGGCCTCAAAAGCCAGTAGCGCAACAGGCCCACAAGGGGAGAGGGTCAGGCGGCGCGTCGTCGGCACGACACAGGAGCTGACCCGATGACCCTCACCCTCGAAACAAGATACGTCTTCACCATCACCGCGCGCATCGGTGACGTCATCACCGCCGGCGAGACCGGGATCGGCGTTCGCCGCATCATTCCGATCATCGGCGGCGAGGTGCAAGGCACGGTCACCGGCAAGGTGCTGCCTTACGGCGCCGATTTCCAGACCATCCGCCCCAACGAACTGATCGATCTCGAAGCCAGATACGCCTTCGAGACCGACGACGGCGCCACTGTCTACGTTGAGAACAAGGGCATGCGCTTCGGCCCGATCGAGCTCCTGCAGAAGCTCAAACGGGGCGAGCCCGTCGATCCGAAACTGATCTATTTCCGCACCGTGCCGAAGTTCGAGACGGGGCACGAGAAGTACCGTTGGCTGATGCAGCACATCTTCGTCGCCTCCGCCGCACGCCATGCGGACCGGGTGGTGATCGACGTGCATCAGGTGATGTGAGCCGAACAGACGTCATTGCGAGCGAAGCGAAGCAATCCAGACTGTCTGCGCGGATACATTCCTGGAGTGCTTCGCTTCGCTCGCAATGACGAAAAATGGGGTAGTGTCGGCGCCCTAAACTCGGCTCGTCGTCCCGGGGCGCGACGAAGTCGCGAGCCCGGGATCCATAGCCACAGGAAGGGGTTTGGCGACGACCCGTAACCCCGATCTCGCGCCACATCGCTCCCTGAGGTTGATGGTGCGGAACGGCCTTCGCAGGGGTGACGAGCGGAGGTTGGCCGCAAAGGAAGCGCATCCCTAACGTGTCAGTCGCAAAAATCGGCCAAGCACCTCGATGGCCCGCTAGGAACCGCATCCTGACCTATCCGCCCCGCCTTGACTCCCCCGGAATTCGTTATACAACATAACTATTCTGACAAGGACGCAAATGACACAGGGAAACGCCGAAGCCGCCAGCGCGGGTGCCGCCGGGCTGCTCAAGATCGAGAGGGCGGACAGGGTTTTGACCGTGGGTCTGAACCGGCCGGCCAAGCGCAATGCGCTGAACGACGGCATCATTCTGGAAATCGGCGACTGCTTCGCGACGCTGCCCGAGGATATCGGCGCGGTCGTCATCCACGGCATCGGCGACCATTTCTCCTCCGGCCTCGACCTCTCCGAATTGACCGACCACGACGCCACCGGCGGGCTCCTGCATTCGCAGATGTGGCACCGGGTGTTCGATCGCATCCAGTACAGCCGCGTGCCGGTCATCGCCGCGCTGAAAGGCGCCGTGATCGGCGGCGGGCTGGAGCTGGCCTGTGCCGCGCATATCCGCGTCGCCGAGCCCTCGACCTATTTCGCGCTGCCGGAGGGGCAGCGCGGCATCTTCGTCGGCGGCGGCGGATCGGTGCGGCTGCCGCGACTGATCGGAGTGGCGCGGATGATGGATATGATGCTGACGGGGCGCGTCTATTCGGCGACCGAAGGCGCTTCCTACGGCTTTGCGCAATACGTGACGGAAGCCGGCAATGGACTCGGCAAGGCGCTGGAGCTTGCCACCCGCATTGCCTCCAATGCGCCGCTGACGAATTTTGCCGTGCTCCAGGCGCTGCCGATGATCGCAGAAGCCAATCCGCAGACCGGCCTGTTGATGGAATCGCTGATGGCGACGGTGGCGCAGAGCGACAAGGAGGCAAAGCGCAGGATCCGCGAGTTCCTCGAGCACAAGACCGCCAAGGTGAAGCCGAAGTCATGAGCGCGCAGCCGTCCTCTTCCACCACGGAGCGCGGCGTGAGCACATTCCCGCTGCGGCCGATCTCGTTCGGCGATCCCGCCGTCAATATCGAGCGGCGCGAGGACGGCACGATTTACCTCAGGCCGAAGCAGCCGCTCGGCGACTATCCCGTCCGCATCACCGACCGCCTGCATCATTGGGCAAAGACCACGCCCGACCGCATCTTCATGGCGGAGCGCGAAGGCGGACGCGGCTGGCGCAAGATCACCTATGCCGAGCTGCTCACGGCGAGCCGGCACATCGCCTCGGCCCTGATCCAGCGTGGCCTGTCGGCGGACAAGCCGGTCGTGATTCTCTCCGGCAATTCGATCGATCATGCCCTGCTCGCGTTCGGCGCGTTCTACGCCGGCATTCCGTTCTGCCCGGTGTCGCCGGCCTATTCGCTGGTGTCGAAGGACTACGGCAAGCTGTCCTATCTGATGCAGCTCCTGACGCCCGGACTCGTCTTCGCCGAGGACGCCGACAAGTTCGCGGATGCGCTTCTTGCCAACGTCTCGCTCGGAACCGAGATCGCCGCATCCTACGGCACCGTGGCCGGACGCGACGTCACGCGGCTCGCCGATCTCATCGCGACACCGATCCATCCCGCGCTCGACGAGGTGCACGACAAGATCGGCCCGGACACGATCGCAAAATTCCTGCTGACCTCCGGCTCGACCGGCAATCCCAAGGCCGTCATCAACACCCAGCGCATGATCTGCGCCAACCAGGTGATGCTGCGCGAGACGCTCGCCTTCCTCAAGGACGAACCACCCGTCATCATCGACTGGCTGCCCTGGAACCACACTTTCGGCGGCAACCACAATATCGGACTGACGCTCTACAACGGCGGCTCGATGTATCTCGACGCCGGCAAGCCGATGCCCGGCGGCATCGAGGAGACCGTGCGCAATCTCCAGGAGATTTCGCCGACGGTCTATTTCAATGTCCCCAAGGGCTATGAATCGCTGCTGCCCTACTTGCGCGACGACCAGGCCCTGCGCGCAAAATTCTTCGACCGGCTGCACGCGATGTTCTTCTCCGGCGCGGCTCTCTCGCCCTTCGTCTGGAACAGCCTCGACGAGCTCGCGGTCAAGGAGAAGGGCTATCGGGTACCGATGCTGACCGGCTTAGGTGCGACCGAGACCGCACCGTTCTTCATGTCGGTCAATCCGCGCACCAGCCGCTCCGGCCATGTCGGTCTGCCTGTCTCGGGCAATGATGCCAAGCTCGTGCCGAACAACGGCAAGCTGGAAGTCCGCTGTAAGGGCCCGAACGTGATGCCCGGCTACTGGCGCCAGCCGGACGTGACCGCAAAGTCCTTCGACGAGGAAGGCTTTTACAAGCTCGGCGATGCGCTGAAGCCTGCCGACCCCGATGATCTCAATGCCGGCTTCGATTTCGACGGCCGTGTCAGCGAGGATTTCAAGCTCGCGAGCGGCACGTGGGTCAGCGTCGGCCCGCTTCGCGCCCGCCTCATCGCGGCCTGCGCGCCGCTGGTGCGCGACGTCGTCATCGCCGGGATCAATCGCGACGAGATCTCCGCGCTCGTGGTGCTCGACCTCGACGGCTGCCGCCTGATCAATCCGACGCTGGCGGCCGACGATCTCGTCGTGACCGCGCGAGACCGTCTGGTCCGCGACGCCTTTCGCGAGCGCCTGATCCGTTTCCTCAGTACCGCCACCGGCTCCTCGACACGAATTACGCGCGCGATCCTGCTGGACGCGCCGCTGTCGATCGACAAGGGCGAGGTCACGGACAAGGGTTCGATCAACCAGCGCGCGGTGCTCGAACATCGCGCCGCATTGATCGAGGAGCTCTACGCTGCCAATCCATCGGACCGTGTGATATCGGTCGGCTAACAGGACGAGATTTGTCGTGAAACAGTCGGCCCCGGCGTTCCCTTCACCTCGCCCCGCTTGCGGGGAGAGATCGAATTTGCGCAGAAGCGCAAATTCGGGTGAGGGGGACTCTCCGCGTGTCCGTCTTTCACCTCTTTTGCGGAAGCAGCCCCTCACCCCAACCCTCTCCCGTAAGAACGGGGGGAGGGAGCAGATCGATCGATCCGATCGCATTCGAATTCGAAGGAGAACGCCATGTTGTTGAAGGATCAGGCAGTCATCGTCACCGGCGGCGCATCGGGACTTGGTGCTGCCACCGCGCGTAAACTGGCGGCGCAGGGCGCCAAGGTCGCGGTCTGCGATCTCAATGCCAAGCTCGCAGAGACCGTCGCCGCCGAGATCAAGGGCGTCGCGGTCGCCTGCGACGTCTCCGATGCGGCTTCCGCCGAAGCCGCGATCGCGCAGGCCGCTAAGGCGCATGGCCCGGCGCGCGTGCTGGTCAACTGCGCCGGCATCGGCGTTGCAAAGCGCGTCGTCGGCCGCGACGGACCAATGGCGCTCTCCGATTTCGACAAGGTGGTCAAGGTCAACCTGATCGGCACCTTCAACATGCTGCGCCTCGCCGCGACCGAGATGTCCAAGCTCGAGCCGCAGGCCACCGGCGAGCGCGGCGTCATCATCAACACCGCGTCGGTCGCTGCCTATGACGGCCAGATCGGACAGTCGGCCTATTCGGCCTCCAAGGGCGGCATCGTCGGCATGACGCTGCCGATCGCGCGTGAGCTCGCTCAGTTCGGCGTCCGCGTGCTCACCATCGCGCCCGGGCTGTTCCTGACGCCTTTGCTCGCCAACCTGCCGCAGGAGGCCCAGGACTCGCTCGCCGCAGCGATCCCCTTCCCTCGCCGGCTCGGCAGCCCGGACGAATTCGCCGCGCTCGCGCTGCACATGGTGGAAAATCCCTACCTCAACGGCGAAGTGGTGCGCCTCGACGCCTCGCTGCGCATGGCGCCGAAGTAAGAACGGCAATCGTAGGGGCGCGACATGTTCGTGAACCGGCGCGACGTACAGATCCAGTGGGGCGATTGCGACCCCGCTAACATCGTCTATTACCCGCGCTATTTCGGCATGTTCGACGATTCGACCTCGGTCCTGTTCGAGAAGGCCGGCTTCTCGAAGCAGGACCTGGTCCACAAATATGGCCTGGTCGGCATTCCCATGGTCGACACGCGGGCGAAATTCTACATCCCCTCGACCCATGGCGACTGGATCACCATCGAGACCCGGATCGAGAGCATCAAGCGCTCGAGCTTCGAGGTGAAGCACAACGTCTACAAGGGCGAGGCGCTGGCAATCGAAGCCTTCGAGACCCGCGTCCTGGTCGGCCGCGACCCGGCCGACCCGGACAAGCTGAAATCGGCGCCGTTTCCTCCGGAAATGGTGACGAAATTCATCGGGAGCTAAATCGCCACACCATCCAAAGACGGGGCTGAATTAACCCCCGATTTCTGCTTTCAAAGAAACACGTAAAGGGAGGAATAGATGAGACGCTTTTACCTGACCGCCGCGATCGCCGCCGCGACGCTCGCACTGCCGGCGCTGGCGCAGACCAATGAAATCACCATCGGCATCACCACCACCACGACTGGCCCGGGCGCGGCCCTTGGCATTCCCGAGCGCAACGCGCTGGAATTCGTGCCGAAGGAGATCGGCGGCGTGCCGCTGAAGGTGATCGTGCTCGACGACGGCGGCGACCCGACGACGGCGACCACCAACGCTCGCCGCTTCGTCACGGAATCCAAGGCCGACATCATCATGGGTTCGGCTCTGACGCCGCCGACGATCGCCGTCTCCAACGTCGCCAACGAAGCCGGCATTCCGCATTTCGGCCTCGCGCCGTTTCCGATCACGCCGGACCGCATGAAGTGGTCGGTGGCGATGCCGCAGCCGATCCCGATCGTGGGCAAGGTGCTCTACGACCACATGAAGTCCAAGGGCGTGAAGACCGTCGGCTATATCGGCTACTCCGATTCTTACGGTGACCTCTGGTTCAACGACCTGAAGGCGCAGGCCGTGCCGATGGGCGTGACCGTCGTCGACGAGGAGCGCTTCGCGCGTCCCGACACCTCGGTGACCGGGCAGGTCTTGAAGCTCGTCGCTGCCAATCCCGACGCGATCCTGGTCGGCGCCTCCGGCACCGCGGCCGCGCTGCCGCAGACCGAGCTGCGCGAGCGCGGCTATCAGGGGCTGATCTACCAGACCCACGGCGCTGCCAGCATGGACTTCATCCGCATCGCCGGCAAAGCCGCGGAAGGCGTGCTGATGGCCTCGGGCCCGGTGATGGATCCGGAAGACCAGCCGGACGAGGCGCAGACGAAGAAGCCGGGCCTTGCGCTCAACACCGCCTATGAAGCGAAGTACGGCCCGAACAGCCGCAGCCAGTTTGCCGGTCACTCCTACGACGCCTTCGAGCTTCTCAAACGCATCATTCCGGCTGCACTGAAGACGGCCAAGCCGGGCACGCCGGAGTTTCGCGAGGCCATCCGCCAGGCCCTGCTGACGGAGAAGGAACTGGCGGCCAGTCAGGGCGTCTACAACTTCACCGAAAAGGATCGCTACGGCCTCGATGAGCGCTCGCGCATCCTGCTCACGGTGAAGAATGGCAAGTATACGCTGGTCAAGTAAGCACAGCTTTCGGTTCGAGACGATCAGAGCCGGCCCCATGGGCCGGCTCTTTTTTGCGCGGCGTGGCGCCGAGCTTCAGGCAGCCTGAGCAAGCCTGCTCCAGGCAAACTCCGGATAGTACTTGACCATCATCCGGTCGACATAGGCGGTGAGGTTCGGAAACTCCTCGGCCCGCCCGCGCAGCTTGGATTCGAAGAACGGCGTGAGGATTCCGGCGAGCGCGCCGAAGGCGGTCGCATCGACGCCGCACGGCTTGTCGCCCATCAGATAGGACTTGTCGCCGAGCTGCACCGAAAGCGCAAACAGCGAGCGTACGGCGAGATCGACATCGTCATCAGGCGCATGGCGGCCGAGACCGGAGAGCAGATAATTCTCGGCGACCCGAAATTGCGCATCCTCGCGCAGCTTCTCACGGTTGTGCTCCGGCGCGCCGTCGAAGAAGTGCGCAGGCCCCTTGGCGAAATTGACCGGATCGACCCAGCGCGCCCCGACCAGCGCCCAGTAGACGTGATGCTCGATCATCCGCTCGAAGGCCCAGGCCTGCGCGCGCTGCTGCAGGCTGAGGCCGGCGTCGAAATCGAATCCGTATCGGCGTTCGATATGGGCGCGGATGAAGGTGGAATCGGCGACCGCCTCGCCATCATCGTCGATGAAGGGCAACTGCCCCTTGGGCGAGGCGGGCGGCATCGCCCGCTCCTTCCGATACGGCAGCTCCGCCATCTTGAGCTGCACCTCGGTCTTGGTGACGAAAGGGCTGATTTCCGGCAGGCCGAATCCGACACCGAAGCCGTAAAGGGTGATCATGTCTCGCGCTCCTGATCCTCGAAAGATGCGATGGAACCTATCGTCCGGCTGCTGCCACCATGGTGGCAGCAGCCGTGATATCCTTGGTGAAACGAGCCCCCCGCCAGGCCCGGCCCATGAGGTGGCGGACCAACGCGTTCGCGACCTGGACCAGCGAGCGGGTCACAAGGCTCACCAACGCAAGGCGGAAGTCGATGAACATCAGATCGAGTGACATGAGGCGCCCGAACGCCCAAGTAGGCAGCAAGGCGTGCAGCGAGGCCTGTACCCGCCATAACGGGACGGCCGTGCCGAATTGGGTGGGAATGAACATGGACAAATCCTCTTCTGTCGAAGCGTTGTCCCGGTATAGAACTCCCCTGCTGCCAACATCCTGTCAGCAGCCGCGCGCCGTTTTTTGAGCCGCCTGCGATCACGGATTTGCGAAGAGAACTGTCATGAGACGTGCCGACCGGCTGTTTCAGATCATCCAGGTGCTGAGGCGCAGCCGCAAACCGCTCACGGCCGACGCGATCGCGGCCGAGCTCGAGACCTCCAAGCGCACCGTCTATCGCGACATCGCCACGCTGATCGGCCAGCGCGTGCCGATCCGCGGCGAGGCCGGCATGGGCTACATCCTGGAAAAGGGCTTTGACCTGCCACCGTTGATGCTGACACCTGACGAGATCGAGGCGGCGGTGCTCGGGGCGCAATGGGTCGCTGGCCATGCCGACGCGGCACTGGCGCGTGCCGCCGAAGACCTCATGGCCAAGATCGCCGACACTGTGCCCGAACGGCTGCGGCCGTTCGTGCTGGAGCCCGCAAGCCGCGCCCGGCCAAGCTGGAACAGGGAGCCTGACCGCATGGACATGGTGCGCACGCGCACCCAGATCCATGAAGGCAAGAAGATCATGCTGCGCTATCGCGACGAGCAGGGCCGCCCCAGCGAGCGCATGATTTGGCCGATCGCGGTCGGCTATCTCGAAGCGGTCCGCCTGCTCGCGGCCTGGTGCGAGCTGCGCAGCGACTTCCGCAGCTTCCGCACCGATCGCGTCGTGGAGGCGACCTATCTCGACGAGAGATATCCGGAGCGGCGCGACGTGCTGCGCGCGAAATGGCGGCAGAGCCTGGTCTGGGGCCCGCCGAAGGATACGTAATGGCGATTGATGGGACGTTCGCCGTCGACCTGTCGACCTGCTGCCAGGCTTGCGGCGCCTGTTGTGCCTATTCGGCAAACTGGCCGCGCTTCTCGATCGAGAGCGATGATGAACTTGCGCTGATCCCGGAAAAGCTCGTCAACGATCGGCAATCGGGCATGCGCTGCGAGGGCGATCGCTGCGCGGCTTTGCAAGGAGAGATCGGGACGGCGACCGCCTGCGGCATCTATCAGGTGCGGCCGGAGGTCTGCCGCACCTGCATGCCGGGCGACGCCGAATGCGCCATGGCGCGGCGGAAATTCGGACTGCCGGTGATCGCGGTAGTCTAAGCCGGAACGGCCTCGGCGAGGTCGTCGTCGTCGAGCTCGTCCTCAAGTGGCGCGAGCACAGAGAGCGGCTTGGTCGATAGCGTAATCGGCTTGCGACCGCCCGACACGGACAATGTCGATTTGGCCGAGCGCTCGCGCGACAGCGCGTAGAGCGTCGAGCCGACGCGGCCGCCGTTATCGACCAGGTCGCGCTCGCTGCAGCTCGCCGCGATCGCGACCGCCAGCGAATGCAGGTGGCTGCGGCGGTAGCAGAACAGCGCCAGCCTCGCGCGGACCTCGGGGGAAACACTCTCAACCAGCCTCGGCAGGCCGCTTTCACTGGCGCGATACATCTCGCCAAGGAGTTCGTCGCGGACCGGGCAGAAATCGCTTTCGTAGGCGTCGCGGCTTGAAAACATTGCAGTTCTCCCTCGACGCCGAAGATGCAGCGCAATTCTCTAATGAAAGGTTAACCACACTGACCGGTAGTTCCGCAGGGTTGTTGCGCCCAGGCCGCGAATCAGGCGCGGGCGGTCCCGTTGCGGCGCATCCTTCGAGACGCCCGCCTTCGGCGGGCTCCTCAGGATGAAGTCTGGGTTTGCGGGAAGATCTTTGACCCTCATGGTGAGGAGCGCCGCTTGGCTCGTCTCCGGACGATGCTTTGCATCGCCGGGCGAACCATGAGGCCGAGCCCCCATCGGGAGCGCCCCGGCGTCAGTTGGCGGCCATGAAGATGGAGAGACCGAAACCGGTGAGGTGGTGCAGCGCCTGGTCGACGCCGATCAGGGTCCAGAACCAGGGGTGCTCCTGGTTGACGCCGAAATTGGCCGAGACAAGACCCTTGGCCCGGTCGACCGTAATGTGAATCGCGAAATCGATCAGCGCCACGAACCAGAATCGTGGCGCCACGATCAGGATCAGCGGCAGCGCAACCGCAAGGTGAATCAGGCAGTGCACCAGCAGCGGCAGACCCCAGCCGTGCTTCTGGTCCTTGCCGTGCGCCATCCAAGCGGTTTGCAGCACGAAATCGGCGATGATGTGCTTGAAGGTAAGCAGCATCATCCAGCCAATGAGCGCTTCAACCGGAACCGCCGATGACATGGGTGGAAACGACAAAGCTGACGCCCTCATTGACGTGGGAAGCAAAAATGGAGCGTTCAGCGCAACTTCTTCTTGGACCCGGCCAAATCTCCGGGATCGATCTTTTATGACATTTCCCGCGGCGGAATGCATCCGGGGGGAACTCGAAAATCGCCAACTGTGGCCGAACGGCGATAGGACGACCAATCGACGCGGACGCGCCAAGTCAGGTTACCTTCGGCTCAAAATTTGCATTCTCCTGCCAGGAAGCTATCATCCCCAGGTAGAGAATATCGTTCTTTTTTCAGGCATGTACGAATTTTCAGGCGCGCGCAGCCGGCAAATCCGCCGCCCGCCACCCAGCGTAAGGCCAGAGTGCTGCCCTGAGTACTGTAGGCCCGACGGCACCCACCGAGCAGCAGCCGCCGCGGCGCCCCAAGGTGATCAAGACCAATCAGCAGCAGGTCCTTCGATACGATCGGGCTCGAATGGCTTCTGGTCGCACAGTCCAGGATGTCCGTGACCACGGCCGGCGACCTCGCGCGCATCATCTACGAGAACAAGTCTGCGCTCGGGCTCGATAGCGGCTTTGCCACGCGCATCGAGCCGGCCTCCACCGAGAAGGACGCCCTCGTGATGGCGCATCAGGGCGCGGCCGACTACATCAACGACGACACCAAGTCGTTCATGGATAAGTACAGCGACATGATGTACCTGGGCGCTGCCGCGCTCAGCGTCATCGGCTCTATCTTCGCCGCGATCTACGCCAAGATCACCCGGATCGCACCGGAGAAGGCCAGCGAGCTGTCCACCGCGATCCTCGACATCGGCGAGCGCATCGAGCAGGCCCATTCGTTGGATCAGCTCGAATGTCTTCAGGACGAGCTCGAGGGCATTCTGCGCGGCGCGATCATCGGGCTCCGGGACGGCACGATCAGTACCGATGGACTCGACACGTTCAAGCTCGGCTATGAATTCGTCCGCGACGAGATAGGTATGCGCCGCGACTACCTGAAGCGCCATGCCGCCGAGGTGGAGAAGGACGCCCCCGCGCCGCACGACGACACCAATGTCGTGGTGGTGAAGACCGCACAGAGCGCCTGATCTCGCAGGCGCAGCAACCGAGCTCGAAGACGACCCGGCATTTCGCCTGGATCAGCGTTCGGAACCCCGGGAACCCTCCCGATCCGCAACCGTTGGGGTGCCGAATACAACCGGAGAACGCGGCATGCGTACACTCCTCGTCATCCTCCTCCTGGGAATGCTGGCGGCGGTTGGCTATTTCGCCTATTCCGCGATGGCGGTCGAGGGAGACCCGATCCCGACGGAAGGCTACGTGGCGCTCGCCCTGGGCGCAGGGTTCTCCGTGATCGTCGGCGTCGGCCTGATGGTCCTGCTGTTCTTCAGCAGCCGCCGCGGCTACGACGAGCCGCCGCATTTCAAGTAGTGGCCGGTCTGCCTGTCACCTCCCCGGCATGGCGGATCGAGACCGGCCGGTGACGCCGCCCGATCGGCTTCCTTTTGACGCCGCCGGTCAAACTGTCCTTGCCCGTCGTTGACGCCCCCCGCCCGCACGGGCACTTTGGCGCCGACGTCCCAACCGGGACCTCCAAATCCTATCCCCAGACCCGGGCCGCCTCCCCGCATGTGCAAATCCTTGATCCCCGCTCTGGCGCAGTTCGTAGCCGCCACGGCCGGCCGCAACATGACCAAGGCGGCGTATGGCGCGGTGATCCTCGGTGTCGCGGCCATGGTGCTGCTGACGGTCAACCCGGCCTATGAGGCGGCGTACCGCTGGCTCGATGGCCTGCTGTGGGCCTGCCTTCTCTACTTCGTGTTCGAATGGGTGGTCCGGCTGCGCCACATGGCGCGGCAACGGCGTCTTTCGCTCTACATGTCCACCTCCGCAGGGCTGGTCGACGCGATCGGGGCGCTGGCCGTCCCGACAGCACTGATCTTGGGCATCGAACCCAGAACGGCCTGGCTGCTCAGCGTGCTCTGGGTCATGAAGGTGGTGCCGGGCATTCCCGGCCTGCGGCAGCTTCGCCGCGTGCTGGTGCTGGAATCGGGCCCACTGATCAGCGTGCTCGTGATCTTCCTGATGGTGGTCTTCCTCGCCTCGGTCGCCGAATATTTCCTGGAGCGGGACGTGCAGCCGCAGACCTTCGGCAGCGTCCCGGCCGCGCTGTGGTGGGCGGTGGTGACCCTGACGACCACGGGCTATGGCGATGTCGTGCCGGTGACGCCGCTCGGCCGCATGGTGGCGGCGCTGGTGATGATCTCCGGCCTCGGCGTGTTCGGGCTCTGGACCGGTATTTTGGCGACCGGATTCGCCGCCGAGACCCGGCGCGACAATTTCCTGAAGACCTGGGAGTCCGTCAGCAAGGTGCCGTTCTTCGCCGCCCTCGGCCCCGCAGCGATCGCCGACGTCACCCACATGCTGCGCACCATGGAGCTGCCGGCCCGCACCATGATCATCCGGAAGGGCCAGCAGGGCGACTGCATGTATTTCATTGCGGCCGGCGAGGTCGAGGTCGATCTGCCTGGCAAGAAGGTGCAGCTCGGCGAGGGCGCCTTCTTCGGCGAGATGGCGCTGCTCGGCAACAATGTGCGCGGCGCCAACGTCGCGACCACGAAAGTATCGCGGCTCCTGGTGCTCGACCTCGTCGACTTCCGCGTGCTGATGGCGCGTCATCCGGATCTCGCCGAGACCATCGATGCGGAAGCCAAGCGCCGCGCGCTCGAGAACAAATAAACGGAGACAAGAATGTCGGAGACAGCCGACGCGGCCAGCAGCCCCGTGCTCGAAATCACCGGCGCGCGCGCCACCATCCGCCTCAACCGCCCGAAGCATCTCAACCGGCTCCAGGCCGAAGATCTCGGCGAGCTCATGAAGCTGTTCGACCGGATCGAGGCGGATCCCGCAATCCGCGTGCTGGTGCTCACCGGCACGGGGCGCGCCTTCTCCGCGGGCTACGACCTCAACTCGGTGGCCGAGCGCGCGGTGAGCGCCAAGGAGCAGCAGAGTGCCGGCTCGGCGTTCGAGGTGGTCGTCAACCGGCTGGAGGATCTCGGCGTGCCGACGATCTGCCGGCTCAACGGCGGCGTCTATGGCGGCGCGACCGACCTCGCGCTCGCCTGCGATTTCCGCATCGGCGTCGATACCGCCGAGATGTTCATGCCCGCGGCGCGGCTCGGGCTGCACTACTACAAGAGCGGCATCAAGCGCTACGTGACGCGTCTCGGCGTCGACAACGCCAAAAGACTATTCCTGACCGCGCAGAAGATCAGTGCGCCGGAGATGCTGCGGATCGGCTATCTCACCGACATGGTGCCGGAGGAATCGCTCGACGAGGAGATCGACAAGTTAGCTGCGATCCTGGCCGGCAACGCGCCGAACGCGATGCGCGGCATGAAGCGCGCCATCAACGAATTCGCCCGCGGCGAGCTCAATGAGGCCGCCGCCGACCAGCGCCATCGCGACAGCATGCGCGGCGACGAGATCAAGGAAGGCATCAAGGCGTTCGCGGAAAAGCGGCCGCCGCGGTTTTGAGAAGCGCAAGTCTGGATTGGCAGATTGGCGGTTGGGGATCGGGTGAGCGAGCCCCATATTCGCTCGTCGTCCCGGCGAAGGCCGGGACCCATAACCACAGGAAGCGGTTGTGGCGCGAGATCGTGGTTACCAATCTTCGCCAAGCCAAATCTTGTGGTTATGGGTCCCGGGCTCGCGCTTCGCGCGCCCCGGGACGACGAGTCGGATTTGAGGCGCCACCTTCAGCGAACATTTTTACCCTCCGCAACCGACGAAACAGTCCTGAAACACGATTCTCCCGTCATGGCGTGAACGGATTCGCAGCTCGGCTCGACCGAAACGCAGGGACACAACAACGGCCTTGCGCCAAACTGGAGAATGAAGATGTTTCGCAAGCTTGCACTTGGTCTGATCGCCGCCGGCTCGCTCGGTGTTGCCGCCCTCGCGCCCAACGCTGCATCGGCCCACGGCTTCCACCATCACTGGGGTCCCGGCTGGGGCTGGGGTTATGGCGGCCTCTACGTCAACACCGGCGTCAGCAACTGCTACCAGGAGCGCGCCATCCAGACCCGCCACGGCCTGCGCGTCCGCGTCGTGAACGTCTGCGCGTACGGGATGTACTGAGATCTCGCTTTCGGCAAACAAGCCTCGGTCGCACAGCGACCGGGGTTTTGCTACGTGTCACTCCGGTCGTCCGACGAAAGTTGAGAGAAGACTACTTCATCGTCGTCATTGCGAGCGAAGCGAAGCAATCCAGAGATGTCTCCTCGGTGGGATTCTGGATTGCTTCGCTTCGCTCGCAATGACGACGTAGGAGAATCTCACTCGTCCGCGAAGGTCACAGTATCCGCAACACTCGCGCGCGAGGTGCGGTAGCTGTTGACCTTGTGAGCGTGATCGGCATAGCCGAACGAGATGCCGCAGACGACGCGGCGGTCGTCGGGCAAGTTGAAGTGACGCCGGATCAGCCCGGAGTGGCGCGCAAGCGCGGCCTGCGGAATGGTGCCGAGCCCGAGCGCCTGGGCGGCGAGCATGAAATTGCTGACATAAGCACCGCAGTCGATCGCGCCGTAGATCCCGAGCGGCTCGTTGGTGTGGATCACAGCCACATGCGGCGCGCCGAAGAAATTGTAATTCTCCAGCGCCTGCTTGGCATAGGCCGCCTTGTCGCCGCGGGCAATGCCCAGCGTGTTGTAGAGCTGAAAGCCGCTCTCGCGGCGGCGTTCGAGGTAGACGCCGACATATTCGCGCGGCGGGGTGAAATCATGGTCGTCCTTGGCGCCGGATGCGGCTTCCGCATAGATCGCCTTGTGAAAGCGCTCCTTGGCCGCGCCGCTGGCGATCAGCACCTGCCAGGGCTGGCTGTTGCACCAGGACGCGGTGCGCTGGGCGGTCCTCAGCACGTGCTCGATGGTCGCGCGGTCGACCTCCCTCGGCAGGAATGCACGCACGGAGTAGCGCTCGTTGAGGAGCTCCTCGAGCACCCCGATGCGATCTTCGGTGGCGTAGCGGGCGTTGGGTGATTTCGCATCCATGGCGCAACCTTTGTCTTCCGTAGGGTGGGTTAGCCGAAGGCGTAACCCACCTCTTCTATCGATCGTCATTGAGAGCACTAGTGGGTTACGCGTCGCTAACCCACCCTACGATTCCAAATCAACGTCCCTTCGTGGGGATCTTGTTATACGGCACGTCCTTGTCAACGCGGATGTCACCGGGCAGGCCCAGCACGCGCTCGGCGATGATGTTGCGCAGGATCTCGTCGGTGCCGCCCGCGATGCGCATCGAGGGCGAGGACAGCAGCATCTGCTGGAACTGGCCGTGCGCGGTTTCCTCGTCCATTCCCGTGAGAACGCCGGCCGCGCCCTGGAGGTCCATCGCGTAAGCGGCGATGTCTTGTAGCATCAGGCCCGACACCAGCTTTCCGATCGAGTTTTCAGGGCCAGGCCGCTCGCCCTTCGACAGCGCCGAGATCGCGCGGTAGCTCGTGTATTTCAGCCCGCTCGACTTCACCGCCCAGCTCGCGAGCTTCGAGCGCACCGCGGGATCGTCGATGGCGAGGCCATCCTCCAGCATCAGTTTGGAGCAGAACTCGAACATCTCCGGCACGCCGGTCGCGAGCCGCGCGCCGATCGACATGCGCTCGTTCATCAGCGTGGTCAGCGAAACGCTCCAGCCTTCGCCGACGGCGCCGAGGCGCTGGCTGTCGGGGATCACCACGTCGGTGAAATAGACCTCGTTGAACTCCTGCATGCCGTTGGCCTGCTTGATCGGGCGGACCTCGACCCCTGGGCTCTTCATGTCCAGGAAGAACATGGTGAGGCCCTTGTGCTTGGGCACGTTCGGATCGGTGCGCGCGATCAGGAGGCCATAGTCGGAATAATGCGCGCCCGAGGTCCAGATCTTCTGGCCGTTGACGACCCAACTGTCGCCCTTCTTCTCCGCGCGCGTGCGGAGCCCTGCGACGTCCGAGCCGGCGGACGGCTCGGAGAAAAGCTGGCACCAGATCTCCTCGCCCGCGGCGAGTTTTGGCAAGTACCGGCGCTTGGCATCCTCGCTGCCCCAGGCCATCACGGTCGGGCCGCACATGCCCTCGCCGATCTGGAACGGCTGCGTCAGCTTGCCGTAGACGCCCTCCTCCTGCTGCCAGATCACGCGCTCGATCGGCGTCGCGCCGCGCCCGCCATATTCCTTCGGCCAGTGCAGGCAGGCCCAGTTACCTTCGAACTTCCTCTTCTGCCAGGCCTTGCCGACATCGACGATGTCGTGCTTCGCAAGCCGGATGCGGCCGAGCGAGGATTTCGATAGCTCAGCCTCGAGCTCCTTCGGCGCGTTGGCGTCGATCCATTTGCGCGCTGTCTCGCGGAATGCGGCTTCCTGCGGCGTGTCGTCGAAATTCATGGCGGACCTCACTTCTGCGTAGGATAGGCGCCTAGCGGATTGCGCTTCGCGCATCCGCGGGGCTAACCCACCCTACTTTTCGAACTCATCTTCCCTTCGTCGGGATCTTGTTGAACGGCACGTCCTTGTCGACGCGGATGTCGCCGGGCAGTCCCAGCACTCGCTCGGCGATGATGTTACGCATGATCTCGTCGGTGCCGCCCTCGACGCGCGTACCCGGCGCGCGCAGCAGCATCGCCTGAAAGCGGCCGGCGACTTCGGCGTCTTCAGAACCGCTGATCACGCCGGCTCCTTGCAGATCGAGCGCGTAGGCCGCAACGTCCTGGATCATGGAGCCAGCGACCAGCTTGCCGATGGAATTTTCAGGCCCCGGCCGCTCGCCTTTCGACAGCGCCGAGATCGCGCGCATGCTGGTGTATTTCAGCCCGCTCGCCTTCACCGCCCAGTTCGCGAGCTTCGAGCGCACCGCTGCGTTCTCGATCGCCGGTCCATCCTCCAGCATCAGGCCGGAGCAATAGTCGAACAGCTCCGGAAAGCCTGTCGCCACGCCCGCACCGATCGACATGCGCTCGTTCATCAGCGTGGTCAGCGAGACGTTCCAGCCGTCATTGACCTCGCCGAGGCGCTGGTGATCGGGAATGCGGACGTTGGTGAAATAGACCTCGTTGAAGTCGGACGCGCCGCTCGCCTGCTTGATCGGCCGCACCTCGACGCCCGGACTCTTCATGTCCAGGAAGAACATGGTGAGGCCCTTGTGCTTGGGTACGGTGGGATCGGTGCGCGTCAGGAGGATGCCGTAGTCGGAATAGTGCGCGCCCGAGGTCCAGATCTTCTGGCCGTTGATCACCCATTCGTCGCCGTCCTTCTCGGCGCGCGTGCGCAAGCCCGCGACGTCGGAACCGCCAGCCGGCTCGGAAAAGAGCTGGCACCAGACCTTCTCGCCGGAAGCGAGCGGCGGCAGATATTTGCGCTTATGCTCCTCGCGCGCGAACGCCATCATGGTCGGCCCGCACATGCCGTGGCCGATGATGAACATATGGGAGAGCTTGCCGAACGGGCCCTCCTCCTGCTGCCAGATCACGCGCTCGATCGGCGACGATCCGCGCCCGCCATATTCCTTCGGCCAGTGCAGGCAGGCCCAGCCGGCGTCGGCCTTCTTCTTCTGCCAGGCTTTTGCGACCTCGAGGATGTCAGCGTTCTTGAGCTGCGTGCGGCCGAGCGAGGATTTGCGCAGCTCCTCCTCGTACTGCGTGGGCGCGTTCGCGGCGATCCAGGCGCGGGCTTGGCTGCGGAATTCGGCTTCCTGCGGGGTGTCGTCGAAGTTCATTACGCTTCTCTGTCTTCCGTAGGGTGGGTTAGCCGAAGGCGTAACCCACCACTTCTCTAGAATGTTGTTACGCCGCGTTCTTCTTGCGCATGCGATCGATGAGCTGGTCTTCCCAATAGGTGAGGCTGCCGAGCCCGAGCGCCATGGCGTTGGCGCGACGGTAGTACATGTGGCAATCGAACTCCCAGGTGAAACCCATGCCGCCATGGACCTGGATGTTGTTCTTGGCGCAGTGCTGGAACGCCTGCGTCGCGCTGATGCGCGCCGCGGCGGCTGCTTCGGGCAATTCGGCCGCATCGGTGGAGAGCGCCCAGGCGCCGTAATAGCTGTTGGAGCGCGCCAGCGTCGCCGAGACATACATATCCGCGAGCATGTGCTTGACTGCCTGGAACGAGCCGATCTGGCGCCCGAAGGCGATGCGGTCGAGCGCGTAGTCGCGGCCCATCTCTAGCGCGCGGTCGGCACCGCCGACCTGCTCGAAGGCGCACAGCACCGCGGCACGGTCGAGCACCTGGGTGAGGATGCTCCAACCTTCGCCGGGAGCGCCAAGCGGTTCGGCCTTGCAATCCTTGAAGGTGATCTCGGCCTGGCCACGGGTCGGATCGAGATTGGTCAGGTTTTTGACCTCGACGCCGCCGCCCCTGAGGTCGACCAGGAACAGCGAGATATCGCTGTCGCGCCCGCTCGTTCCCGTGCGCGCGGCGACGACCGCGAAATCGGCGATCGCGCCGTCGGCGACCGGTTTCTTGACGCCGTTGAGCACGCCGTTCGAAGCGGCGACTTTGATGCTCTTCGGCGACGGATTGCCCTTGCCCTCGAACAGTGCCAGCGTGCCGATCGCCTCGCCCGAGGCAATCGCGGGCAGCCATTTCTTCTTCTGCGCGTCACTGCCGGCGATCAGCAGCGCTTCGGCGGCGAGATAGACGGTCGAGGAGAACGGCACCGGCGCATTCGCCCGGCCCATCTCCTCGGCGATGACGCAGAGCTCGAGATGGCCGGCACCCGCGCCGCCGAATTCCTCGGGAATCGCAACGCCGAGAAAGCCCATGTCGGCGAGCCCCTTCCACAGTTCGCTGTCATAAGGCGCCTTGCCGTCGAGCACGACGCGCACCGCCTTGGGCGAGCACTTTTCGGTGAGGAATTTCCGCGCCTGGTCGCGGAGTTGTTTCTGGTCGTCAGAGAAATCGAAGTTCATGGCGGCTTACCTTCTTATTCGTTGTCATTCGTCAAGGCCGTCATTCCGGGGCGCCGCGCAATCGGCGAGCCCGGAATGACGCGTTGATGGATCTTCATTCATCGCAGCACGATCACGTCCTGATCCGGCCTGTCCGCATAGAGCCGCTCGACCAGCGCAGCGCGGCGCTCGAGGCCGGCACGCTGGTTGATGTAGCCCTTGTCGGTGAGCTCGTTGCCGTCGATCGAGGGCGGCTCGACCATCAGCATGGCGCGCGCGATGATGCGGCTGCTCGCGCCTTCGCAGTCCTTGTTGTGGGTCTCCAGCCCGCGCCTGAAGCAGGCGATCACGTCGGGATGCTTCACGGCTTCCTCGAAACTCAGCTCGGGACTGCCGGTGAGCTGACGGCAGGCATGCAGGTTCGGCCAGGCCAGCAGGCCGATGAAGGGACGATCCTGTCCTGTCACCAGCGCGTCATGCACGACCGGAGTCGCGGCCGCGATCGTATCGGTGCGGAGCGAGCCGACATGGACGAAGGTGCCGGTCGTAAGCTTGAAGTCCTCGACGACGCGGCCGGCGAAGATGATGCCCTTCACCGGATCGCTGTCATCGACGAAGATGCCGGCGTCGCCGATGCAATAAAAGCCTTCCTCATCGAACATCTTCTTGGTCAGCTCGGGCTGGCCGAAATAGCCGGGCGTGACGTTGACGCCGCGCAGGCGCAGCTCGTACTTCGAGCCGCACGGCACCATCTTCAATTCGACACCGGGGAACGGCAGGCCGATCAGGCCGACGCGCTCGGTGTCCCAATAGGTGCCGGTCGAGGTCGGTGCGGTCTCGGTGGAGCCCCAGCCGGTATAGAACACGATGCGCTCGCCGGTGGTCTTCACCGCCAGCGCCTGCATGCGGTCGTAGAGATCGTCCGGCAGCCGCGCGCCGCCATAGGCCATGATCGCGAGGTTCTTGAAGAAGGAGCGGCAGAGCGCGTCGTCCTTCTCCATCGCCGCCGCGAGCGCTGCATAGCCGGCCGGCACGTTGGCGTAATAGGTCGGCGAGATCTCGTGCAAATTGCGCAGCGTCTCCTCGAACTGGCCCGGCATCGGCCGGCCGTCATCGATATAGAGCGTACCGCCATCGACCAGCACGGGATGGAACGCCGCATTGCCGCCCATGGTATGGTTCCAGGGCATCCAGTCGAGCACGGTCGGCAGCGGGCCACCCGGTGTGCGCGGCCGCACCTGCATCATCATCGCCGCATTGGCGCCCATCATCTCCTGGGTGTTGATGACTGCCTTGGGCATGCCGGTCGAGCCGGAGGTGAACAGCAGCTTGCCGATCGTCTGCGGCGTGATTTTTGCGATCGACGCCTCGACATCAGCAGTCACAGGGGTCGCTGCGAGATCGGCGAAGCTCACGCTCTTTATGCCGTCACACGGCCGCGCGACGTGAACGACGGTAACGCCGGCGAGGTTGAGCGCCTTCAGCGCCTTCCCGAAGGTCGGGCCGTCCTGCACCATCACGACGGCCGGCTTGATCAGGTCGAACAGATATCTCAGCTTGGCGTGATCGTGGCTCATCAAGGAATAGGCAGGCGACACCGGCGCGGCCGGCGAACGCGCCTGCATCGCCGCCTGCGTCATGAGCGCGTGCTCGATCGAATTGCCGGAGAGGATCGCGACCGGACGGCCGTCGAGCCCGAGATTGAGCAGCGCTTGCGTCAGCGCATCCACGGTACGCTTGGCTTCGTCGTAGGAGACCTTTCGCCATTCGCGATTGGGTCCGCCGCGCTGTGCGAGCCAAATGCGCTCGGGCGCTTGCTTCGCCCATTTCGCCAGCGATGCCGGGATGTGCTTCTCGTAAGGCTGCAGCGGAATGCGCGACTTCAGCACCACCGTGCCGTCGTCGCGGCGTTCGACATTGATGTCGCGCGCCAGCCACTCGACCTTGCGAAAGGCGGGCTTCGTCATCACCGCCGCCGCACTCCCATTCATTTTGCGTCTCCCGGAATTATTGTCCTTTGCGGATCTTGGTCGTTCAGCGCTTGATATAGACAGGCTTTCGCTTCTCAAGGAAGGCCCTGATGCCCTCCGAAAATTCCTCGGAGCGGCTGCACAGGACCTGGTTACGGTCCTCCATCGCAATCGCTGCTTCCAGCGATCCGGCGTCGACGCTCATATTGAGACATTCTTTTGACAAGCGCAGGCCCACAGGCGATGCCGTCGTCATCGCATCGATGTAAGGCGCAGCCGCGTCATCGAGCTTGTCTTCGTCGACGACTTCGGAGACGAGCCCCACCGCGAGCGCGCGCTCCGCGCCGATGAAACGTCCGGTGAGGATCAGCTCCGAGGCCACAGAGACTCCGATGAGGCGCGGCAAGAAATAGCTGGTGCCGATGTCGCAGCCGCCAAGCCCGAGCTTGATGAAGGCACAGTTCATCCGTGCCGACTTCGTGGCGATGCGGATGTCGGAGGCGAGCGCCAGCGCAAAACCTCCGCCGGCCGCCGCGCCCTGCACCAACGCCAGGATCGGCTGCGGGCAGCGCCGCATCAGCATCACGATGTCAGCGATGCGCCGCTGCGAGTCCAAGGACTCGGTGACGCCGGGCGGCTCCTGCTGCCCGGCGCGGCGGGCCATCGCGTGCTTGAGGTCGAGGCCCGCGCAAAAATTCTTGCCCGCGCCCTTCAGCACCACAACGCGCGTGTCGCGGTTGCGCTGGAGGCCCTGGAAATAGACGTTGAGTGCGTCGATCAGCGACGGATCGAGCGCATTGAGGCTTTCGGGACGATTGAGCGTCACCCGGTCGACGCCGTCGTCATGCTCGATCAGCAGCGGTTGGGACATGGATCGCTCCTGCATCCGCGCTTGAGGTGGCGGATATTGTGCCCTCTCCCCTTGTGGGAGAGGGCAAGCACGTCGCTAGCCAGGAATTCGCTTGGGTGAGGGGTTTTTCTCGGCGGATGGAGACCCCTCATCCGGCGCTTCGCGCCACCTTCTCCTACAAGGGGAGAAGGGAAGAGAGCGCCTCTTACCTTGGCGCCATGCGGATGGCGCCGTCGAGGCGGATGGTCTCGCCGTTGAGCATCGGGTTTTCGACGATGTGCACCGCGAGCGCACCGTATTCGGCGGCATCGCCGAGGCGCGAGGGATGCGGCACCTGGGCCCCAAGGCTCTTGCGGGCCTCTTCGTTGAGGCCCATCAGCAGCGGCGTAAAGAACAGGCCGGGCGCAATGGTGTTGACGCGGATCTTCTGGCTGGCGAGGTCGCGCGCGGCCGGTAGCGTGAGGCCGACGACGCCGCCCTTCGAGGCCGAATAGGCGATCTGGCCGATCTGGCCCTCGTAAGCCGCGACCGACGCCGTGTTGACGATGACGCCGCGCTCTTCGCCGATCGGCTCGGCCGTGACGAGACGCTCGGCGAACAGACGCAGGCAGTTGAAGGTGCCGATCAGGTTGACATTGATGATGCGCGCAAACTTCTCCAAGGGATAGACGCCATCGCGGCCGACGATACGCTGCGAGCCGCCGATGCCGGCGCAGTTCATCAGCACGCGCGCGACGCCGTGCGCAGCTTCCGCCTTGGCGATCGCGGCCTTGATCTGCTCTTCGCTGGTGACGTCGGCGTGCAGCGCGACGCCCTTCACTTCAGCCGCGACCTTCTCGGCGTTTTCCTTGTTCTGATCGATCACGCCGATCTTGGCGCCCTTGGCGGCCATGGCGCGGGCGGTTGCGGCACCTAAGCCCGAACCACCGCCGGTGATGAGAACGGCTACGTCTTTCAACTGCATCGTAAGCTACCTTTCCTTGGGCGTTTCTTCTCTAGACTTGAAGGTTTTGGCCGATTATCCGGCCGCGGCGGCTTCCCCGGCTTGCGTGAGGATGCCGCCGCAGATCAGCGTTTCCATGTGCTTGATGTATTGCCGGCAGACTTCGTCGGTGACTGGGCCGACGCCGGTCGCGCGAGACATCGCGTGCCGGCCGAAGAACAGGTGATCGCAGGCGCCGATCAGGCTGGTGTAGAACAGCACGGGATCGGTCGCGCGGAATTCGCCGCGGCTGACGCCTTCGGCTAGCAGACGGCGGTGGAAGTCGAGCAGCGGCGCGACGAAAAACTTCGAGACCTCGTCGGCGGAGTCGGCCGTACTCTCGTGCAGCAGATAGTGAATCAGGCGGTTCATGTAGGGGAACCGGTGATAGGCGCGGATGATGCCGCCGATATGCAGCTTCAGTTTCGCGGTCGGCGTGATTGGCTGCGCCAGGAGAAATTCGAGGTTGGACAGCTCGGTCGCGGCATCGCGCGCGAGCAGCGCCAGCAAGAGGCCGTCCTTGTTGCCGAAGTGATATTTGACCAGGGCGGCGTTGGCGCCGGACTTCTGGGCGATGTCGCTGAGCGAAATCTCGATCGAGGAGCGCTCGATCATCAGTTCGCTCGCGGCCACCAGCAGCTTCTCCGCCGTGGAGCTCTTCGTCGCCGGAAGCCTGGTCGGTACGGTGGTAGTCACGAAATCCCTGTCATCGCCGCGGAGAGGGGCGCAGATAAGCGCAAGCAGCGGCTCATCACAAGAGTTAATTGATCGATTGACTAAACGATCTTCCGCCCTTTTAATCCGCGCCCGACAACCAACCCATTCAGAACCATCAGGGAGAAACCGAATATGGCCGAGGCTTACATCGTCGCCGCTGCGCGGACCGCCGGCGGGCGCAAGGGGGGCCGCCTCGCCGGCTGGCATCCGGCCGATCTCGCCGCCAAGGTGCTCGACGAATTGGTCGACCGCACCAAGGTCGATCCCGCCTTGGTCGAGGATGTCATCATGGGCTGCGTCATGCAGGTCGGCGAGCAGTCCAACAACGTCGCCCGCAACGCCGTGATGGCCTCGAAGCTGCCGGAGAGCGTGCCGGGCACCTCGATCGACCGCCAGTGCGGCTCCTCGCAGCAGGCACTGCACTTTGCCGCACAGGCGGTGATGTCCGGTGCGATGGACGTTGTGATCGCGGCCGGCGTGGAATCGATGACGCGGGTGCCGATGGGCCTGTCCTCGCAGCTCCCGGCCAAGAACGGCTTCGGCAATTACAAGAGCCCGGGGATCGAGACCAAGTACCCCAACATCGTGTTCAGCCAGTTCACCGGCGCGGAGATGATGGCCGAGAAGTACGGCCTGTCGAAGGACGCGCTCGACGAATATTCCTACAACAGCCACCAGCGCGCGATCGCGGCTACGCAAGCCGGCCACTTCAAGAAGGAGATCGTGCCGCTCGA
The DNA here is from genome assembly GCF_029909975.1 of Bradyrhizobium sp. ISRA430. Taxonomy (NCBI): domain Bacteria; kingdom Pseudomonadati; phylum Pseudomonadota; class Alphaproteobacteria; order Hyphomicrobiales; family Nitrobacteraceae; genus Bradyrhizobium; species Bradyrhizobium sp. ISRA430. Next base: position 4,791,376 of record NZ_CP094516.1, read on the forward strand.
GATCACCCGCGCCGACGGCTCCAAGGACACGCATCACATCGACGAGGGCATCCGCTTCGACGTCAGCCTCGACGGCATCAGGAGCGTCAAGCTGATCGCCGAGAACGGCAAGCTCACCGCGGCCAGCGCCAGCCAGATCTGCGACGGCGCCTCCGGCGTCATGGTGGTGAACGAGCGCGGCCTGAAGCAGCTCGGTGTCAAGCCGCTGGCGCGCGTGCATCACATGACCATGACGGGCGGCGATCCCGTGATCATGCTGGACGCACCGCTGCACGCCACCGAGCGCGCACTGCAAAAGGCCGGCATGAAGATCGGCGACATCGACCTGTTCGAGGTCAACGAGGCCTTCGCCTCGGTGCCGACCGCGTGGCTCAAGACCACCGGTGCCGATCCGGACCGTCTCAACGTCAATGGCGGCGCCATCGCGCTCGGCCATCCCCTCGGCGGCTCCGGCACCAAACTGATGACGACGCTGGTGCATGCGCTGCACCAGCGCGGCAAGCGCTACGGCCTGCAGACCATGTGCGAGGGCGGCGGCATGGCCAATGTGACGATCGTGGAGCGGCTGTAAGAAAAGCAAAAGCGAGTAGTGAATGGCGAGTAGCGAATAGTGAGTAGGCGAAGGGCAGTCCGCTCTTCTTCCTATTCGCCATTCGCTACTCGCCATTCGCGTTTAGAGGAAACGCGATGACCCATCCCTCCATCCACGCCCGCACCACGCCCGACAAGATCGCCTACCGGATGGCCGGAACCGGCAAGGCGATCACCTATCGCGAGCTCGACGAGCTCTCGAACCAGGGCGCCCAGCTCTTCCGCTCGCTCGGGCTGAAGGCCGGCGATCACATCGCGCTGTTGATGGAGAACCGCCTCGCTTTCATGGAGATCTGCTGGGCCGCGCAGCGCAGCGGGCTCTACTACACGGCGATCAGCCGCTACCTGAAGCAGGATGAGATCGACTACATCATCGGCGATTGCGGCGCCAAGGTCGTGATCACCACGCCGAAATGCGCCGACCAGATCAAGGGTCTGATCAAGGGCACCCCTTGCGAGCCGATCTTCTACATGATGGACGAGCCGCTGCCCGGCTTCCGCTCCTACGACAAGGAGGCGGCCGCGCAGCCGACGACGCCGATCGCCGACGAGGTCGCCGGCTATGACATGCTGTATTCGTCCGGCACCACGGGCCGGCCCAAGGGCATCAAGAAAGCCTTCGAAGGCAGTCGGATCGACGTGCCGAACGCGTTCCTGCGCGTGCTCTGCGCCGACATGTGCGGCATGAATGCCGCAAGCACATACCTCTCGCCGGCGCCGCTCTATCACGCGGCGCCATTGCGCTTCAACATGATGGCGATCGTGCTCGGCGGCACTTCCATCATCATGGAACATTTCGACGCCGAGGAGTTCTTGAAGCTGGTCGAGCAATACAAGGTGACGCAGTCGCAGCTCGTGCCGACCATGTTCGTGCGCATGCTGAAGCTGCCGGACGAGGTGCGCTCCATGTACGACGTCTCGACGCTGAAGGGCGCGATCCACGCCGCCGCGCCCTGCCCGATCGATGTGAAAGCAGACATGATCGAATGGTGGGGACCGATCCTGATTGAGTATTACGCGGGCTCGGAAGGCAACGGCGTCACCGTCTGCAATTCGAAAGAATGGCTGGAGCATCGCGGCAGCGTCGGCCGCGCGGTGGTCGGCAAGATCAAGATCCTGGACGAGAATGACGAGGAGCAGCCGCTAGGCGAAATCGGCACGGTCTATTTCGCCGATGCGCCGGCCTTCACCTATCACAACGATCCCGAGAAGACGAAGAAGGCCTACAATGCCAAGGGCTGGTCGACCCTCGGCGATGTCGGCTATCTCGACAAGGACGGCTTCCTCTATCTCACCGACCGCAAGTCCTACATGATCATCTCGGGCGGAGTGAACATCTACCCGCAGGAGACCGAGGACGTTCTCATCTCCCATCCCGACGTCGCCGACGTCGCCGTGTTCGGCGTGCCCAATGCGGAGATGGGCGAGGAAGTGAAGGCGGTGGTGCAGCCGCACGACATGAAGCGTGCGGGCAAGGCGCTGGAGGCCGATCTGATCGCCTACTGCAAGAGCCGCCTCTCCGCGATCAAATGCCCGCGCTCGGTCGATTTCGAAGCCGAACTGCCGCGTACACCGACCGGCAAGCTGGTGAAGCGCCACTTGCGCGACCGGTATTGGCCGAAGAGCGCGGTGAAGATTTGACTCGTGGCAGGGACCGTAGGGTGGGTTAGCCGAAGGCGTAACCCACCTCTGCTCTATCCGCGGGAGCTGAAGAGGTGGGTTACGCTTCGCTAACCCACCCTACTACGATCTTGCGCAACCTTCCGTTATGCCCGGGCTTGTCCCGGGCATCCACGTCCTTCAACATGCGCGAAAGAAAACGTGGATGGCCGGGACAAATCCGGCCATGACGGGAGGATAGATTGACCGCTCAGCCAACCACCGCTCTCCCCGACATTCCCCTGCCCGCCGGTATCCGCTCGCGTTACGTCGACGACATCAACGGCCTGCGCATGCATGCGCTCGAAGCCGGCTTCGAGACCAAGGGGCGCCCCTGTGTCTTGCTATTGCACGGCTTCCCCGAGCTCGCCTTTTCCTGGCGCAAGGTGATGCCGGTGCTCGCTGCGGCCGGCTATCACGTGATCGCGCCGGATCAGCGCGGATATGGCCGGACGACGGGATGGAGCGCGGACTATGACGGCGATCTCGCGCCGTTTCGGCTCTTCAACCTGGTGCGCGACGCGCTCGGGCTGGTGGCGGCGTTCGGCTACAGCCGCGTCGATGTGGTCGGGCATGATTTCGGCAGCCCGGTTGCGTCCTGGTGCGCGCTGATACGGCCCGACGTATTTCGCTCCGTCGTGATGATGAGCGCGCCGTTCGGCGGGCCGCCGCCGCTGCCGTTCGACACGGTCGACGCGCCGGCAAAGCCGCCCGTCGAAGATCCCGTGCATCGCGAGCTCGCTGCGCTGCCGCGCCCGCGCAAGCATTATCAATGGTACTATTCGACGCGTGCGGCGAATGCCGACATGCATCAGGCGCCGCAAGGCGTGCATGATTTCCTGCGCGCCTACTATCATCACAAGAGTGCGGACTGGATCGATAACAAGCCCTATCCGCTGCAGTCATGGTCGGCGAACGAGCTCGCAAAGCTGCCGACCTACTACGTGATGGACGCTGGCGAGACCATGGCGGAGACGGTGGCGAAGGAGATGCCGTCGCCGGCCGCAATCGCCGCCAATCATTGGCTGCCGGACCGCGAACTCGCCTACTACAGCGCCGAATACGGCCGCACCGGTTTTCAGGGCGGGCAGCAATGGTATCGCTGCGGCACTTCCGGCGCTTTCAATAACGAGTTGCAACTGTTCGCGGGCCGCAGCATCGACGTGCCCTCCTGCTTCATCTCGGGCAGGCAGGATTGGGGTACGTATCAGCGCCCCGGCGTGGTGGAGGCCATGCGGGCCAGCGTCTGCACCAACATGCTCGGCTTTCACCTTGTCGATGGCGCCGGCCATTGGGTGCAGCAGGAGCAGCCGGCCGAGGTGAGCCGGCTGGTGATCGACTTCCTGGCGAAGGCTCATGCCGCATGATTTGACCCGGGAACCGCAGCGCATTATATAGTTTAGAACCATTCTAAACTTTGTCGCAGGGCCGTCGTGAAGAACTTTGCCGATCTGACCGAGCGCGAGGTGCTGGCGGTCGCGATTTCCTCAGAGGAGGAAGACAGCCGCATCTACATGACCTTCGCCGAGGACCTGAAGGAGCGATACCCGGACACGGCCAAGATCTTCGAACAAATGGCCGAGGAGGAGCGCGATCACCGGCATCGCCTGCTGAAGCTCTATGAGGAGCGCTTCGGGGTGCATCTGCCGCCGATCCGCCGCGAGGACGTCAAGGGCTTCCTGCGGCGACGTCCGATCTGGCTGACGAAGAACCTGCCGCTCGACACGATCCGCAAGGAGGTCGAGACCATGGAGCTCGAGGCCGAGCGCTTCTATGCGCGGGCCGCCGACCAGGCCGACGATGTCGGCGTGCGCCGCCTGCTCGGCGATCTCGCCGAGGAGGAGAAGCATCACGAGAACCGCGCCATCGCGCTCACGGACGAATTCCTGAAGCCCGACGTGCGCGCCGAGGAAGACCGCACGCGGCGGCGGATGTTCGTGCTGCAATATGTGCAGCCCGGTCTCGCCGGCCTGATGGACGGCTCGGTCTCGACGCTGGCGCCGCTATTCGCCGCCGCCTTCGCCACGCACCATAACTGGCAGACCTTTCTGGTCGGACTCGCCGCCTCGATCGGCGCCGGCATCAGCATGGGCTTTGCGGAGGCGCTCTCCGACGACGGCTCGCTGACCGGGCGCGGCTCGCCATGGCTTCGCGGCATCACCTGCGGGGCGATGACGACGCTTGGTGGGCTCGGCCACACCATGCCCTATCTCGTGCCCGATGCCTGGCCCAACGCGTTCTGGATCGCGACAGCGATCGCCTGCATCGTCGTGTTCTTCGAATTGTGGGCGATCGCCTTTGTCCGCGCGCGCTATATGGACACGCCATTTCTCCAGGCCGTATTCCAGATCGTGCTCGGCGGCGCGATCGTGCTCGGCGTCGGCATATTGATCGGGGCGGCTTAGGTTGCCCTCCGTGTTATGCCCCGCGAAGGCGGGGCATCCAGTATTCCAGAGACTGTAGTCGTATGCGGACAAGCCGCGGCATACTGGATCGCCCGGTCACGCCGGGCGATGACCACGATCTGTTGTGTGGCTTACTCCCGATACGTCTCGCTCACATGGCAATCGCCGTCAAACGGCGGTTGCAGCGTTTGGCCAAACTGCGCATCATTCCCAGGATGAAAGGAGAAGCGTTGTGGCCAAATCGGAATGGAGTTTCAAGAGCGCGGTCGAACTGTCGGCCGCATTGACCGCGAAGAAGGTCTCCGCGGTCGAGCTCACGCGGGACGCGATCGACCGTATCGAGCGTCACGACGGCAAGGTCAACGCGATCTGCGTCCGCGACTTCGATCGTGCGCTCGCCGCCGCCCGCGAGGCCGATGCGGCACTGGCGCGCGGCGAGCGGAAACCGTTGCTCGGCCTGCCCATGACGGTGAAAGAATCCTATAACATCGCCGGGCTTCCGACGACCTGGGGCATTCCCGCGCAGAAGAATTTCATCGCCGAGGAAGACGCTCTCCCGATCGCGCGGGTGAAAGACGCCGGCACCGTGATTCTGGGCAAGACCAACGTGCCGCTCGGCCTCGGCGACTGGCAGAGCTATAACGACATCTACGGCACCACCAACAACCCCTATGACCTCAGCCGCACGCCCGGCGGCTCGTCCGGCGGATCGTCAGCCGCGCTTGCGGCGGGCTACGGCCCCTTGTCGATCGGCTCCGACATTGGCGGCTCGCTGCGCGTGCCGGCTTTCCATTGCGGGGTCTACGCGCACAAGCCCACCTTCGGACTGGTCGCGATGCGCGGCCATACGCCACCGCCGCTGCCGGCCCTACCGTTCGAGCGCGACCTGTCGGTGATCGGCCCGATGGCGCGCAGCACCGCCGACCTGTCGCTGCTGCTCGACGTGATGGCCGAGCCCGATCCGCTGGATGTGGGCAAGGCCTACCGGCTCGATCTGCCGGCGGCACGGCACGGCGCCCTGAAGGATTTCCGCGTGCTGGTGATCGACACCGATCCGGTGCTGCCGACCGACGCGGCCATACGCGGGACAATCAACACGCTGGCCGAGGATCTTGCCAAGGCCGGCGTCAGGGTCGAGCGCACCAGTCCGCTGCTGCCGGATTTCGCCGCCTCCTCGCGGCTCTATATGCGCATGCTGATGTCGTTCCTGGGTGCGACCTTCGCGCCCGACATCTATGCCGGCGCCAAGACGGCCGCCGCCGCGCTGCCGGAGAGCGACAACAGTCTCGCCGCGGAGCGGCTGCGCGGCATCGCGCTCAGCCATCGCGATTGGCAGATGGCCAATGGCGGGCGCACGCGGCTGCGCGCGCAATGGCGCGAGCTGTTCAAGAGCTTCGACGCAGTGATCTGCCCGGTCATGCCGACGCCGGCCTTTCCGCACGACCATTCGCCGGAGCAGGAGCAACGGCGCATCACAATCGACGGCAAGGAGCACGCCTATCCCGATCAGCTTGCGTGGCCCGGCATCGCCACCCTGCCCGGCCTGCCCTCGACCGCGATCCCCACCGGCTTTGCACCGGACGGACTGCCGGTCGGCGTCCAGATCGTCGGCCCGTGGCTGGAGGACCGCACGCCGCTAAAACTTGCCGAGCTGATTGAGCGCGAGTTCGGCGGCTTCACGCCGCCGCCGGCATTTGATGATTAGTCCGTTCGTCATTGCGAGGAGCGGAGCGACGAAGCAATCCAGTCTGCGTCCGCGGAATCATTCCTGGATTGTTTCGCTTTCGCTCGCAATGACGGCGCAACTAACTTCGAGATGCCGGGTTCGCGCTTCGCGCGCCCCGGAATCACAAAAAGGAGAAAAACGCTATGAGCAACGACATGGAGGAGCTCACCGCACTCAACCGCGACTATGTCGCGTCCGTGCAGAACTGCGACGTCAATCGCTTCGACGAGATCCTGGCGCCGGATTTCTACTGCTCCAATCCCGACAAGACGCTGGTCGATCGCGCAGGCTTCCTGGAACAGACGGCGCGGCCAATCGCGATCCGGAACTTGCGCGAGCGCGACGTCATCATCCGCATCATGGGCGATTTCGCCATCATCCACGCGTCGACGAGCTACACCACGGCCGACGGGCAGCAGGCCACCGGCCGCTACACCGACTGCTGGGCCAAGAAGAATGGCAAGTGGCTCGCGGTGTCGGCGCACGTGTCGCGGTGAGGCGGGCGAGATATGTCCACCACTCCGCTGTCATGCCCCGCGAAAGCGGGGCATCCAGTATTCCAGTGGCCGTGCGGTTTACGACAACTGCCGCGGCGTACTGGATCGTCCGGTCAAGCCGGGCGATGACACGTCGTTGATGCTAGCTATCAAACACAATCACGCTGCGCAGCGTCTTGCCGGCTTTCATGTTGGCAAAACCTTCGTTGATTTCGGACAGCTTCAGCTTGGCCGAGATCCAGTCCTCCAGATGCAGCCGGCCGCGCAGGTAGAAATCGACCAGGCGGGGCATGTCGACCCGGAAATGGTTCGAGCCCATCGACGAGCCCTGGATCTTGCGCTCGCGCAGGAAGTCGAAGCCGTGCAGCTCGATCTTCTGCCCGAACGGGATCATGCCGACGATGGTGGCGGTGCCGCCTGCGGCGAGCATGCCGAAGGCCTGCTCCGCGGTCTCCTTGCGGCCGAGCACCTCGAAGGAATGATGCACGCCGCCATTGGTACGATCGCGCACCTGCTGCACGACGTCGCCATCGGCCGGATTGATGATGTCGGTCGCACCCAACTTGGTCGCGAGCTGGAGCTTTGCGGGATTTGTGTCGATGGCGATGATGCGGCCGGCCCCTGCAATCTGCGCACCGTTGATCGCGGCCATGCCGACGCCGCCGCAGCCGATCACCGCCACGGTCTCGCCGGCCTGGACCTTCGCGGTGTTCACCACCGCGCCGTAACCGGTGATGACGCCGCAGCCGATCAGGGCGGCGAGCTCCAGTGGCATGTCCTTGCGGATCTTCACGATGGCGTTCTCGTGCACCAGCATCTGCTCGGCGAAGGACGAGAGATTGAGGAACTGGTGCAGCTTCTCCGGCTTCGACCATTGCATCCGGTTGGAAGCGCCCGGCAGCATCTTCACCGTCGTATCCGTGCAGAGCACCGTGCGGCCGGTCGTGCAGTTGTCGCAGGTGCCGCAGAACACCGAGAGGCAGGTGACGACATGGTCGCCCGGCTTCACATAGGTGACGTCGGAGCCGACCTGCTCGACCACACCGGCGGATTCGTGGCCAAGCACCGCGGGCAGTGGATGCGGATAAAGGCCTTCCATGAAGTGCAGATCGGAGTGGCAGAGGCCGGCGACCGCTGTGCGGATCAGGACCTCGCGCGGGCCGGGCTTGGGCAGGCTCACATCCTCGATGACGAGCGGCTGATTGACTTCATAGAGGACGGCGGCCTTCATCGGTGTTTCCTCGTTGTTATGATGTCGTTGAGTGCGGGTCTTCACCTCTCCGATAGGGAGGTGAAGCGCGAGCGCGGGCCCAATGAGCCTACGCCGCCAGAACGAGTTCGCCAACCTCGCTCATGCCGGCGGCACGATCACCCAGCAGCAGTACGGCAATCTTCTGCTGCGCGGCATTTTCCGTCAGCCGGAACGGGTCGGTTGGCGACACCCGATGATCGATCACCAGCCGCGAAAGCAGCAGCCGGCGCGCATCGCCGCGCGCCTCGTGGATGCGATGCGCCTCCCAGGCGAGCGCGACCGCGCTTGCAACATGATAAAGCAGGCTCGTCGCCCGCCGCGCATCGGCCTCGTTGTCGGCCTTGCCTGCGACCTCGCGCGCGAAGCCGACGGCACGATCGGAGAGGCCACGCAGCCCATCGCGCCAGGCCTGCGGCACGGACGCGCTGTCGTCGAGCCGGGCATGCAGATCGGCGGCGAGCGCGGATTCGGCACCGTGGCGGCCAACGGCGCGCTTGAGCGCATCGATCGCCACGATATTGCCGGTGCCTTCCCAGATCGAGCCGAGATGCGCATCGCGCAGCAGGCGAGCGGTGGCGAATTCCTCGATATAGCCGATGCCGCCGCGCATCTCGAGCGCGTCGCCGCACACCTTGCGGGCATCGCGCGTGGCGCGGAATTTCAGCGTCGGGGTGAGGATGCGCAGCAGTGCCGCGGCATCCTGGCTTCCCGCTTCGGCGCGATCGAGCGCGTCGGCGGTGAGAAAGCTCATCGACAACGCCTGCTCCACCGGCAGCATGATCTTCAGCATCTGCCGCCGTCCGAGCGGCAGGTCGATGATGGGGTTGCCGAACACCACGCGGTTCCTGGCCACCGTCATCGCGTCGTGATAGGCGCGGCGCATCAAGGCGGTCGATTTGACGCCGTTGGAGAGCCGCGACGAGTTCACCATCTCGGCCATCTGCACGAAGCCGCGGTCGAGCTTGCCGACCGCATAGGCGATCGCGCCTTCCAGCTTGATCTCGCCCGACGCCATCGAGCGGGTGCCGAGCTTGTCCTTCAGCCGCACGATCCGGTAGTGATTTTGCGAGCCATCGTCGAGGAATCGCGGCATCAGGAACAGGCCGACGCCGCGCGTGCCGGGACCGGCGCCTTCGGGACGCGCCAGCAGCATAACGACTTTCGCATCCGCATTCGAGCAGAACCACTTTTCGCCGTAGAGCCGCCAGTGGTCGCCCTCCCTGACCGCACGCGTCGTCAACGTGCCGACGTCCGAGCCGCCCTCCTTCTCGGTCATGAACTGACCGCCCTGCGTCAGCTTGCTCATATCGGTCTGGGTCAGGCCGTCGAGATATTTCGCCTTCAGCGCCTCGTCGCCGAAACTTGCAAGCAACTTGGCGCAGCCGTCGGTGACGTTGATCGGGCAACCCATGCCGAATTCGGTCTGGTTGAACAGGAAGGTGAAGGCGTGCTTGGCCACGACGGGATATTTGTCCGGCCAGCCCATGATGCCCTTGCGGATCGAGAGCGCGTGAATGCCGAACTCGCCGAAGGCCGCCTTCTCCAGTTCGCGATAGGCCGGATGATACTCGATCCACTGCACGTCGCGGCCGAACTTGTCGCGCTGATGCAGCACCGGCGTGTGCCGGTCGGCGAGACGCGCGCATTCGTCGAGAGGGCCGCCGGCAAGCTCACCGAGCCGGTCGAGGTGCGGCTCGATGTGACGGAACAACGTGTCCGGCAGATGAATGCGCAACAGATCCGTCAGCGCCGGATCGGCACGGTAGAAATTCATGCCGGTGGTATCGGGTGCGAGCAGGCCCGGCTGGCCTGCCGCTGCATCTGCCTGATGCGAACTGATGGGCTGATGCATGATGACCTCTTCGTTTCCGTCCCGCGGCATTATCAGCGGCTGCTTTCCCGCTTGCCGCGTTGCATGATGTGGATCATGCTCCAGACGGCAACACGGTGAAAGCCGCAAATTGTCAGGGAGGCATGACCGCCGCGAGGGAGCAATTCGCTCTGCGGAATTGTGATCGCCCGGTCCGGCGCGTCCGCTGGTTGTCCGCGCGCATGATGCATAGATGAACGGCTCTTATCCCCGAGGGACCAACCATGGATCACCCAAAGTACAAGATCGCGCTGATCGTCGGCGCCGGTGAAGGATTGAGCGCTTCGCTGGCACGGCTCCTGTCCGGCCAGGGACTGCGCGTCGCGCTCGCCGCACGAAAGATCGAGAAACTCGGCGCGCTCTGCACCGAGACCGGCGCGAAAGCCTATGCCTGCAATGCGACGGAGCCGGAGGAGGTCGAGCGCCTGTTTGGCCTCGTCGAACGCGAGATCGGCACGCCCGACCTCGTCGTCTACAACGCCAGCGGCCGGACCCGCGGCCCGTTCCTCGACCTGGTGCCGGCGGATGTCGCGCAATCGATCGCGGTCAGCGCCTATGGCGGGTTCCTGGTGGCCCAGCAGGCGGCCAAGCGCATGCTGCCGAACAAGCATGGCGCCATCCTGTTCACGGGCGCATCCGCCAGCGTCAAGGGCTACGCCCAATCCGCCCCGTTCGCGATGGGCAAGTTCGCGCTGCGCGGGCTGGCGCAGAGCATGGCGCGCGAATTGTCGCCGCAGGGCATCCACATCGCGCATTTCGTGATCGACGGCGGCATCCGCAGCGCGGCGCGCACCGAAGCGGAGGACAAGCCGGATTCGATGCTCGATCCCGATGCGATCGCGCTGAGCTATTGGAACATATTGCAGCAGCCGCGCAGCGCCTGGAGCTGGGAGCTGGAGTTGCGGCCCTGGGTGGAGAAGTTTTGAGGTGAACTGCCGTAGGGTGGGCAAAGGCGCATAGCGCCATGCCCACCAGCAACGACAACGAAGCAAACGGTGGGCACGCTTCGCTTTGCCCACCCTACAAGAGCAGGGGAGCGAGATGACCACCGAAACCACCATCGACACCGGCACCACCGAGCTTCTTTGCGTCATCCGCGACCGCGTCGCGGTGATCACGCTGAACCGGCCGGAGGCGCGCAATTCGCTGTCGGACGCACTGACCCCGGCGCTGCGCACGATGATCCGGACCTGCGGCGAGGATCCGAATGTCGGTGCGCTCCTGATCACCGGCGCGGGCGAAGCGTTCTGCGCCGGCGGCAACGTCAAGGGCATGGGCGCGCATCGCGACAAGGCCAAGCTCGAAATGTCCTTCGACGACAGGGTCGCCGATCTGCAGGAGCGGCAGCGGCTGCTCACCGGCGCGCTCGTGTCGGTGCGCAAGCCGACGATCGCAGCCCTGCCGGGGCCCGCGGTCGGCGCGGGGCTCGCGATCGCGATGGCCTGCGACATCCGCATCGCCGCGCAATCGGCCTTCGTCGCCACCGGCTACGCTCGCGTCGCGCTCAGCGGCGACTACGGCATCGCCTGGCTGTTGACACGGCTTATCGGCACCGCGCGGGCGCGCGAACTCATGTTCACCGGCGACAAGGTCGACGCTGCCAGATGTGAGGCGATCGGCCTCGTCAACCGCGTTGTGCCCGATGACAGGCTGCAGGCCGAAGCCTTTGCGCTGGCAAAATCGCTCGCCGAGGGCCCGCGCCTCGCGCTGCGCTACATGAAAGACAATCTCGATGAGGCCCTGCTGTTCGATTTCGAGACCGCCCGCGACCACGAGGCCGCGCGACTGATCCGCCTGACCACGACGGCCGATCACAAGGAGGCGGTGCAGGCCTTCATCGACAAGCGCAAACCAACGTTCACGGGGAAGTAAATCTCACGCGTCCGTGGACAGCCCTCCGTCAATCGCGCTCGATGTGGAGTCAAAAAAAGCCCGGCCCTGGGTCACCAGGGCCGGGCTTGGAGTGCGGTCAGGCCGCGGCTGAGGGGCTTGTGGCCTGACGGGAAAGAGCGGCGAGGCGCCAGCTCGCGCAGGGAATGTCCTTCGGCGCGACCGTGATCTCCTTGTCGAAGCGCACCAGCTTCCAGTCGTCCGGATGATTGGTGAAGGCAAAGCCAGATTTGCGCGCGAGCGAGATCATGGTGTCGTTGGAGCGGAGCGTGTCACCGAACATGTGCTCGGCGCCGAGCGCGGCCGCACGGCATTCCAGGTTCTTGAGCAGCGCGCTGCCGATGCCACGGCGCTGCCAGCGATCGTCGACCGACAGGCCGAATTCGAGTGTCGCGGTTTCGGCATGGAAGGCGTAGCGCGCTTCGGCGACGATCGTCTCGAAGCCGTCGACCATCACGCTTGCGACGATCGTGAAGCGCTCGCGCTCGCCGACCTGAAGGAAGTCGTGCAGCAGCCCCTTGGGCAATTCGCTGATCGCGCCGAAGAAGCGGTTGTAGCGGGACCGCGTCGAGAGCGAACGGAAATAGTGCTGAAGCTCATCGGTGTCGCGCGGTTCGACGAAGCGCACGGTCAGGGCGTCGCCATGCCGCGTGCGCAGCGTATCCGAATATTGCCTGAGATCGCCGAGGCGAAGGGTGCTCATGACGCGTGCCCTTTAAAAAGGACCGCCGGCGCCCCTGATCAGGCGGCGCCGGCCTAGCTGCCGTTCAGGCCCGCCAGAAGGGCTTCTCAGCCTCAAAGGCAACATCGCTCCAGGACAGGCCGACATCCTGAAGATCGCGGCTGGTCCACTGGGCGAGCTCGCGCCGGGTCCGATAGCGCTCGTGCCAGACATGAAGGGTCTCGCCGATCTGGTAGATCAGGCTTGGCGCATGATGATTTGTCATCGAATTGGTGGTGCACGTAGACATTTTCAGCTCCTAGAGCTAAATTTGAGCGTAATATCTGCCTGCAAACGCACTTCGACAAACGACAATTTGTACCTTTTCGCATGAATTAAACTCATGAATCCTGCTGCCAAATGACTGCCAGATTGCCATCCCTGAACGGATTGCGGGCATTCGAGGCCGCCGCGCGCCACCTCAGCTTCACGCTGGCCGCGGCCGAGCTGAACGTGACCCAGACCGCGATCAGCCATCAGATCCGGCGGCTCGAGGAGGAGCTCGGCATCCGCCTGTTCGTCCGGCAGAACCGCGCGCTCGCGTTGACGCCGGAGGCGCGGGATTACCTGCCCGGCGTGCGCGCTGCCTTCAACGATCTGCGGCTGGCGACCGACCGGCTGCTGCGCAAGGACGACGACAAGGTGCTGACGGTCTCGACGCTGGCCTCGCTCGCCGCGAAATGGCTGTTGCCACGGCTGACCGATTTCCAGGAGGCGCATCCCGGCATCGACGTGCGCATCACGACTTCGACCAGCCTCGTCGACTTCCAGCGCGACAATGTCGATGCGGCGATCCGCTATGGCCGCGGCCAGTGGCCGGGCCTGCGCGCCGACTGGCTGATGGCTGATGAGCTGTTCCCGGTGTGCAGCCCGTCGCTGCTCCGCGGTGACAAGCCGCTGCGTCGACCGGAGGACCTGAGAGACCATCCGCTGCTGCACACATCCAACGCCAACAGCGACGATTGGCGGCTCTGGCTGACGGCCGCGGGCCTGCCGGCCAATCTCGCCAAGCAGCCCGGCATCACCTTCGACATGATCTTCATGACCATCCAGGCGGCGATCGACGGCATCGGGGTTGCGATGGGGCGGACTTCCTACGTCCAGGACGACATCGCCAAGGGCCGCCTCGTGGTGCCCTTCAAGATCGCCCTGCCGGCGGATGCCGGCTTCTATCTGGTCGCGCCGGACGGCGGCCGCGTAGCGCCGAAGCTTGCCGCCTTCCGCCAATGGGTGGTCGCGGCAGCGCAGAATAAAGCCTGAAAAACCATCAGCTTCTGCAGCAAATTCGGTTGACTCGCAGCGCCCCGCACGACAAGGGGTAGGACAGATTGTCGCAGCATCAATCTGTGCCTGCCGTGAAAATGAGTTCCGGTCCGGCCACGTCTATAGGGGAGCAACGCCATGGCTGGACCGGCCAATTCAACCAATCCACCCGAGATCAAGTCGCGCATCGGCGCCATCCTGCGCGCGACGAGCGGCAATTTCCTCGAGCAGTTCGACTTCTTCCTGTTCGGCTTCTATGCCGCCGCGATCGGCAAGGCGTTCTTCCCCTCGACCAATGAGACGGCTTCGCTGCTCAACACGTTCGGCGTGTTCTGGCTGGGCGCACTGATGCGGCCGGTGGGCGCGATCGTGCTCGGGGCCTATATCGACCGTATCGGCCGCCGCCAGGGCCTGATCGTCACGCTCGGCATCATGGCCGCCGGCACCGTGGTGATTGCATTCTGCCCGAGCTACGCCAGCATCGGCATTGCCGCGCCGATCATCGTGCTGCTCGGCCGCCTGTTGCAGGGCTTCTCCGCCGGCGTCGAGCTCGGCGGCGTCTCGGTCTACCTCGCGGAGATTTCGACGCCAGGCAACCGCGGCTTCTATACCTCGTTCCAGTCGTCGAGCCAGCAGGTCGCGATCTTCGTGGCGTCCATCCTCGGCTACATTCTCTCCGAAGTGATGCCGGCCGACACCGTCGCCGCCTGGGGCTGGCGCATTCCCTTCTTCGTCGGCTGCCTGATCATCCCGCTGATCTTCTTCCTGCGGCGGACGCTGCAGGAGACGCCGGAATTCCTGGCGATGAAGAAACATCCGACCGCGGCGCAGGTGTTTTCCTCCGCGGTTGCCAACTGGCGCATCGTCATCCTCGGCATGATGATCGCGATCCTGACCACCACGACGTTCTATTTCGTCACGGTGTACACGCCGACGTTCGGCAAGAACGTGCTGAAGCTGTCGACGCACGACGCGCTGCTGGTCACGCTGCTGGTGGCGGTGACCAACTTCATCTGGAATCCGGTCGGCGGCGCGGTCTCCGATCGCATCGGCCGCAAGCCCGTGCTGCTGACCATCGCCTGCCTCTCGCTGGTCACCGCCTATCCGGCGCTGCACTGGCTGGTGGCAGCGCCGACCTTCGGCAAGCTGCTCGCGGTCGAGATGATGTTCTCGTTCTATTTCGGCGTCTACAGCGGCACCATGCTCGGCGCGCTGGTCGAGATCGTGCCGGCGCATGTGCGCACCACCTGCTTCTCGCTCGCTTTTGCGCTTGCTGCCGCTCTGTTCGGCACCTTCACGCCATTCGCATCAACCTGGCTGATCGAGCGGACCGGCGACAAGGCCTCGCCCGGCTTCTGGCTGATGTTCGCCGCCGTACTCGGCATCATCGCAGCATCGACCGTCTATCGCGGCGGCGCCAAGGCGGTGGCGACGTACGATCCGGTGGCGGAGCCGGTGGCTGGCCACTAGCCCCATCGTCATTCCGGGGCGATGCGAAGCATCGAGCCCGGAATCCATAGTGCCACAGCAGCGCTACGAGAAATGGATTCCGGGCTCGCCTCTTCGAGGCGCCCCGGAATGCGGGGGGTTGGGGTTACAGCTCCACCACCACGTAGTCGCTCTCGACCCGCACCGGGATCGTCTCGGCGACGTACGGTCCCTTCACCACGTTGGCGCCCGGCTCGACATGGGCCGGATACGCCTTCACGCGGAAGCGGCGGGGGTCGCAGTAGGATTGTCCCGTGCGGACGTCGAACTCCCATCCATGCCAGGGGCAGCGGATGATCTCGCCCAGCTTGGTGTATTCGATCTCGCCGGGGTCCTTTGACTGCGCGAGCCCGATCAGCGGCCCTTCGCACAGCGCCGCGCCCTGGTGCGGACAGCGGTTCAACAGGCCGAAATATTCGCCCTTGATGTTGAAGACCGCGATCGGCCGGCCGTCGATCTCCAGGAATTTCCGCGTACCGGGCGGGAGCTCGTCGACCGGCGCAATCACATGACGCGCCATCAATCGATTCCGTACAGCTTCCGCGCATTGCCCAGATAGAACGCCTCGCGATTGGCATCGCTCACCCCCGGCGGCAGCACACGCGAGGGCTCGTCATAATCCCAGTGCGGATAGTCGGTGGCGAACAGGAGCCGGTCCCAGCCGATCCACTTGATGACGTCGAACAGATCCTCGCGCCGCTCCGGATCCTCCATCGGCTGCGTGGTCCACCACACCTGTTCGCGGATATATTCCGATGGCGGCCGCTTCACATGCGGCACCTCGCTGCGCAGTCGCTGCCAGGCCTTGTCGAGCCGCCAGGCGAGCGACGGCGCCCAGCCGAAACCGGCCTCGATCATCACCATCTTCAACTTCGGGAAGCGCTCGAACACGCCCTCCAGCACGAGGCTCGCAAGTGCCGATTGCTGGCACTGCGAATGGCCCACCATCTCCTCGATGTAGTAACTCGGCCAGCCCGAAGGCGTGATCGGGTTGCCGCCGAAGCCGAAGGCGTGGACGCCGACGGGTAGGCCGGCCTCTTCCGCAGCCTGGTAGATCGGCCAGTATCGGCGCTGGCCGAGCGGCTCGACATTGCGGCTGAGCAGCAGCACCTGGACGAAGTTCTTGTCACCCGCGCGCTCGCGGATTTCGGCAGCGGCCGACAGGCCGTCCTCATTGCCGACGACGATCGAGGCCTTCAGCCGCTTGTCCTTGCTGGTCCATTTGTCGATCTGCCAGTCGTTGATCGCCGAGCACAGAGCGGCCGAGAGCTCGTGATTGCGGATGCCCTGTCCGGCGTTGAGCGGATTGAGCACCCCGAGCTGCACGTTGTTGGGATCGAGATGCTGCGTCTGCATGAAGGAGAGCGAGGAACCTTGCGGCCCGCCCTCTGGCGGATAGGCGTCGCGGCGCGAAGCGTTGGGCTGGGCTTTCGGGTAGGGCGGGCCTTCCATCATGCCCTGATAGGCATGAACGCCGTAGATCTCGAGATGATGCTGCCAGCGTTTGGCGAGGTAGGGATAGAGTTCGGTCCGGGTCGCGCGCGCCGGGTGGATGTCGCAGTCCGCGATCGCGGTTTTGGCGGTCAGGGGGGAAGCGGCTTCGGAGCTCTCGCGGAACTGGATATTCATCGCCTTGCCTCCTTTGGCAGCGGCTAAGTCAGGCGGGGATAGGTTGCATGCGGATTGTCGATCATGATCTTGCGCACGAGATCGGGGGACAGACCTTCGGGCAGCGCAGCCTGGCCGTCGAACTGCCAGTGCGGATAGTCCGTGGAGAATAGGACCAATTCGTCGGACTGCATATGATCAAACAGGCGAATTAATGTCGCCGGCTCTGGCGGCGCGTCAAATGGCTGTAACGAAAAGCGGATGTTGCTGCGCACAATTTCCAGCGGCGCGCGATCGACCCAGGGCGTCTCCATCCGTACGCCGCGCCAGAACTTGTGCAGGCGCCAGAGATAGGGCGGCAGCCAGGAGACGCCGGATTCCAGCATCACCATCTTCAGCCGGGGATGTCGGGCGAACACGCCTTCGACGATCAGGCTGGTGAGCTGGGCCTGGAACGCTTGGGCCTGACCGACATAATCCTCGATGTGATAGGAACCCCACCCGACCGCGGTCGGCGGATTGTGATAGGCGGAACCGGCGTGGACGCCGATGGGAAGGTCCAGCCGCTCCGCCGCCTCATATATCGGCCATAGCGCGCGCTTTCCCAGCGGCACGTCGCCCATCACCAGCATCAACACCTGCACGAAGCGCCGGTCCTGCGCGCAGCGCTCGATCTCGGCGACGGACTTCTCGACGCTTTGCGTCGGGATGACGATCGAGCCGCGCAGCCGCTTGTCGCGATCGAGCCACTCCTTCGCCAGCCAGTCGTTCAGCGCGCGGCAGAAGGCGGCTTGCATGTCCTCGGAAAACACCATCTGCACGCCGTAGAGCGGATTGCAGATGGCGTGGCTGACCTCGAAGGGATCGAGCACATGGCGCTGCATGTCCTCGAGACTTGAGCCGGGCTTGCCGGTTTCGGGACGCCAGTCGTCGCGCGCCGTGATCGGCGAGTTCTGCGGATAGGATTGCGAGACGAGGTCGACCATGCCGCGCGTCGTCACCTGGTCGCGCCAGTAGTCGTTCAGATAGGGCAACAGGCTCGTCAGATGCGGCACCGCCGGGTGCACGTCGCAATCCACACCGCCGGCGATCAGGGACGTCATGACGTCTCCTCTTCACGTTTCCTCTTCTCGCAGCGCTACTGCCGCGCCGTCCTGCGTCCGCCATTCAAGCAGGCCTGTTCGGCCCCTGCAACTCGGCCAAGGCCGCTGTCATATGCTAGGAAGGCGCAGCTCGGTTGCGGAGATGAGGTGCAGGAATGAAGGAGCTCATTGGCATTGCGGAACAGGTCGCCGCAAAACTGATCGCACGCAAACAGACCATTGCGGTGGCGGAATCCTCGACCGGCGGTCTGATCTCGGCAAGCCTGCTCGCGGTGCCGGGCGCATCGGCCTATTTCCTCGGCGGCGCCGTGGTCTACACGCGCGATGCGCGGCGCGTCCTGATGGATATTTCGGACGACGGCATGAAAGGCTTTCGGTCGGCCTCGGAGCCTTACGCAAAGCTCCTCGCCGAGCAAATGCGCAGCCGCTTCGGCTGCGACTGGGGCCTATCGGAGACCGGCGCCTCCGGCCCGACCGGCAACCGCTACGGCGATGCCGCCGGCCATAGCTGCATGGCGGTTGCGGGCCCTGCGGCGGAGGTGATGACCCTCGAAACAGGCAACAACGACCGCTTCGTCAACATGCAAACGTTCGCGGCGACGGCGTTGAAGTTGCTGCTGAAGAATTTGGAGCGGTGATCGCATCGCCACTCTGGTAAATCGACACGACATCACCCCAGATCGCGCTGTCATGCCCCGGCTTGCCGCCTTCGCTAAAGCTTCGGCGGCCGAGCACCCTCGTGGCCCGGCGTAGCCTTGGCGGAGCTGGGACCGGGGCATTTAGTACGCCGCGGCCTATCGATTCAATCACAACCGTCTCTGGAATACTGGATCGCCCGGTCAAGCCGGGCGATGACAGCGGAGAGTGAGGTGCGTCCATCCTCGATGTCGTTTTGGCTTTCACTAGGACGACGTTGGGAAGGCCTTGCGCCTACCTCCCCAAATGCCGCATGAAAATCCGCACCACATAACCCTTGAACCGCGGCGCCTCGTCGTAGAGATCTGACGCGATCCGTTCGATGGTCTCACGCAAGGACAGGAACTGCGCCTGGCGGGCGCTGCTTTCGGTGCCCTGCATGCCCGCAAGCTCATCCATGGCGGCATCGCTGATTTGACACTGCACGACGTCGCCGTCGTTTAGCATGGTGAAACGAAAAGCCAGCCGTTCCAGATCATGGCCCACGATCTTGTCGCGCGTCAGCGGCATCCAATTGTCCCGTTCGCGCCCCCGAACGGGACAATGCTGAAAATCTCGGCTCTTGTCACCATGCGCGCCAAGTGAGGTGGCAGTTATGCCGAGCGCCTCGACGGGTGCGCGCCCGCACGCGGCCCCACGAGCTGGCTCACCTTCAATAGACCAACGCCGTGCCGGTCGGCTTCTCCAGCGCAGCGGCCAACGATTTGTACTCCTCGCAATCCGTCCCGCAAATAGCGGCGATCCGGCTCAGATGATACAGCGCCTGCTCGCGATTGCCCTGCTCGAGCTGCCACAGGCCATAATACTGCCAGGTCAGCACGTGGTTCGGATCTGCTTTCAGTGCGCGCTCGTACCAGACCTGCGATTGCTTGTAGTCGCCGAGCTTGCGATAGGAGTAGCCAATGAGATTGGCGACATTCGGATGGTCGTCATGGCCGAGCGCCTTCAATTGCTCGATCGCGGCCGCGTAGTCGTTGCGCTCATAGATCGTGTCATAGGCCACGCGGTAGCCGGCCGCGAATGCCGGATCGCCGATGCTGGACTGATTGGTGGGCTTCTTGCCCCTATGGGTTGCCTTGGTGCCGGAGCGTCGCGGATAGGTCGGTTGCGGTTGCGCTTTCTGGTCCGAATAGGCACCGGCATAGGGATCGGTGTTGCTGACGCCACCGCCGCCACCACCACCGCCGCCTCCGCCACCGCCTGCGGCAAACGTCGGCGAAGCAAGCAGCGCCGCTGCAAACGTTCCCAGCACGACGACCCTGATCATCGCTGTGATCATTTCTGTCTCCTGTTTCGATCCAAGCGGCCCCGGACGACGTGATAACCCTGCCCTCGCGGCGATATTCCGCGATGCCTGCATGCTCACGGAGACGTCAGCATCCGTACGACAGTCCTTCTGCCCTTCCGACCACGGAAGACTACTGAAATGCCACCTCGGCGAAGCTGCGAAGCTTGCGCGAATGCAGTCTTTCCGATTCCTGCTGCTTGAGCCGCTCCAGCGCCTTCAGACCAATCTCGAGATGCTGGCCGACGCGGCGCCGGTAGAACTCGCTGGCCATGCCCGCAAGCTTGATCTCGCCGTGCAGCGGCTTGTCGGAGACGCAGAGCAGCGTGCCGTAGGGGACGCGGAAGCGATAACCGTTGGCCGCGATCGCC
This sequence comes from Bradyrhizobium sp. ISRA430, assembly GCF_029909975.1. NCBI lineage: Bacteria > Pseudomonadati > Pseudomonadota > Alphaproteobacteria > Hyphomicrobiales > Nitrobacteraceae > Bradyrhizobium > Bradyrhizobium sp. ISRA430. The sequence goes on from NZ_CP094516.1 coordinate 4,811,801, forward strand.
GCCGATTCCATGTCAAGCGCAACGGCGCGCGATTGCGACATGCGCCGGATCACTGCGGGTCCGCTGATTTCCCAATTGCGATTGTCAACGCTCGCCACCGTTCCCGTGCGCATCAGACGCTTGAGCTCAAACCCCTCGAGGCCCGTGACGTCACCGACCGCCTCCTCGAGCGCGACCTGCATCTCGGCCAGCGCCGGGATCGGCACCCACAGCGGCAGCTCGCGATCGAGCACGTGGTCTTCGCGCACATAGCCGTGGGCGAGCACGTAGTCGCCGAGCCGCTGCGTATTCCGCAAGCCGGCGCAATGGCCGAGCATGAGCCAGGCATGCGGACGCAGCACCGCGACGTGGTCGGTGACGTTCCGCGCATTGGACGGGCCTGTCCCGATGTTGATCAGCGTGATGCCGCGATAGTCGGGCGCGACGAGATGGAAGGCCGGCATCTGTGGCGTGCGCTCGGGCGCAACTCCGGTCGTTCCGCCGCCATTGCGCGTGATCACGTTGCCGGGCGCGACGAAGGCCTCAAGGCCGGCCTCGCCGGACTGGAGGCGCTGCTCACAAAACTGCGCGAAGGCGTCGACATAGAACTGATAGTTCGTGAAGATCACGAAGTTCTGGAAATACTCGGGATCGGTGCCGGTGTAGTGATAGAGCCGTCGCAGCGAGTAATCGACGCGAGCCGCCCGGAACAGGGAGAGCGGTTCGGGCGCCCCTGGCTGTAGCTCGAACGTGCCGTCGGCGATCGCATCGTCCATGGCGGCGAGATCCGGCACGTCGAACATGTCGCGCAGCGATCGCATGACAGGGAACGTCTCGCCGCTGGCGATGGCGGCTTCGATATTGATGTCGCGGCGATAGGCGAAGTGGATCGGGATCGGCTCGCTGGACTCGCCGATCTCCACGGGCACGCCATGGTTCTGGATCAAGAGCCCGATCTGCTCGGTCAGATAGCGCCGGAACAGGTCGGGCCGCGTCACGCTGGTCTCATGCACGCCCGGTCCCGCGACAAAGCCGTAAGACAGACGCGAATCCAGCCGTGCATGCGTCGCGGTGGTGACACGAACGAACGGGTAGTAGGCGCGCGCGTGCGTCGTGATCGTCTCGCCGTTGACATAGGCCTCGAACCGGTCGCGCAAGAATTTCGTGTTGCGTTCGTAGATCTCTTCGAGGCGGGCGACGGCGGCGTCCGCATCGTTGAAGGATTCGCTGGCGATGGACGGCGGGGATTGGATGGGAATGGGATGCATGTTGGCGCCAAGTTTCATTGAAGAGCCGCTTGGCGTCGGAGTATAGCAAGAATAAAGCCGCGCCGTCATTGCGAGCGCAGCGAAGCAATCCAGAATCTCTCCGCGGAGACAGACTGGATTGCTTCGCTGCGCTCGCCATGACGAGTGGAAAGCCGTGATTGCCGCCGGGACGGTCGGTGGATACGGCGCTGCGCGCCCTTGCCTACCCTACGAGATCGGAAATGACGCTGCGCGTCACTTCTCTCGGAAGGCGCGCATGAGCTGGTCGTGCAGCGGCTTCATCAGGTAGGACAGCATGGTGCGGTCGCCGGTCTGGACGAAGGCCTCGACCGGCATGCCGGGAATCAGCTTGACGTCGCCGAGGCGGGCGATCTCTTCCGGCGGCATCGAGACGCGGATGGTGTAGTAGCTCTGGCCGGTGCGCTGGTCGGTGGTGACGTCGGGCGAGACGCGGCTGACGAGGCCGTTGAGCTCGGGCGTGGTGCGCTGGTTGAAGGCGGAGAGGCGCAGCAGCGTCTTCTGGCCGATCTGGAGCTTGTCGATGTCGACCGGATTGACCTTGGCCTCGACCTGGAGATCGTCGGACTGGGGCACGATCAGCATCAGGGTATCGCCCGCGGTGACGACGCCGCCAACCGTATGCACGGTCGATTGCAGCACCATGCCGTCCTGCGGCGCGCGGATGTCAACGCGGCGGAGCTGGTCCTCGGCGGTGACCTTGCGCTCGATCAACTCGCCGATCTTGTCGTTGGTCTCGCGCAGATCCTTGGAGACCTCACTCACCATGTCCTTGTCGACCTGGATGATCTGGAGCTCGGTCTCGGTGATCTTGCCCTTGGCCTGCGCCCGCGAGGCGATGTATTGCGCGCGCTCGCCGTTGAGGCGGGCGGAGTCGCGCTCGAGCGTGGTGAGGCGCGAGAGCTGCACCAGATGCTTGTCGTAGAGATCGCGGACGCCGGTGAGCTCCTGCTGCACCAGGGCGATTTCCCTGTCCTTGGCCTTTTCCTGGGCGGAGAGACCTTCGATCTCCTCATTGAGCTGCTGGATGCGCTCGCGAAGCTGCGCCTTCTGGCCGGCACGGCCGTTGACGCGAACGTCAAACAGCTTGCTTTCACTGGCGATCAGCGTTCTGACGTCGGGATCGGCGACGCGATCGAGCAGCGACTGCGGGAACTGGATCTGGTCGAGGCCGCGCTGCTCGGCCTGGAGCCGCGCCGCGCGCGCCTGTGCGGCGTCGAGATTCTTGGTAACGATGGCAAGGTTCGCCTTGGTGACGGTATCGTCGAGCCGCACTACGATGTCGCCGGCTTTGACCACGTCGCCATCGCGGGCGCGCACCTCGCCGACAACCCCGCCGGTCGGGTGCTGTACCTTCTTGACGTTGGATTCGACGACGATCTGCCCGGGCGCGATCAGCGCACCCGAAATCAGCATCGTGGATGCCCAGCCGCCCAGCCCAACGGCCAGAATCAGCATGATCGACAGCCCGAGGATCAGGTGAAACCTGATCGAATGCCGCACGCCCTGCTTCGCGCCGGGCTTCGTGCCGCCAATCGTCATCGTACTCATGGCTTGGTCACTCCGCCCTCGCTGACGATCTTGATCGGCGCCGGCGGCGCGACACGGGGCTGCAGCACCTGGGCCAGCACCTGCTCCTTGGGACCAAAGGCCTGCACACGGCCATCGCGCAGCACCAGGATCTGGTCGACCGCCTCGACGCCGATCGGCCGGTGCGCCACGACGATGACGATGGCACCGCGTTCGCGCGCCGCGCGGATCGCGCGGGTCAGCGCCTCGTCGCCCTCGGTGTCGAGATTGGAGTTCGGCTCGTCGAGCACGATCAGGAACGGATTGCCGTAGAGCGCGCGCGCCAGCGCGACGCGCTGCGCCTGGCCTGCGGAGAGGGCAGCGCCCTGCTCGCCGACCTGCGTGTTATAGCCCTCGCGCATCTTGATGATCATCTCGTGCACGCCGGCCTCTTTGGCCGCGGCGATGATGCCGTCCGACGTCGCCTCGGGATCAAAGCGGCTGATGTTCTGCGCGATGGTGCCGCCGAACAGTTCGACGTCCTGCGGCAGATAGCCGATATGGCGGCCGAGCACATCCGACGACCATTGGTCCAGCGCCGCGCCGTCGAGCCGCACCTTGCCGCGGACCGGCTGCCAGACGCCGACGAGTGCGCGGATCAGCGACGACTTGCCGGAGCCGCTCGGCCCGATCACGCCGAGACCATTGCCCGCGGTCAGCGCGAAGGTGGCGTCCTGCACGATGAGGCGCTGATCGCCCGGCGGCACAATGGAGACGCCTTCGACCGACAGCCGGCTGGAGGGCACCTGCAGTTGCGTCGGCATCGCCTGCGCCGGCATCTGCTCCAAGAGCCGGCTGAGGCGATGCCAGCTCTGGCGGGCGGCGACGAAGGACTTCCAGTGCGCGATCGCGAGATCAACCGGCGCCAATGCGCGCGCCGCCAGGATCGAGCCGGCGATGATGATGCCCGCGGTCGCCTCCTGGTGGATGACGAGATAGGCACCGACCGCGAGCACGGCCGATTGCAGCATCATGCGCAGCACCTTTGCGACCGCACCGAGACCGCCAGCGATGTCGCTCGCGCGCTGATTGCCGGTGAGATATTTTTCGTTGGCCTCGCTCCAGCGCTGGTTCAGCCGGCCGGCCATGCCCATCGACACCAGCACCTCGGCGTTGCGTCGGCTGGCCTGGGCGAGATCGTTGCGCTGTGCGGCGAGCCCCATCGCCTCGCGCGCCGGCTGGCGCGACATGAACTCCGTGACCAGCGTCAGCCCCACCAGGATGATGGCGCCGATCAGCGCGGTCACGCCGATCAGGACGTGGAAGGCGAAACAGATGGCGAGATAGAGCGGCAGCCAGGGTAGATCGAAAAACGCGCTCGGTCCCATGCCGCCGAGGAAGGCGCGGACATTGTCGAGATCGCGAAGCGGCTGCAGTCCCTCGTTGCGGCCACCGATCATAAGCGGCAGGCGCACGATGGTGTCGAACACGCGCTTGTTGAGAGCTTCGTCGAGCGCGGTGCCGACCCGCCCGAGGATGCGCCCGCGGATCATGTCGAGCACGCCCTGCGCGATATAGAGGCCGCCGGCCAGGATGATCAGGCCGACCAGGGTCGGGATGCTGCGGCTCGGCAGCACCCGGTCATAGACCTCCAGCATGAAGATCGACCCAGTCAGATAGAGCAGGTTGATCATGCAGCTCATCAGCCCAACGCCAATGAACGCCGTGCGACAGGCGCGCAAAGCGTCACTGAGCTCTGAACGGCGAAAGCCGGGAACGGCTGCCATCAGTCTGATCTCTTTCGGGTAATGGGCGAAGCCCCTGATCTAAAATGCAATTTCAGGGCTACTTGACCCGGATTAACACCGCGTTTTCGGCCCTTGTCCAATGCAGTCAATAAATCCTAGAAACTGGTACTTCATCATCTACCCCGACCGCGCACGTGCGCAAGTCCGGAATTTCACAGGCTCGCGGCTTTTTCTTCCAAGCTTAACGGCCCTCCCCAGCCTGCAAGCGGCGCCGGGTTCCGACTTGCCAAGCCTCCCGCTAAAGCCGGCCACCGCCGCGGAGCAGCCGCACAACCAGCAGCAGAATGACCGCGCCGATGGCGGAATAGACGATCTCGGACACGAGGCCGGTGCCGAGGCGAATGCCGAGCTTCGGAAACAGGAAGCTCGCCACCAGTGCGCCGGCGATGCCGACCACGATGTCGCCGATGATACCGAACCCGGTCCCGCGCACCACCTTGCCGGCCAGCCAGCCCGCGATCAGGCCGACGAACAGGATGACGAGCAGGCCTTCATTGGAAATGTACATGAGTGAGGTCCCTCTCCGCGAACGGCCTCATGGAACCGGAACGGCGATGAATGAGGTGTGAATGTGCTTCACCTTCGTCCGGTTGCCCCTCAAACAAAAATCGCGAAAACAACCCCATGCAAAGTAGACCGGCACTCGCCGGGATGCGCCCGGTGAATTGTGACAAGTCCATCTTGGCACAAGAGATTTTTCTGTCCTGGCGCAGAAGATTTTCGAAGTAAGGAGCGGGCGAAGTAAGGCGCGCACTTCTCTCTCATTCCCTCCCTCCTTGCGGGGGGAGCGGCAGGGAGGGGGTAGCCACGAACTCCGATCTCGCTTGGGGCTACCCCCTCCCCAGCCCTCCCCCGCAAGGGGGGAGGGAGCGCAGCGTGCGTTGGGCTGCACTTCAGCTCAAATCGACCAGGTCATATCGACAACAAGCTCGCTACGAAGCTGCTGTCACCGCCTCCGCCAGCACGCACCTTGCCGCCCTGCCGGGTGCCACCTCCACATTCGGCGGCAGTTGCTGCAGGCAGCGCGGCTGGGCCGCGGCGCAGCGGGGGGCGAAGGAGCAGTTGTGCGGCTTCTCCGCCAGCGAGGGCGGGGCGCCCGGGATGGTCTCGAGCCGCTGTCCGCGCCTCGCGCCGTGGATGGTGGAGGCGAGCAGGCCCTTGGCATAGGGATGCAGCGGCGCGCGGACGATGTCGCGAAGGCTGCCCTGCTCCACGATCTGGCCGGCATACATCACCGCGACGCGGTCGCAGATCTCGATTGCGACGCCGATGTCGTGGGTGACGAAGATGACGGACATGCCGAACTCGCGCTGCAGCTCGCGCAACAACAGCAAAATCTGGATCTGCACGGTGGCATCGAGCGCGGTGGTCGGCTCGTCCGCGAGCAGGATCTTCGGCCGGCAGGCCAGCGCCAGCGCGATCATCGCACGCTGGCGCATGCCGCCGGACATCTCATGCGGATAGGCGTCCAGCCGGCGTTTGGCCGAGGGGATGCGCACGACCTCGAGCATCTCGAGCGCGCGCGCCCTGCCCTCCGCAAAACTCTTGCCTTCATGGCGCACCACGCTTTCGGCGATCTGCGCGCCGATGGTGTAGACCGGATCGAGCGCCAGTGCAGGCTCCTGGAAGATCATCGAGACGGTCTGGCCGCGGAAGGCGGAGAGCTCCTCGTCGTTCATCGCGAGCACGTCGCGGCCCATGACGTTGACGCGGCCGGAGATCTGCGTGCGCTTTCTCGGCAATAGCCGCATCAGCGCGCGCAGCGTCACGCTCTTGCCCGAGCCGGACTCGCCGAGCAGGCCCAGCACCTCACTGTTCCCGAGCGAGAGGCTAAGGTCGTTCACGGCGAAGACCGTGCGCTCGCCGGTAAAGCGGATGTTGAGGCCTGAGATCTCGACGAGCTTTGTCATGACGGCAGTTTCGGTACCCGGTCGTGGTAATCGGTCACGCGCTGGAAGGCGGCGCCGATGGTGAGCAAGGTCGCCTCATCGAAGGAGCGACCGATGAGCTGCATGCCGATCGGCAGGCCGCTTTGAGTGAAGCCGGACGGCACCGTCAGCGACGGCAGGCCGAGATAATTCACCGGACGGGTGAACAGCGTCAGCCGCTGCAACAGCGCCGGCGCGTTCGGTCCGCCGCCGACGTCGCTCTCCGCAATCGTCGGCGCTGGCACCGGCGAGGCCGGCGCGATGACCGCATCGACGTCAGCGGTTGCCGCATTGTGCGCGGCGAGCGCCGGCCCGCGCCAGCGCATCGCCTCCAGATAGGTGATGGCGGGAACGGCGAGCCCGTTCTGCAGGCGCATCAGGACCTGCGGGCCATAATCCTGCGGCCGCTCGATCATCCAGCGCTTGTGGAAGGCGGCGGCTTCGACGGCGAGAATGAGCTGGCTCGCCGCGGACAATTGCCGCTGGTCCGGCAGCTCGACCTTGATGATGTCGGCGCCCTCGCGCTTGAGCACCGCGATGGTCTCGTCCAGCACACGCGCGACCTCGCTGTCGAGATCGTCGACATAGAACGACGCGGGCACGCCGATCTTCAGGCCCTTCAGCGAGCCCTTCGTCGCGACGACATAGTCCGCGAGCGGCTCGTGGCTTGCGGTCGGGTCCTCGGGATCGGGGCCGGCGATCAATGCCAGCAGCAACGCGCAGTCCTCGGCGGTGCGAGCGAGCGGGCCGACCGTGTCCAGCGACTGCGACAGCGGCATCGCGCCGGCGCGGCTGACGCGACTCCAGGTGGTCTTCAGCCCCGTGACGCCACAGAAATGCGCGGGCATGCGGATCGAGCCGCCGGTGTCGGAGCCGAGCGCGGCATAAGTGAGCCGCGCCGCGACCGACGAGCCGGAGCCCGACGAGGAGCCGCCGGTGATGTGCGCGACATTCCAGGGATTGCACACCGGGCCGTAGTGGCTGTTGTGGCCGGTCGGGCCGTAGGCGAATTCGGCCATATGCAGCGTGCCGAGCCGGACCTGGCCGGCATCCTTCAGCCGCTGCAAGGCGGTCGACGTGGTGGTGGCGACGAAGTCGCGGCGGATCAGCGAGCCGCAGGTCGCGACCTTGCCGGCATCGTAATACATGTCCTTGTGCGCGAGCGGCACGCCGTGCAGCGGGCCGCTCACTTCGCCTTTGGCCAGCGCGGCGTCGGCGGCATCGGCCGCCTTCAGCGCCGCCTCCGATTCGATTGCCATGAAGGCATTGAGATGCGGTTGCCACTGCTCGATGCGATGCAGCAAGGCCCGCGTCACCTCTTGCGAGGACACCTGCTTCAGCGCGATCGCACGCGCGACCTCGGTGAGCGTCATCAAGGCGGGCTCGGTGCTCATTTCGAAACCTTCACATGCTGCGCGACCACGTAAAGCGCGGGCTCGAGATCGAACGGCAGCGTGCCGGCGATAGCCGCGAAACCTTCGAAAGCCGGTCCGATCGAGTTGGAGATGCGCGTCGCGATCTCGTCATCCACGGCAATGCCGGCCACCTGCGCCGTCGCCTTGATCTCTTTTGTCGTTGGTCTCGTCATGCAAGTTCCTCCCTCGGCGCGCGGCTATGGCCTGAACCCGGGATCGCCATGTAGCACGCGGCCTCGTGGCCCATCTTATCGAGCGCGGTGAGCTTTGGTGTAGCTTTTGCGCAGAGCGGTTCCGCAAACGGGCAACGGGTGTGGAAGCGGCAGCCCGACGGCGGATCGATCGGATTGGGCGGATCGCCCGTGATCGGCGGCTTCTCGGTGCGCCTGTCAGGGTCGGAGGACGGCATCGCGGCGAGCAGCGCGCGTGTATAGGGATGCGCGGGTGCGTCCCAGACCTGGTCGACCGGGCCGAGCTCGACAACCTCGCCGAGATACATCACCAGCACGCGATCACTGATGTAGCGCACCACGTTGAGGTCGTGGCTGATGAAGAGATAGGTCAGGCCGAACTCGCGCTTGAGATCGGCGAGCAGGTTGAGCACCTGCGCCTCGACCGATTTGTCCAGCGCGGAGACGGCCTCGTCCAGGATCACCAGCCGCGGCGACAGTGCCAGCGCTCGCGCGATGTTGACGCGCTGGCGCTGGCCGCCGGAAATCTCGTGCGGATAGCGGTTGGCGAAATTTTCCGGCCGCAAGCCCACCTTGCCGAGCAGCTCGCGCGCCAGCGCGCGCGCCGCGCTGTCAGCCATGCCGTGGACCTTCGGGCCGAAGGCGATCGACTCCTCGATCGTCAGGCGCGGATTGAGCGAGGCATAGGAGTCCTGGAACACCATCTGCATGCCGCGGCGCAATTCGCGCAAGGACAGCGACCGGCCGACGGTCATGCCGTCATAGACGATGTCGCCGGCATCGCGCGGCATCAGATGCATCAACAGCCGCGCGGTGGTCGACTTGCCGCAGCCGGACTCGCCGACGATGCCGACCGTCTCGCCCTTGGCGACGGAGAAGGAGACGTTGTCGACGGCGCGCACGGTGCGCTTGGCGCTGAACAGCTCGCCGCGAACCGGAAAATGTTTTGTCAGGCCGCTCACCCGCAGGAGCGGCTGCGCCACGCCGCCGCGGTCTTCGACCGGCTCGAGCATTTCGACAGTGGTGGTGGTTTCGCTCATGGCCTAGTTCCTGATATCCATGGCGCTGCGCAGGCCGTCCGAGAGCAGGTTGAAACAGATCGAGACCGCGAAGATCATCGCGCCGGGAAGCGCGGCGACCCAGGGATTGACGTAGATCGCGGTGCGCAGCGTGTTGAGCATCAGGCCCCATTCCGGCTCCGGCGGCTTGGTGCCGAGGCCGAGGAAGGAGAGCCCTGCGGCCAGGATCATCGAGACCGAGATCAGGCTGGTGGCATAGACGAAGATCGCGCCCAGCACGTTGCCGAGGATGTGCACGCGCATGATGGTGAAGGGACCCGCGCCGGAGGCGCGCGCGGCCTCGACGAAGTCCATGTTGCGCACGCCGGTGGTGACGCTTTCGGCGACGCGCGTGATCTGCGGCACGAACACGATGGTCAGCGCCACGATGGAGTTGAGGATGCCGGCCCCCAACGCGCCGGAGATCGCGATTGCGAGCAGCACGGAGGGGAAGGCGTAGAACACGTCGACCGTGCGCATGATCGCGGTGTTGAGCCTGCCGCCGACATAGCCGGCAATGATGCCGAGCGAGGTGCCGATGCCGATGGCGAGAATCACGGGCAGGATGCCGATGACGAGCGACAGTCGCCCGCCATAGATCAGTCGCGCCAGCATGTCGCGGCCGAGCTCGTCGGTGCCGAGCGGATAGCCGGGCGTTGCGATGTGACGGAGACGGCGGATCATCGAGCCCTTGTAGGGATCCTCCAGCCCAAGCCACGGCGCGAGCAGCGCCGAGAGAAAGATCAGGAGCAGCACCAGCGCGCAGGCGATGCTGACCTTGTCGCGCAGGATGCGGCGGCCGACGGTCGCCCAATAGCCGCGCGCCTTGGTCGCCGGCGCGGCCTGAAGTGCCGCATCGCTCGTCGCGGACAACGGAAGCTCGCTCATCGGCTAGCCCCGCTTGATGCGCGGATCGATCGCGGCCTGCGCGATATCGACCAGCAGATTGAGGAAGACGAAGAACAGCGCCAGCACCAGGATGGTGCCCTGCAGCAGCGGCAGGTCGCGCTGGAAGATCGCCGAATTCAAGAGGAAGCCCGAGCCCGGCCAGGAGAACACGGTCTCGATCAGGATCGAGCCGCCGAGCATGTAGCCGAGCTGCAGCCCCATCACCGCCAGCGCCGTGGGCGCCGCATTCTTGATGACGTGGCGGAACACCCCTCGCTCGCGCAGGCCTTTTGCGCGCAAAGCCTCGACGAAGTCCTGCGAGAGAATATCGCCGGTGAGTGCACGCACCGTGCGGGTGACGATGCCCATCGGGATCACCGACGTCGTGATCGCCGGCAGAACCAGGTATTTGAGATGCGCCCAGTCCCAGGCCCAGGCGCCGGAACCGCCGGGACCGGCGCCGACCGCGGGCAGCCAGTTCAGCTCGACCGAGAAGATGATGACGAGCAGCATGCCGAGCCAGTAATGCGGCACCGAGACGCCGGCGATCGCAAAGGACGTCGCCAGCTTGTCGATCCAGGTCTCGCGGAAATAACCGGCGATCAGGCCGAACAACAGGCCGAGCGTGAAGCCGATGATGGCCGCCGCAATCGCCAGCGTGACGGTGTTACCGACCGCGCGCATGACCTCGGCAAGCACGGGACGCCCCGTCGCGATTGAGTTGCCGAGATCGCCATGCAGCGCGCGCAGCAGCCACAGTCCGAACTGCACCGGCAGCGGCCGGTCGAAGCCGTAGGCGGCGCGAAGCTGCGCCGCGAGCTCCTGCGAGGCGTCGGCCGGCAGCACCGCCACCAGCGGATCGCCCGGCGTGATGTGCACGAGCAGAAAGCACACCAGCGCCACGCTGATGACGATCGGGACGACGTAGACGATGCGTCTGGCGATATAGGCGAGCACGTTTGGTTCTTTCTTCCTTCTCCCCTTGCGGGAGAAGGTGGCGCGAAGCGCCGGATGAAGGGTTCTGTCCGCGGGTGCAGTCATTTCGAACGAGGGGTCCGCATCCGCGGAGGGAGACCCCTCACCCGGCTTCGCTTTGCGAAGCCACCCTCTCCCACAAGGGAGAGGGTGCACCGGTCGTGTTGCGCGAGCTACTGCGTCATCGAGATCGGCGAGAAATCGACGAACCAGCTCTTGGGCTGCACGAAGCCCTTGACCTTCGGACTCATCGCACGCGGTGCGACGTCGTGGGCGACGTAGAGGAAGGCCGCATCGTCGACGGAGGCCGCGTGCAGTTCGGCGAGCGCGGCGTCGCGGGCGGCGGGATCGAAGGTCTGCCGCGCCTTTTTCACCAGCTCATCGAACTTGGGATTGTTGATGAAGCCCCAATTGTTCGAGACCGGCGGCGCCATGCCCGATTGCAGGAAGCGCACCAGCGCAAAGAACGGGTCCATCGCCGCATAGGTGACGTTGGTGGCGTTGGAGCCATTGGCGCTGGGATCCTTGGCGCCGCGCCGCCAGTTGGTGAACAGCGTATTCCACTCGATGACGTCGAGCTGCACGTCGAAATAGCACTCGGCGAGTGCCTGCTGCAGATATTCGTTCATCGGCAGCGGCAGCATCTGGCCCGAACCGGATGCCGAGGTCTGCACCTTCACCGTCAGCTTCTTGTTGGGGCCGTAACCTGCTTCCTGCATCAGCTTCTGCGCTGCCGCCTTGTCGTACTTGATCTGGAACGTGGGATTGCCGCGCCAGGGATGGCCGGGCTCGAAGGTGCCGGTCGCCGGCACCATCAGGCCGGCAAGCAGCCCATCCTTCAGGCCTTCGCGGTCGACGCAGAGGTTCGCCGCCTTGCGCACGCGGATGTCATTCCAGGGTGAGCCTTCGACGCGCGAGAACTGCCAAGGCCAGACATGCGGCTCTTCGTTGGAATAGAGCACGAAGCCGCGCTGCTTGATCTCCGGCAACGCATCCGGCGCCGGCGCCTCGACCCAGTCGACCTGGCCGGAGAGCAGCGCCGCGGTGCGCGCATTGGCTTCGGGCATCGGCAAGAGCACCATCTTGTCGACCTTGGGCACGCGCGCCTTGTCCCAGTAGCTCGCGTTCTTGACGAGCTCGAGCCGCTCGCGCGGCGTGAAGCTCGACATTTTCCAAGGTCCGGTGCCCGAGGCGTCCTTGGCGAACGCGGCCCAGGCTGCTTGCGACTTCGCCTTGGCGTCGGCGCCTTCGGCGGCATCATAAAGCTTTTGCCACTTCGCCGGGCTCGCCATGAAGAGATTGGTGAGGTTGATCGGCAGGAAGCTGTCGGGCTCCTTGGTGGTGAGCTCGACGGTCATGTCGTCAATTTTCTTCGCGGAGGCGAGCGTGGGCATGCGCGAGGCGGTAACGCCGACCTGGCTCGCGTCGAATTGCGGCGCGTCCTGCTTCAGCACCTTCTCGACATTCCACACCACGGCGTCGGCGTTGAACGGCGAGCCATCATGGAAGGTGACGCCGGGACGCAGCTTGAATATCCACTTGGTCTTGTCGGCATCGTCGACCTTCCACTCGGTGGCAAGGCCGGGGATCACCACGCTCGCCTTGTCGGCGGAGGACAGGTCCCAACCGGTGAGCCCGTCATACATCGTGAGGCCGGTGAAGCGGTTGCCCTCAAAACCCTGATCGGGCTGGCCGAGCGTGCGCGGAATATCGGCAGCGGTCATGCCGATGCGCAGCACGGTTTCGGCATTGGCAACGCGCGGCCATGTGGCCGCCGTGCCGAGCGCGAGCACCGCGATCAACGCCGCGCGAGAAGTCTTCTTAATAAGCATCGCCTCAATCCTTTTCCGGCTTTCGATGACTATTTTTGATGCAATCGTATGCAATGGCTATGCCAATGGGGAAACTTATTCTGCAAATTGCCCATGCGACGACAAGTCCTTGTGATCGCGCGCCGCTAAACGCGTCGCGCTGCATATTCTGGCATCGAGCTTGCAAGTTTGGCCCCGATTTCTCCCTTCTCGATTCTCCCTTGGAGCCTTGGGCCATGCGTATTCGATCATCGATTTGCCTCGCCGTGCTTGTGCTGGCGTTCTCTGCAATCTCGGCGCGCGCCGAAACCGTGGTGCGCTACGGCATCTCGATGGCGGATATTCCGCTGACGACGGGCCAGCCCGATCGCGGTGCCGGCGCCTATCAGTTCACGGCCTACACGATCTACGATCCGCTGGTCGCCTGGGAGATGGACGTCGCCGACCGGCCCGGCAGGCTGGTGCCGGGGCTCGCCACCGAATGGAAGGTCGACGACAACGACAAGACCAAATGGCGCTTCAGCTTGCGCAAGGGCGTGAGGTTTCACGACGGCAGCGAGTTCAATGCCGATGCGGTGATCTGGAATCTCGACAAGGTGCTCAACGACAAGGCGCCGCAATTCGACAAGCGCCAGAGCGCGCAGGTGAAGACGCGCCTGCCCTCGGTCGCGAGCTACGCCAAGATCGATGACTTCACGGTGGAGATCACGACCAAGACGGTCGACTCCTTCTTTCCCTATCAGATGCTCTGGTTCCTGGTGTCGAGCCCCGCGCAGTACGACAAGCTCGGCAAGGACTGGGACAAGTTCGCAAGCCAGCCCTCCGGCACCGGCCCGTTCAAGCTGACAAAACTCGTGCCGCGCGAGCTCGCGGAGCTCACCAAGAACCCGGACTACTGGAACAAGAAGCGCATTGCGAAGGTCGATAGAATCGTGCTGGTGCCGATGCCGGAAGCGCTGACGCGCACCAACGCGCTGCTGGCCGGGCAGGTCGATCTGATCGAGACGCCGGCGCCGGACGCCGTGCCGCAGCTCAAGGCGGCCGGCATGAAGATCGTCGACAACATCACGCCGCATGTCTGGAATTATCATCTCAGCGTGCTGCCCGGCTCGCCCTGGACCGACATTCGCCTGCGCAAGGCGCTCAACCTCGCGATCGACCGCGAGGGCGTGGTCGGCCTGATGAACGGCCTCGCCAAGCCGGCGAAAGGTCAAGTCGATCCGTCGAGCCCGTGGTTCGGCAAGCCGAGCTTCGACATCACGTATGATCTCGCTGCTGCCAAGAAGCTGGTCGAGGAGGCCGGCTACTCCAAGGACAAGCCGCTGAAGACCACCTTCATCATCGCCCAAGGCGGCACCGGGCAGATGCTGTCGCTGCCAATGAACGAATTCCTGCAGCAGAGTTTCAAGGAAATCAGCATCGACATCGACTTCAAGGTCGTCGAGCTCGAGACGTTATATACGCATTGGCGCAAGGGCGCGGCCGACGAAATGAACGCAGGCATCACCGCCAACAACATCGCCTATGTCACCTCGGATCCGCTCTACGCCATCGTACGCTTCTTCGCCTCCGACCAGATCGCGCCGGTCGGCGTCAACTGGGGCGGCTACAAGAACCCGAAGGTCGATGCGCTGATCAATGAAGCCAAGCAGACTTTCGACACCGTCAGGCAGGACGATCTGATCGCACAGGCGCATGCCCTGATCGTCGACGACGCCGTGCTGGTCTGGGTCGTCCACGACACCAACCCGCACGCGCTGTCGCCCAGGATCAAGCAGTTCGTCCAGGCGCAGCACTGGTTCCAGGACCTGACCACGATCGGGGTGGAGTGAGGGAGTTGAGGCACATCGCAACCACAAATAACTCTGTCGTCCCGGCGCAGGCCGGGACCGACACCTTGCTTTAGGCTCCTGCGGAGCTCACGCACGCAGCGCAGCCCCGCTACTTCGTCAGCAGCGCATAAGCACCGGACCAGCCGTCGGGGGGTGGATTGAGCTGGAAGTCCTTGATGCGCGCCTCGTAAAGCTTGAACAGCTTTTCCAGCGTGTCGGCGTCCTCGCTGCGACGGCCGCGCTCGATCGCGCCGAGCGCACCTTGCCAGTTGCGGCTGCGATAGCAGCCGAGCATCTCGATGGTGATGTTGCGGAGGCGCTGGAAGGCCGCCGAGTGCATCACGTCCTCGCGGCCGGCGATCGCATAGATGACTTCCGGCTCGGTCTTGCCCTTGACCATGATGAAATCGAGCTCGAGGATCGCGAACTTGTCCTTGGCGGCGAGCGCGGTCGAGGAGCCGACGATGATCGGGAATCCGTATTCCTTCGATTGCCCCTCCAGGCGCGAGGCCAGGTTCACGCTGTCGCCGAGCACCGAATAGTTGAACTTGCGGTCCGAGCCCATATTGCCGACCACGCCGATGCCGGTGTTAAGGCCGATGCCGACATTGAGCGGAATGTAGACATGGCCGCCCTCGGCGGCCTCCTGTTCGCGCTCCTTGTTGACCATTTCGATCTGCTCGAGCATCCGGATCGCGGCCTCGCAGGCATTGATCTCGTGCTGCGCATCGTCGAGCGGCGCGTTCCAGAACGCCATGATGGCGTCGCCCATATATTTGTCGATATAGCCCTTCTGCTCGATGATCACGTTGGTCAGCGGCGTCAGGAAACGGTTCATCAGGGCGGTTAGCCCTTGCGGATCGTGCTTGTAGGTTTCCGAGATCGTGGTGAAGCCGCGCACGTCGGAGAACATGATCGTCATCTCGCGCTCCTCGCCGCCGAGGACGAGCTTTTCCGGCGCGAGCGCGAGCTGCTCGACCAGAACCGGCGACATGTATTGCGCGAACATGCCGCGGATCTGCACGCGCTGGCGCTGCTCGCGGACGAAGCTCGCGAAGATCAGCGTCAGATAGATCGCGGTGGTCGACAACAGCGGATAGGTGAAGTCGATGAGGTAGCGGTACCGCGCGTAGAAGAACCAGGACACGCCGATCAGGATGGCCGCGAACATCGCACCCGCGAGCACCAGCCGCACGGGTCCCAGATTCGGCGTGAAGGCGATGACGAGGAGGCCGATGACCAGCGCCGCGAGCAGCTCGACGCCGAGCGCGTAGTTCGGCAGGGAGATGACCGCGCCGCTCAGCACGCTTTCGAGCACCTGGGCATGGATCTCGACGCCCGGCATCGTGGACGACACCGGCGTGGTCTTGATGTCGTTGAGCCCGACCGCGGAGGTGCCGATCAGCACCAGCTTGCCGGAGATCCTGCCGGGCGACACCTTGTTGTCAAGCACGTCGGCCGCCGAGACATAGATCGAGGGATCCTGGCGGGCATAGTGAACCCAGAGCTGGCCGTTCTTGTCGGTCGGAATCTCGAGGCCCTTGAGGCGGACCGCCCTGATCCCGGTCTTGTCGGTCCTGACCAGGAGCGTCGGCGTGCTGGTGACAACCCGCAGGATCTCGAGGCTGAGCGAAGGCATGATGTTGCCTTGCGCGCGCATGATCATCGGCACGCGGCGGATCAGGCCGTCACGCTCGGTCTTGATGGTGAACAGGCCGCGGCCGGCCGCCGCCGTCTCGATGATGGGCACATTGCGCAGCAGGCCGGGGAATGCGTACAGGAAGCGCTCGGCGCCCTCCTCGCCGACCGTGGCGACGCCCGTGAAGGGAAGTGTCTTGTCGATCTCGGCGGTCGCAGCCGGCTGTCCGGTCTCGCCCAGCACCACGCGCGAGCGCTTGATGGCTTCGGAGAGGATCTGGTCGTTGGTCGGCAGCTCGCGCAGCTTGGCGCGGGTGACGTCGTCCAGATAGCGCATCTGGCTCGCGACAATGTCCGGATTGAGCCGGTCGGCCTCGGAGAACACGACGTCGAACCCGATCGCCACCGCGCCGAGGTTGGTGAGGCCGAGGATCATGTCCGCGATCCGCGTGCGCGGCCACGGCCACTGGCCGAGCCTGGCCAGGCTCTTGTCGTCGATGTCGACGATGGTGACCGGCCGCGCCGTCTTATGGCGCGGATCGATGAGCTGAAACATGTCGAAGGTGCGTAGGCGCAGCTCCTGGATCGGCGGCGGATCCCAGAGGCGAAGCCCGGCGAATCCGATCAGCAGCGCCAGGCACATCAGCCGCGCAAAGCCGAACTTCCGCGCGAACCACCGCCGCAGGGTCTTAAAGCGCTTCATTCTGGTCGGACTTCCTGTCCTGCGTCACGCCACAGGCCCCGATCATGGCGCCTAGTCGCGCGATTGGCTATTCCCCGGCGGTGCAAGATTGAGGTTTTTTGCCGCGGTCCAGGCGGGCCGCCCCGCCGGGAGGCCAGGCGTTCCTCAGGTGATGTGGAAAATGAAATCGCTCGCCTTGAGGTTTGCGGCGACCACGCTCTTTAGCAAGATCGATTCATGCTCGGTGACCGGCGCGCTCTCGAACGGGGTGACCTGCTGGGTCCACGTCACCAGCGTGCCTGTGCCGTCGGACTGCTGGGTGATAACGAGATCGTTGATGGAGCTGACGTCCGAGAACTGCCGCAGGTCGATCTTGTCCACGCCCGTCGCAAAATCGTTGATGATGTGCTGGCCGTCGGCACCCGACGCGTTTGGCGAGAACACGAACTGATCCTTGCCGGCGCCGCCGATCAGCGTGTCGTTCGTCTCGGTCGCAAAGATGACATCCTTGCCGTCCGTGCCTTGCAGCGTGATGCCGTTGCTCGTATCGCCCGCCTCGTTGAAGATGAAGTGAACGACATCGGAGTGACCGGCGGAATCGGTGACGGTCAGCGTGATCTCGTCGTCGAGCGGGGCCGGGACGCCGGGATTGTAGGTGATGCCGTTCTCGAAGGCGAGGTTGATGTCGTCGAGCGAGCGGGGCGTGGGATCGACATCGACGCTGCTGCCCTCATGCGCGGTGAGTGCCGTGACCGTGAAGGTATCCGTCGAAGCGCCGGAATCGGTATCGACGACCCGGAGATTGGTGATGAGGTCGGTGTTGGTCTCGTTGCTATGCCAGACCTGGAAGCTTTCGGTGTCGATGACCGGTCCGCCCACGGGAGCCGTCACCTCCGTGCTGATGGTGGTGACGTCGTGCGAGACCGGGGTCGGGCCGCCGGTGCCTGTGCTCGTGAGGTCGATCGTCGCCGGCGACGTGACACCACCCGTATAAGTGTCGTCGAGGGCGTGCACGCCCAGCGCGCCCGGCGTACCGGTGTAACCGTCGGCCGGCACGAAGCGGATCAGCGTATCCGGGCTGAGCACCAGCGCATGCGCATCATCGACCGATCCGATGTCGACCCACTGACCGCCAACCTCGTATTGCCAGACGCCCTGTGCGGAGGTTGCGGCATCCGACGTCACCGCGACCGCCTTCAGGCTCGCACCATTGTCGACGTCGTGGAACTTGCCCGCGAAGAGAACGCTGATGGCCTCTCCGCCCGGATTGCTTTCGTTGCCGGCGACGGACGGCAAGGACGCGTTGTCCAGCGTCGGGGCGTCGTTGACGCCGTTGATCGTGATGGTGACGTCCTGGCTGACTGTGCCGCCGTGGTGATCATCAAACGTGACGGTGTAGACCTGAGTGATGGTCTGGCCCGCGGCCAGCGACTGCAGCGTCTGATCGCTGTCGTCGAGCGTGAAGTGCCAGCCGAGCGTCGCGCCGTTGTCCGTGTCGGTGGTCAGCTCGGTCACCGACGGATCGATTGTGAAGGTGCCGATATGCGAGCTGCTGTCGAAGCCCGGCAGAGCCGAGCTGACGGATGAAGACTTGAACGTCGATGTCGCCGTGTGGGTGTCGATCAGATCCAGATCCTGGATCGCCAGCGTGCCGTCGAGCGACAGCGTCAGGCCCGTATCCTCGGTGACGTCGCCCGCTGCCGCCGCCGCACCGCTTGTGATCGTCGGCGCGTCATTGACGCCGGTGATGGTGACCGTGACGTCCTGCGACACCGTCGCATTGTGGTCGTCGGTGAAGGTGACGGTATAGACCTGGGTGATGGTCTGGCCTTCGGCCAGCGACTGCAACACCGGATTAGAGTCGTCGAGCGTGAAGTGCCAGCCCAGCGAGGCACCGTTGTCGGTGTCGGTGTTCACTTCGGTCACCGACGAATCGATCGTGAAGGTACCGATATGATCGGTGCCGTCGCCGAAGCCGGGCAGATGCGCATTCGACGTCGACGACTTGAACGCCACCTGCGCCGTATGGGTGTCGATCAGATCGAGATCCTGGATCGTAAGCGTGCCGTCGATCGACAGCGTCAGGCCGGTGTCCTCGGTGACCTTGCCCGTTGCCGCGGCGGCGCTGCTGGTGATGGTCGGGGCGTCGTTGGTGCCGGTGATGGTGACCGTGACGTCCTGGCCGACAGTTCCGCCGTGATGATCGTCGACGGTGACGGTGTAGACCTGGGTGATGGTCTGGCCCTCGGCCAGCGACTGCAGCACCGGATTAGAGTCGTCGAGCGTAAAGCTCCAGCCGACCGACCCGATGGTGCTGACGCCGGGATGCTCGGTCACCGCCGTCAGCGCGAACGTCCCGATCTCGCTGAGGGGCGCGGTTTCCGAATAGCCTGGCAGGTTGGCGTGTGCATCCGACGACTTCAGCACGAAGCTCGCCGTGTGAGTGTCCGTGAGGTCGGGATCGCGGAAGGTGATCGTGCCGTTCGCTGCCAGCGTCGTCGCCGCATCCTCGGTCAGCGCTCCGGTCGCGGTCGTCGACTGGTCGACGATCGTCGGCACGTCGTTGGTGCCCTCGATATTAACGTCAGCGCCATTGATAGAGACGGTGACCGGCGTACTGACGACGCCGCCGTGCCCGTCATCGACCTGCACCACGTAATTGAGGACCAGCGTCTCGCCGTCGGCGAGGAAATCGAAAAAGTGGTCGGCGACGCTATAGGTCCATTTGGCCGTACCATTGTTGGCATTGCCCGCGGCCTGCACCACGGTGAGCGGCACCTCGACGGCGGCGATCGCGGCCAACTGCTCCGGGGTCAGTGACGACGTGACATCGTGGCCTTGCGCATCGAGATATTTGAACGGTTGGGTCGACGAGATCGCCGCACTCACGATCGGCCGATCGGTCAAATCGACGTCGGTGAAGGTGACGGTGCCGGTGATGGTATCCAGAACCGTGTTGCCGGTCCCGATCTGCTCGATCACGGTACCGCCCGACGTCGCGATGGTCGGCTTGTCGTTGGTGCCGGTGATCGTGATGGTGATCGGGATGTAGGTCGTTTCGTTGTTCGGTGCGAAATTATTGTCGACGCGAACGACGTAGGTCAGCGTCAGCGTCTCGCCCGCCGCGAGGAAGTCGAAGCTCTTGTCGGGAATGCTGTAGGTCCAGACCGCCGAGCCGTTGTTGTGGTTGTTTGCATCGGGCACGACCGCGATCTTGATCTGGGTCGCCGCGATGTCCTGCTGCTGCAGCGCCGTGAGCGTGGCGGTGACGTCCTGCTGGCCGGCGTTCTTGTAGACGTAGTTGGGCGCGAGATCGACCTGCACCGTCGGCTGGTCGCCCCGATTGAAGTCGAGGAAGGTGATCCTGCCGCTGACCGTGTCGAGATCGGTCGCGTCGCCGGTCTTGTCGGCGCGCTCGGTGAGCAGGAACGCCGTCTGCACATTGCCGTCGAGATTGAGGCTCCGTGCCTCGGGCGGACCGGGGATGCGGTCGTTCGACGTCGTATGGTCGGCGGGCGCCTGCGGCGTCGGACCTAGCTGGTTGAGATTGACGAAGGTCGGGATCGCGACAAAGCCCGCGGCCGTCTTGATCACGAGACCGTCACTGGTCTGCGTGATCGTATCGGTGAAGTTCGTGGTCAGCTTGGTGTTGCTGTTGTTGTCGGTGAACTTCAGCGTGAACACATCCGTGATCAGCTTCTGCACGTCCGGCGACAGCAGCGCATTGCTGACCGAGACGTTGCCGCCGCTGATCTGGATCATCTGACCGGCCTGGTTGACGGTCGCGATCGGCAGCAGCGTGATCTTGTCGAACAGGATGTAGGAGCCGGTCGTGCCGTTGGGCTCGACCAGCACCTGGAAGTTCGCCTGCGGCTGCGGATCGCCGCCGCCGGGGGGCACGATGAAATTGATCTGGGTCAGCACCGCCGTGCCGCGGATGCCCATGGTGGCGACCGGCGTGTCGACCTTCATGTCGCCGTGCTTGGCGGTCTCGCCGGCAACGAAGGTGATGGTGCCCGCGACCAGGCTGAGCAGCGAGGAGTTGTTCGACCCATTGGGGTCGTAGACCATGTCGTTCAGCACCATCCGCGCGTTGGAGGACAGGCCGAACACAGTGCCGTCGATGAAGGTAATGCCGAGCGTCGAATCCGCGCCGGTCGAGACCACGTCGCCCTTCTCGACGTTGTCGCCATTGTTCAGGATGATCGAGACGCCGTTGCGCACCGCGGTCGCGCTGCCGGCGAGCTTCGTGACGTGGCCGATGACCTCCGCGCCAGCCGCGCCGGCCGCCGCCTGCGCGTACTGGACGTGACCGGTGAGCGCGCTGACGATGTCGCCGGTGAGATGCGCGCCGTCCGGTGAGGCGATCGCCGCGCGTTTGTCGCCTTTGAAATAATCGTGAACGACGAACTCATGACCGTCGTTGGACAGCACGAGATCGACGCCGGCGCGGCGGAACTCACCGTGGAAGATCAGGTTCGGATCGGGAACAACGACGGCGCCGTCCGGGACATGACCATGCGATTTCGCCGTGAAGGAATCGACATGGACGTCGGCGGGCGGGTGTAAACCCTGGCCATCCAAGGAGAGCGCGGCGTCAAGCTTGCCAGCGTAGTAATTCAACGGGGCACCGTAAAAACGTTAATATTGAAATAAGTATCGGGCGCGCGGGCCCCGCCTAAGCTTGCATATCATTACCAAGTCCTTAGTGAAACCGTCTATTGCTTGTGTGATTTCGCATCACAAGACCACCCGACCCCGATCCGGGTAGTGGGACCGGAGAGGAAGCAAGGTAAATTTTCGAGGTTCCCCAGTCGAATTCAGCTCATTCAGACGCATATTTCGTCTTTTGAAGTATACTGCCGTCAAAGTTCGGCGGCGATTACTTGTGTCATCTTTGGTTCGTGGTGCCCTGCAGCATCCTGCAGCAAACACGGAACTAAAACTGTGAGGCAGCTAACAGAACCCGTGAAATTAGCGGCCCGTTAGCCATAGAACGCAGAATCAATTGTTCCACAGCCTGCACCGGCAATTGGTTCCATTTCACGGCAACTCCGGCCTCAGTTGCGGCCGATCCGTAAAATTTTACCCAAAACGTCTAGTCTGATTTCAGTCTGTTATTGGTTTTTGGCGCCCTCCGCCGCGCGCGTTAAGCTGACCAAAACGCCCCGCCTCGCACCATCTGCGCGAAAGCAACAAAGCCCGGCACGGACAGGTCGAGGGGATCTGACGAAGCCGGAAGGGGAAGTCAGATGGAGACCACAGCTCGCAGGCGCGCCTGGCGCGCAATCCTGGTCCTGTGCGGATTGAGCCTGCTCGGACCAAACGCCGAGCTTCGCGCCGGCACGCTGCTGTCGCCGGGATCCGCCGTGCTGGTGCGCAAATCGGCCGAGCCGTTCGGCGTGTTCGCCTTCGCCATCTCCACCGGCAGCCTGCGGCAGAAATGGTCCGCGCTGAAGGACAAGATCGATGACGACATGGTGCAGCTCGCGCTCTGCGACGGCGACCGCGACAACTGCGCCTCGCCCGCGGCCCTCAAGCTGCTCGCCATCGTCGACCGGGCTCGCGCCCGCGACGGACGCGCGCGGCTGGGCGAGACCAATCGCGCCATCAACCTCGCCATCAAGGCTGCGAATGACGGCGCTGAGGATGTCTGGAGCTCACCGCTTGCGACCTTCCAGCGCGGCACCGGAGACTGCGAGGACTACGCCATCGCCAAGCTGGCTGCGTTGCGGCTCGCCGGCGTTGCGGCCGAAGACCTCCGCATCGTGGTGGTGCGCGACACGCACTCCGGCGCAGAGCACGCGGTCGCGGCCGCGCGGCTCGACGGCCGCTGGCTGATGCTCGACAACCGCCGCATGGCGATGGTCGAGGACGAGGACGCCCGGAGCTATCAGCCGCTGTTCGTGCTCTATCGATCCGCCGTGCTGAAATATGTCGACGAGCCGGTGCGCGTGTCGCTGGTCGCCGTAAGCGCGGCGATGCACTGAGCCGGGCGACTTGTAGCCCGTACCGCCACAAAGGCATTTCGCCGCGCGATCGGGGAAGCTAGCATGGCCGCCACCATGCTGGGGGGCAACGGAATGCGGTTCATCGTGCTGACTGTGCTTGCGCTGCTGGCGTCGCCGGCCTTCGCGCAATCCGGCACGTCCGATCGCTCCATCGCCGACAAGCTGCCGTTGTTCACCAAGAACAACTGCGCGCAGAACCGCGATCCCGCCAATCAAATGTTCTGCGGCGATGCCCAGCTCGCCGCCGCTGCCGAGAAATTGAGCGGAGCGATCGAAGCGCGGCTGGCTCGCTTGCCCGATCGCCTGCCCGCGATCGAAGAGAATGCGATCTGGATCCGCCAGCGCAGTCTCGGTTGCGGAATCATCGGCCAGGCTGCGGTTCGCTACGAGGATGTCGAACGGGTCAAGGCCTGCCTCCTCAAGGTGACCGAGGAGCGCGCCGCCATCCTGCGCGATCCCGATTTCGACTGCCTCGCCGCCAACACGGCGGCGGGCGCGCTGATCTGCGCCGACCCGGCGCTGGCGCTGACCGAAACGGAGCTCAACAAAGAGGTCCTCGGCCTGATCAACAAGCTGAACCCGACCGAGGCGCGCTTTGCCTTCGCCGAGTACGGACGCTGGACCAGGGAGCGCGACCGCAAATGCAATCTGGTCGGCAAGGAGAACGTGCCGCTTGCTGAGCTTTCGCCCGCGGAAGATTGTCTCGCCGACTACCTGAGCAGCAAGACCGCGGAGATCGCCGCCGCCAAAGGCGATCCGAAGAAGGTGTTCGGCCGGCAGATCGCGGCGCAGCTCCCCGACACCGATGCCGTCGACTTCTGCGCGGCGCGAATTCATGCGGCGAGTTCATGCGGCAACTTCGTCCGGATCAACCGCGTCTTCGCGGTCGACAGTCAGGTGACCGAGCAGGAGGCACAGGTCACCGGCGAGATCGAAATGGTCGTGCTGGCGCCCTTCACCGCCTGCAGCAAGATTGCCTCGACCTGCACCGGCACCTGCTGGGACACGAGGTCCGGCCGTCCGCAGCCGGGCGCCGCCAACAGGGAGCGCTCCGCAGAAGCCTTCAACGTGACGCGCCGCTTGCGGATCCAGCGGACTTTCGCCTTCGTGAAAGCCGCCGACGGTTGGCGATGCCGCGAAGACGAGCTGGCGCCGGTGAACTCGGGGATTGCGAGCGGGGGGTCGTAGGTCCTTCTCCCTCTCCCCGCTCTTCGCGGGGAGAGGGTTGGGGTGAGGGGCTGCTTCCGCAAATTCGGCTCAAGAGGGACTCGCTGAGAGCCCCCCTCACCCGGAATTCAAGCTTCGCTTGAATTCCGACCTCTCCCCGCAAGCGGGGAGAGGTGAAGTCAGAACATCAGATTGTCCTTCACCAGCACCCAGCGGCCGCCCTTGACCTGCTGCACCTGGGTGATGGTGTTGGCGAGGTGGTCGGTCTTGGAGAACTTGGTCGGCGGCGAATTGAAGATGTCGAGGAATTTGTCACCGGACTCCAGCGCGTCCAGCATCTTCTGGCCGGTGAGATCCTTGCCGGCCTTCTGCGCATAGAAGCCGAAGGTCATCACGGCGTTATAGCCGATGATCGCCTGGGTATTGGCGTCGGTGCCGAACATCTTCTTGTAGTTGACGAGCCAGTCATGGACCTTGCCCTTGGCCGTGTCCTCGTACGGGATCTCGAAGCCGCTCGCGGCGTAGAGCCCTTCGACCGCGTCCTTGCCGAGGGTGGGCACTTCCAGCACGTTGGTCGGCGTGGCGCCGAGGAAGGTGACGTCCCAGCCGAGCTTCTTTGCTTCGCCCATCGCACCGATGGTCTCGCGGATCACGGTGCCGAGCACGACGAGATCGCAGCCGTCCGATTTCATCTTGGCGACCTGCGCGCTGAAATCGGAGGCGCCACGCTTGTAGCTCGTCACAGAAGCAGGCTGCACCTTCATGGCGGTGAGTTGCTGGTTGAAGCCGTCGAGCACGTTCTTCCCGTACTCGTCGTCCTGGTGCATGATGCAAGGCTTCTTGAAGTTCTTCCACTCCATCATGTATTTGAGCGCGGCCCGCGTGCTCTCGACGTACGGCAGCAGGTTGTTGAACTTCAGCCGCTCCTGCGGCTTGGCCGGATCGAACTTGAAGGTGAACTCGGCCGCCGTCAGCGGAAAGAGCTGAAGCACGCCGGCGTCGAACAGCGTGTCCTGCGCTGCCAGCACCGTCGGCGAGCCCATCGGGCCGATCATCGCGAAGATCTTGTCGCGCTCGACCATCTTCTGCGTGGCGAGCACCGCCTTCTTCGGGTCGTAGCCGTTGTCTTCCAGGATCATCTTGATCTTGCGGCCGTTGATGCCGCCGGCCGCGTTGATCTCCTCCACCGCCATCTTCATGCCGTTGGAGACCGGTACGCCCCAGACCTTGATCGGACCCGACAGATCCTGATGGGTGCCGATGACGATCTCGGATCCCGAGATGCCTTCATTGGTGACCTTGGTCTGCGCCGCGGCCGGCAGATGGGTGAGCGCCACCGCGCCTACCGCAAGGCCGAACGCCCTCAACGACTTCGACATTGACGTCTCCTCTCCTTGGGCCCGTGTTGTGCGAAGGGCGGGGCCATCGCTGCTTCGCTTCTTTTCTGCGCACACCCCGTGCCGGAAAACCTGCTTCCACTTTCCGGGGCATGCGCTCTCAAGCCACCGCGCGCTCGCGATACATCGCGTCGATTTCGGCGGCGTAACGCTTGTTCACGAAGCTGCGCTTCAGCTTCATGGTCGGCGTCAGCTCCTCGTCCTCCGGAGTGAGCTGACGTTCGATCAGGTAGAATTTCTTGATGGTCTCGACGCGGGCGAAATTCGCGTTGACCTGCTCGATCTCGCGCCAGATCAGGTCCTGGATTTCCATCGCCCGGCACAGGCTCGCATAATTGGTGAAGGGAATGTCGTGGTCCTGGGCGAACTTCTCGACGTTCTCCTGGTCGATCATGACAAGGCAGGTGAGATAGGCCCGCTTGTCGCCGATCACGACGGCGTCGGAGATGTAGGGCGAGAATTTGAGCTGGTTCTCGATCTCCGAGGGCGTGATGTTCTTGCCGCCGGCGGTGATGATGATGTCCTTCATACGGTCGGTGATCCTGACGAAGCCTTCGTTGTCGATGGTGCCGACGTCGCCGGTGTGCAGCCAGCCGCGCGGATCGATCGTCTCCGCCGTCTTCTCCGGCTGGTTCAGGTAGCCCATGAACAGGAAGTCGCCCCGGATCAGGATCTCGCCTTCGGGCGAGAGCGCGACCTCGCCCCAGGGTACCGCCTTGCCGACCGAGCCGAGCTTGATGTGCTCCGTCGGCATCATGGTCGCGACGCCGCAATTCTCGGTCTGGCCGTAGAGCTCGTGCATGTCGATGCCGAGCGCGAGATACCAACGGATCAGGTCGGGCGCGATCGGTGCTGCCCCTGTGTACGCAATGCGGCAGCGGTCGAGCCCGATCATGCGGCGGATGTTGCGGAACACCAGCCGGTAGGCGAGACGGTTGGCCAAGCGAAGCGACAGCGACGGCGTCGTCCCCTCGAGCCGGCAATCGACCATGCGGTAGCCGATGTCGATGGCACGACGATAGACCCATTGCTGGAGCGGCGTCGCATCCTTCAACGCGATGGTGATGGCGGAGTAGAATTTTTCCCAGATCCGCGGCACCGCCAGGAACACGGTCGGCTGCACCTCGCGCAGATTGTCCGGCACGGTCTCCGGGCTCTCGGCAAAATTCATCACCGAGCCGAGCGCGACCGAGATGTAGTAACCGCCGACCCGTTCGGCGACGTGGCAGAGCGGCAGGAAGATCAGCCGGTCCTCGTCTTCGCTCGCCGGAATGAAATCATTGGCGTGCCGCATCTGATGCGTCACGCTGCGGTTGGCATGCATCGCGCCCTTGGGCGGGCCGGTCGTGCCCGAGGTGTAGACGAGAACCGCGAGATCGCCTGCGCTGCGGCTGTCGATCATCTCCTGCCACAGCGCCTCGCGGCCGACCATGTGATTGCGGCCGAGCGCGCGAAACTCGTCCAGCGACATCACCATGTCGTCGGTAAAGCCGCTGAGGCCCTCCATGTCGAACACAATGATCTTCTGCAAGGTCGGGCAGCGCGTGCGGCAGGCGAGGATCTTGTCGAGTTGCTCTTCGTCCTCGGCGAAGATCACCTTCGTGCGGGAATCGTTGACGAGATATTCGACCTGAGCCGACGCATCGGTCGGATAGATGCCGGACGAGACGCCGCCGGCACATAGGATGCCCATGTCGGCGTAGACCCATTCGGGCACCGCGTTGGCGATGATGGAGGCGACATCGCCGGGCATGAAGCCGCTCGCATGAAGCGCATAGGCGATCTCCTTGGAGATCGAGAGCCACTCGCGCCAGTTCGTCGGCTGCCAGATGCCGAACTTCTTCTCGCGAATTGCGGGCCGGTCGCCCCGCGTCTCAGCGGCGCGCAGAAAGCTCTTCGCGATCGTGTCAGCGACCGTCAGCACCGCCGGTCGGGCCATGCCATTCCCTCCTTGTCGCTTCCCCTCCGCTGCCTGCCTTGCCGGCGGTCTATCTCTTACGGACGGGCAATGCCATTTAACGCCACGTTTTCTTCTTTTTCCAGCGCCGTTCGCCCCGCGCGCCCTGCTCTTTGGCGCCAAGGTAAAATTCCTGGATGTCCTGGGAATGCATCAAGCGGTCGCAGGTGTCGTTCATCACGACACGCCCGATCTCCAGCACATAACCGTAATGCGCCGTCTCCAGTGCTACCTTCGCGTTCTGCTCGACCAGCAGGATCGACATGCCCTGCTCCTCGTTGACGCGGCGGATGATCGTGAAGATCTCCCTCACGAGGATCGGCGACAACCCCAGCGATGGCTCGTCGAGCAGCAACAGCGTCGGCCGGTTCATCAGCGCACGCCCGATCGCGAGCATCTGCTGCTCGCCGCCGGAAAGCTGGCCGGCCGGCTGGTCGATGCGCTCCT
Source organism: Bradyrhizobium sp. ISRA430 (assembly GCF_029909975.1). NCBI lineage: Bacteria > Pseudomonadati > Pseudomonadota > Alphaproteobacteria > Hyphomicrobiales > Nitrobacteraceae > Bradyrhizobium > Bradyrhizobium sp. ISRA430. The sequence goes on from NZ_CP094516.1 coordinate 4,839,780, forward strand.
TCAAGCGCGGGAAATAGCCGTAGACCCGCTCCAGATCCTCCACCACACCGTCGCGATCCTTGCGCGGATAGGCACCCATCATCAGGTTCTCGCGCACCGACAGGAACGGAAACACCTCGCGCCCCTCCGGCACGTGGCTGAGGCCGAGCCGCACGATCTTGTCCGCTTCCATGCGCTGGATCGGCTTGCCCAGGAATTCGATCGCGCCCTTCTGCGGATCGAGAATGCCCGAGATCGTCTTCAGCACCGTGGTCTTGCCGGCGCCGTTGGCGCCGAGCAGCGCGACGATGCGGCCGCGCGGCACCTCCAGCGAGATGCCGCGGATCGCCATGATCGGCCCGTAATAGCTCTCGACATTGGAGAGCTTTAAGATGATGTCGGGCGTCACCGTCGCATCCATCGCGTCAGGCTCCAAGATAGGCGGCGACGACGTCGGGATGCTGCTGCACCTCGGCCGGCGAACCCATGGCGAGCACCCGGCCGTAGTTCAGCGCGATCACGCGATCGGAGACGCGGTTGACCAGCGTCATGTCATGCTCGACCATCAGCACGGTGATGCCGAGCTCGCTCTTCATGTCGCGGATCCAGAACGACATGTCGTCGGTCTCCTCGACGTTGAGGCCGGAGGACGGCTCATCCAAGAGGATCAGCTTCGGCTCCGAGCACAGCGCGCGCGCAAGCTCGATCACCTTGCGCACGCCGTAGGGCAGGCCTGAGATCAGTTTGTCGCGATAGGGCTCGAGATCGAGGAACTCGATGACCTGCTCGACGCGGCGGCGATGCACCTTCTCATTGGCCCGGACGCTCGGCAGGAACAGGAGCTCCTGCCAGAGCCGCGTGGTCGAATGCCGGTGCCGCCCGACCAGGAGGTTGGAGAGCACGGTCGCGTTCTCGAACAGCTCGATGTTCTGGAAGGTGCGGGCAATGCCGAGTTTTGCGATGTCGTAAGGCGGCTGCTCGGTGATGTCCTGGTCCTCGAAGAAGATGCGGCCCGAGGTCGGCCGGTAGATCCGCGAGATCAGGTTGAAGATCGAGCTCTTGCCGGCGCCGTTCGGTCCGATGATCGAAAGGATCTCGCCCTTCTCGACCGCGAACGACACCGCATCGACCGCTTTCAGGCCGCCGAAGTGCAGCGACAGATTCTCGGCGCGGAAATAGCTCACCGGTTCCGCTCCGATTTCACGTAGATCTTCTGCCGCTTGAAGGTGGCGCGCTTGTAGAGCGGGAAGAGCTGGAAGAAGAGCTTGATCTTGAGCCAGCGGCCGTACAGACCGAGCGGTTCGAACAGCACGAACAGCACGATGATGATGCCGTAGATCGCGCCCTTCAACCCGTTCAGCGAGGCGAAGGCCGCGACCTTCGACTGGATGTTTCCGGCAGTCTCCGTGCCCGCCCCGAGCGTCGCGGCGACACCGGCGATGATGCCGGGCATGTCGTCCTTGAGGTAGGTCAGGAACGGATCGAGCATCACGATGAAGATCGCACCCAGCACCGCGCCGTGCAGGCTGAAGGTGCCGCCGATCAGGATCACGATAATGAACTCGATCGAGAGCTGGAGCGTGAACATCTCCGGCGAGATGAAGGAGAGCTTGTGCGCGAACAGCACGCCGGCAAATCCGGTGATCGCCGCCGAGATCGCAAAGGACTTCACCTTGTACAGCGCGACATTGACACCCATGCTGCGCGCCGCCGTCTCGGAGTCGCGGATCGCGACGAAGGCGCGGCCGGTCGGCGAGCGCAACAGATTGAGCGTGCCGACGATGGTCAGCACCAGCACGGCGAGGCAGAGGAAATAGAAGGTCGGGCTGTCGCGCGGCACCGCGACGCCGAGCAGCGACAGCGTCTTGATGCGCATGCCCTCATTGCCGTTGGTGACGCTTTCCCAGCGCGCCAGGATCTCTTCGACGATGAAGGCGAAGGAAATGGTGGCGATGACGAGATAGATGCCCTGGAGCCGCAGCGCCGGGAAGCCGACCAGCGCGCCGATGAGGCCGGTCAGAAGCCCGGCGGCGAGGAAATAGACCGGGAACGGCACGTTGTATTTCTGCAGGTAAGCCGCGGTGTAGGCGCCAATCGCAAGGAATGCGGCATGGCCAAGCGAGGCCTGCCCGGTGAAGCCGGTCAGGATCAACAGCGCAACTCCGACGGTCGCATAGATGCAGACGAAGACGAGCTGGCTCATCAAATAGCTGGAGAGCACGTAAGGCGCGATCAGCAGCACAGCGATCAAGAGGCCATATGAGACCACATAGCCCGAATGCGGAAACAGGCGGATGTCGTCCTCATAATCGGTCTTGAACAGGAAGCGCATGGCGTTCAGACCTTCTTGCGGACGTGAAGGCCGAACAGGCCTTCGGGCTTGAGCAGCAGCACGGCGAGCAGCACGATGTAGGGCGCAACGTCCTTCCAGCCCTCGGGCAGATAGAAGCCGGCCATGCTCTCGATCACCCCGATCAGCACACCGCCGACGACGGCGCCGGGAATCGAGCCGAAGCCGCCGAGCACGGCCGCAGGAAAGGCCTTCAGCCCGAGCACGAGGCCGACATTGGAGTGGATAAAGGTGATCGGCGCCAGCAGCACGCCGGCGCAGGTCGCGACCGCGGCGCTGATCGCCCAGACGATCGACACGACGCGCTTGACCGGGATGCCCATGTAGTAGGCGGCCAGCATGTTCTCGGAGCTCGCGCGCATTGCGGTGCCGAGCGTCGTCTTGTTGAAGAACAAATAGAGGAGCGTGCAGAGGATGATCGTGGCGGCGATCACCGAGAGCTTGTCATAGGCGAGCACCAGCGAGCCGATCCGCAGCACGCCCTGGCTGAACGGGGTGTCGATCTTGAAATCGTCGGTGCCCCAGATCATGCCCGCAACCGAGCGCAGGAAATAGCCGAGGCCGATGGTCGCCATGATGATGGAGAATTGCGGATAGCCCAGAATCGGCCGCACCACCACGCGCTCGGCCAGCATGCCGAACAGCGCCATGGCGGCGACCGCGCCGGCGAAGCCGAGCCAGTAGTTCAGGCCCATCATGCCGATGAAGGTGAAGGCGAAGAAGCCGCCCAGCATCATCAGATCGCCCTGGGCGAAATTGACGACCTCGGTGGCCTTGTAGACGAGCACGAAGCCGAGCGCGATCAGGCCGTAGACGCAGCCGAGCGCGACGCCGCTGACAAGCTGCTGAACGAAGTCCAGCATCGCCGTACGTCCTCCCGACGCAACCGGCGGTTCTTTTTGACCGCCTCGCCGCATCTTGTGTCCAGTCGCTACGCAGTCGTTTCGCCGCGCTAGCGCTATTTGTCCCGGCGCCAATTCAGCCTGAACCGTCCATCGCTGTCAATAAACGGTGACTTGCCTTTGGTCGATGCCGGATGGCGGAATTTGCTGCCGTAGATTCACGGTGCCGAAACATCTTGGGGGCATGGTCACGGGCAATGCGAAACCGGATGGTGTGGCCGTCATGAAGCCGGACAACGCGGCACTCGAGGTCCGAGGGTTAACGAAGCGTTTTGACCGTTTGGCGGTCGATGGCCTCGATCTCACCATCCATGCCGGCGAATTCTACGCACTGGTCGGCCCCAACGGCGCCGGCAAGACCACCACCCTGCGCATGGTTGCCGGCCTGCTCAGGCCCGATGCCGGCGCCGTGTCGATCTTCGGCATCGATGCGCTCGAAAATCCCGTCGCCGCCAAGCAGGTGATGGCGTGGGTGTCCGACGAGCCGATGATCTATGACAAGCTGACGCCGCTCGAATATCTCGAATTCGTCGCCGGCCTCTGGGGCATCCCGCCGCGCGTCTCGGAGCCGGTGGCGCAGGAGCTGTTGAGCTCGCTCGGCCTCGCGCCGCACCGGCACGAGCGCTGCGAGGGTTTTTCCAAGGGCATGCGCCAGAAGGTCGCGCTCGCCGGCGCGCTGGTGCACGATCCCCGCCTCATCATCCTCGACGAGCCGCTCACCGGGTTGGATGCGGTCTCCGCCCGTCACGTCAAAGGACTGTTGAGCGAGCGCGTCCGCGCCGGCTGCACCGTGATCATGACCACGCATATTCTCGAGGTCGCCGAGCGCATGGCCGACCGCATCGGCGTGATCGCGTCGGGCCGCCTGGTCGCCGAGGGCACGCTTGCCGACCTGCGCCGGCAGAACGGCCATGCCGACACCAGCCTCGAGGATCTCTTCATCGCGCTGGTGACGCTCCAGGCCGCCGCATGAGCTCGGCGACGGCGCTCTCCTGGTTCGCGCGTCACGAGCTCCGGCTCGCCTGGCGCGAATGGGTCGCGATGATGACGGGCGGACGCAAGCGCAGGCGCGCCGCCGTGATCGGCCTGATCGCCTTCGCCGCGCTGCTGCACCTGCCGGCCTGGGCGGTGATCGGCCGCTTTGCCGGGCTGCAATTGCCGCTCGACAAATCGTCGCTGATCGTGATCACGGCGACGATCGGGCTGGCCTGGACGTTGATGCTGTCGCAGGCGATCGAATCGGTGACGCGGGTGTTTTATGCCCGCGCCGACCTCGACCTCATCATGTCGTCGCCGGCGATGCTGACCAACCTGTTCTCGGTGCGCATCGCCGCGATCGCGCTGGCGATCACGGCGATGGCGCTGCTGTTCTCGACGCCTTTCATCGACGTGCTGGTGATCGGCGGCGGCGCGCGGTGGCTTACGGCGTTCGGGGTGGTCATCGCCATGGGCCTGTCGGCCGCGGCGATCGCGATCGCCGTCACCATCCTCCTGTTCCGCCTGATCGGGCCGGCGCGGACGCGCCTCATTGCCCAAATCCTGGCGGCCATCATCGGCGCCGGCTTCGTGATCGCGCTGCAGATCGCCGCGATCATGTCCTACGGCACGTTGTCGCGCTTCACCATGTTGACCTCCGATGCCGCAGCCGCCTACGCGCCCGACGCCGACAGCATCCTGTGGTGGCCGGCGCGGGCGACCATGGGCGACAGCGCCGCGCTATTGTCTCTGCTCGCCCTTGGGCTGGTGCTGCTCGGAAGCGTCATGGCGCTGTTCTCGGACCGCTTCGCCGACACTGCAATCGACGCCGCCGGTTACGGCGCGGCCGGCCGCCGGCGTGCGAAGGAGCGCCCATTCCGCGCCGGATCGCGCCAGCAGGCGCTGCAGCGCAAGGAGTTCCTGCTGCTCTGGCGCGATCCCTGGCTGATCTCGCAGACCTTGATGCAGCTTCTCTATCTGGTGCCGCCGGCGCTGCTGCTCTGGCGCAGCTTTTCCGACAGCTCCGCGGCGCTGACACTGATCACGCCGGTGATCGTGATGGCGGCCGGACAGCTCGCGGGCGGGCTCGCCTGGCTGACGATTTCGGGCGAGGACGCACCCGACCTGGTCGCGACCGCGCCACTGTCACCCTCGCGCGTCATCCGCGCAAAGATCGAGGTGGTGCTGATCGCGATCGCCGTCATCTTCACCCCGCTGGTCGCAGCGCTCGCCTTCGCATCGCTATTCCAGGCCGCGATCACTGCTGGCGCCATCATCGTCAGCGCAGCCTCCGCCACCGCGATCCAGCTCTGGTTCCGGGTGCAGGCCCGGCGCAGCCAGTTCCGCCGCCGCCAGACCTCCTCGCGGCTTGCGACCTTCGCCGAAGCCTTCTCCTCGATCGGCTGGGCCGCCACCGCCGCGCTCTTCCTTGCGCTTCCGATCGCCGGCCTCATCAGCGGCCTGATCACCGCGGGCCTCGTCGCCATCACCTGGAAGTTCAGCCCGCGGCATGAATGAGGCTGCGACACTGACGCGCTGTTGATCGCGCGCTGTTGGCCGCGCGCCGCATTGCGCGTTAGACTTCCTCGGGCGTCATCGGGGACGAATTCATGTGGCGACTTGCTTCCGCGGCCCTCGCGCTGTTCGGCGCATTCCTCAGCCCTGCCCTCGCGCAACAGCAGCCGCAGCGCAGCGAGTGCCTGGCAATGGCCAACGCGGCGCCGCGCGCGGTGCCGGTGGCGTTTCGGCAGGCGGCGAACGTGGCCGAGGTCGAGATCACCTATGCCGGCCATTCCACCTATGTCATCGACACGCCCGGCGGCTTGCGCATCGCGACCGACTATAGCGGCGCCTATCAGGTCGGCCGGCTGCCCGACGTCGTCACCATGAACCGGGCCCACAGCACCCACTACACTCTGTTTCCCGACAGGCGCATTCCGCATGTGCTGCATGGCTGGGGCGAAGACGGCAAGCCGGCGCTGATCTCGGAGCGCATCGGCGACACCTTCATCCGCAATGTCACGACCGACATCCGCCGCTATTTCGGCGACGATGCCGGCGTCGACATGATCCGCGACGGCAATTCGATCTTCATCTTCGAAGTCGCGGGCCTCTGCATCGGCCATCTCGGCCATCTGCACCACAAGCTCGACGACAGCCATTTTGCCCAGATCGGCCGGCTCGACATCGTGATGGTGCCGATCGACGGGACCTACACCATGTCGCTGGAGGGCATCTCGGAGATCACCAAGCGCCTGCGCGCCTCCGTGGTGCTGCCGATGCACCGCTTCGCCACCCCGCTCGACGACTTCATGCGCCGCATCGGCAGGGATTTCGAGATCGACCGGCGGCTCGAGCGCAGCTTCCGGATGTCGCGCGATGCGCTGCCGGGTACGCCGACGGTGATCATCCTCGACGGGGTCTGACGCGCAATTTTCTCCAAGTCCCCTGCCATCCGTTCGTGCTGGTCTGCCGCCAACAGGAGATCATCATGACCGAATTTGCGAGATTTCTGCACGCGGACGGACCGCATCCCGAGCACGCCGCGGCACTTCAGCTTTACGGACGGTTCGTCGGCGACTGGGACGCCGAGATCACGGCCCATGCGCCCGATGGCAACCGGCACGTCGCGCCCGGCGAAATCCATTTCGGCTGGGTGCTCGAAGGGCGCGCCGTCCAGGACGTCTGGATCATCCCGCGCCCTGCCGGCGCGCCGGCCTTTCCGATCGCGGGCAACTGGTACGGCACGACTTTGCGGGTCTACGATCCAACCATCACGGCCTGGCGGATTGCCTGGTTCGATCTCGGGCGCAGCGTGTTCCGCCAGCAGATCGGCCGGCCTCGGGGGCCGGATATCGTGCAGGAGGGCACGACCGAGACCGGCGACCTGACGCGCTGGAGCTTTACCGAGATCACGGAGGATTCCTTCCACTGGCTCGGTGAGGTCAAGCCGGCCACCGCGCCGGACTGGCGGCTGAACGTCGACGTGAGGGCACGGCGACGCAAGGGCTGACGACCGCGCCGATATGCCCCGCGATGACGGACGTGGGTTGCGCGGCGCGCGCTGCTGTGCGCGCGGACGAGATGCTAGGCTTCCCGTACAATAATCATAAGGGGAAGCGAACGCCAATGGCAGCAAGCGGCCTGCCCGCCAACACCAGCGGACTATTCGTCGAACCGCGCGAGGACTGGCTCGCGCAGCATCAGGAAGAGGTCATCGATCCCTTACGGCCGATCGTCGATCCCCATCATCATCTCTGGAACCGCGGCCAGCGCTACCTGATCGAGGAGATGGCGGCCGACATCGCCTCCGGCCACAACATCATCGCCACCGTCTATGTCGATTGCCGCTCGATGTATCGCGCGCACGGCCCAGAGGCATTCCGGCCCGTGGGCGAGGTCGAGTTCGCGAACGGCGTCGCCGCGATGAGCGCAAGCGGCGGCTATGGCAAGGCCGCGATCTGCGCCGGCATCGTCAGCCACGTCAACCTGCTGCTGGGCGATGCGGCGAGACCGGTGCTGGAGGCGGAGATCGCCGCCGGGAACGGACGCTTCCGCGGAATCCGGCACTCCTCGGCCTGGGACGCGGACCCCGTCGTCGCCGGCATGTATGCGAACCGGCCGAAGGGATTGTTGCAGGATGCGACCTTCCGTAAGGGCTTTGCCTGCCTTGCGCCCTTGAGCCTGAGCTTCGACGCCTGGCTGTTTCATCCGCAGATCGGCGAACTGACCGAGCTTGCGCGCGCCTTCCCCGACACCAGGATCGTGCTCGACCATTGCGGCGGCCCGGCCGGCGTCGGCCGATTCGCCGGGCGGCGCGAGGAGGTGTTTGCGCAATGGCGCACGTCGATCCGCGAGATCGCCAAGTGCGAGAATGTGGTGGTCAAGCTCGGCGGGCTCGCGATGTGCCTGCTCGGCTATGACTTCCATCTTCGCCCCAAGCCGCCTTCGTCGGAGGAGCTTGCCGCGGCCTGGCGACCCTATATCGAGACCTGCATCGAGGCGTTTGGCGTGGGGCGCGCGATGTTCGAGAGCAACTTTCCGCCCGACAAGGGCCAGTGCAGCTATCAGGTGATCTTCAATACCTTCAAGCGTATCGCGGCACCACTGAGCGAGGCCGAGAAGACCGCGCTGTTCTCGCAGACGGCCACAAACTTCTACCGGCTCGAGCTTCCGTCATGACGTGAAGAGGGGCCGGGAGTTCATCCCGGCCCCTCTTCCGTCGCAGTCGCTGGGAAGCGTCTTGGAGAAACTAGCCGGCGCTCATCAGCGTCGCCGGGCGACGCTCGCCGGACGCGAAGAACATCCGCTTGAGCTTGTTGACGACGCGGACCATGAAGCCGATCAGCACCGGGTTGGTCTTGCGGCAGAAGGCGATCTTCTTGACATAGCCCTCGACATGCCACTTGGCGTGGGCGCCGTCGCGGAAGAACACCACGTCGCCGACGCCATAGCGCTTCGGCGGCATGCCGTCACTTTCGAGAACAATCGATCCTTCCAGGATCATGATCGTCTCGTCGAAATCGTAGTACCAGTTGAAGCGCCCTTCGGTGCAGGACCAGATGATGGTCGATGCAGTGCCGTCGCTGCTGGTCGACAGGATGTGCGAGCGCGACACCGGATTGCCTTCGATGATCCAGGCCGGGTCGATCGGCCGCAGCTCAAGATCCACATTGCAACTACTGGTTTCGATCAATGCGCGCGACATCGGCTTCCCCAAGAGATAGACTATACTAGGTGGGTCATCAGGCCCGGATGTTTCAAAAGATGTCCGAGACGCTAGTAGGGGCCTTTTAATTCTTCCTTACGCAGGCTCGGACAATCAGCCCTAAGTTGCATGTGCGATACGGTTAACGTGCCGACTTGCCTGCAGATTCGTGCATCCGAACACTTCTTCTCCGGGGTGCGACAAAATGCGCGTCGCGCTGGCGCTTGGGGCGCTGAAGCTTCGGCATCGTCATGGCCAGGCTTGTCCCGGCCATCCACGCCTTGCCCTGCAGTACAAAGAACGTGGATGCCCGGGACAAGCCCGGGCATGACGGCAGTCGCATATGCGATGCCCTGCAGGCAGAGGTGATCAGAGCTCTGGGCTCACACTGATCCAACCAGAACTCACCGCGCCTTACTTCGCCCACTCGCCTTTGCGGAACACCGGCACCTTGCTGCCGTCGGCAAGAATGCCGTCGATGTCGGTCTCGGCTGAGCCGATCATCCAATCGATATGGATCAGGCTCTGGTTGCCGCCCTGCGCCGCGATCTGCTGCGGCGTGAGCTGCGCGCCATTGACGAAGCACTTCGAATAGCACTGGCCGAGCGCGATGTGGGAGGCCGCGTTCTCGTCGAACAGCGTGTTGAAGAACAACAGTCCGCTTTGCGAGATCGGCGAGGAGTGCGGCACCAGCGCCACTTCGCCGAGCCGCCGCGCGCCCTCATCGGTGTCGAGCACCTTGTTCAGTACCTCCTCGCCGCGCGAGGCCTTGGCGTCGACGATCTTGCCGTCCTCGAAGCGCACCGCGATGTTGTCGATCAGCGTGCCCTGATAGGATAGCGGCTTCGAGCTCACGACATGGCCATAGACCCGTCGGCAATGCGGCGTGGTGAAGACCTCCTCGGTCGGGATGTTGGCGTTGCAGCTAATACCGTTCTTGGAGAGCGAGGCACCGCCCTCCCACTCATGGCCGTCGGCAAGGCCGATGGTGAGGTCGGTGCCCGGTCCGGTATACTGCAGCGCGCGGAAACGTTTGGCGTTGAGCCAGTTGGTGCGCTCACGCAGCACCGCATTGTGGTTCGCCCAGTTCGCGATCGCATCCTCACGGTCGACGCGGGAGGCGGCGAAGATCGCATCCGCGAGTCTGCCGACCGCGACCTCCTCGGAGTCGCCAGGGAACACCTGCTTCGCCCAGGACGGGCTCGGATAGGCGATGATGTTCCAGTTGGTGTCGAAATTGACGATCTTTTCCAGCGCCGGCTGATAAGCCATCGAATTGGCCTTGCTGGCGCGCGCGACCTTGGCGGGATCCTCGCCCGACAGCAGCATCGGATTGTCGCCGACGATGGCGAGCCGCGCGGTGTTGTCGGAGAACGCCTTGGCCATGCCCTCATAGAGCCAGCCGGCGGCGCGATCGAAGCTGTTGTCGTGGCCATGACGGTAGCGCGCCAGCGTCATCTCTTCATCCGACAGGATCGGCGTGACGATGCCGGCGCCGGCCTTGTAGGCGTGCACGGCGATCCGCCGCACCAGGGGCAGCGCGATCGCCGGCGCCGTCAAGAGAAGATCCTGTCCCGGCCGCAAGCCCAGGCCCACCTTCACCGCCACCTCGGCCAGCCGGTCGAGTTTCGCGGGATCGATGGGAGTGGCGGAATTGCGGTGATCGGTCATGCGGAATCCTCTGTAAGGGTCACTGTCTCATCTAAGTCTAGCATCGCGAGGCACAATAGCGCGAGCGTCTTGCGCCCCCTGAAAGATACGGAGTTTCACGCATCCTGGTTTTCAACGCGTTGACGATTTCAGCACCCGATCCACCATGGCCGGCGCGAGGCCAAGGTAATTTTTCGGTGAGGTGAGCGCCTCGATGGCGGCGCGGTCGATCCTGCTCGAAATGCGCGGATCGGCCGAGAGCGCATCCGCAAGGCCCAAGCACTTCTCATTGGCGAGCCGGCAGGCGTCATAGACGACGTCATGTGCCTCCTGCCGGCCGATCTGCGGGGCCAGTCCCATCATCACCGCCTCCGCCACGATCAGGCCGCGGCTGATGGCCAGATTGTCATCCATCTTCTTTTCATCCACGATGAGACCCGCAAGCGCAAACTTCGCCTGATGCAACGCGCCCGCGGTCAGCACGAAGCTTTCCGGGATTGCCATCCACTCGGCGTGCCAGGGACCGGTGGCGCGCTCGAAATCCTGCACCATTGCATCTAACATCAGGCCGGCATGCTGGCGCACCGCCTTGGAGGCGGCGAGCATCAGTTCGGAGGAGATCGGGTTGCGTTTCTGCGGCATGGTCGAGGACGCGCCGCGCCCCTTGACGAAGGGCTCGTAGACTTCGGCGAACTCGGTCGAGGCCATGATCATGATGTCGAGCGCGATCTTGCCGAGCGAGCCGGTGACGAGCGCCAGGAAATTCACGGCCTCCGCAAAACCGTCGCGGGCGACGTGCCAGGTCGAGGCGGGAACGCCGAGCTTCAGCTCGGCGCAGAGCGCCTCCTGCACCTCGAAACCCTTGTCTCCGAGCGAGGCCAGCGTACCGGCGGCGCCGGCGAACTGGCCGACCAGGACGCGCGGCTTGAGCTGCGCCAGCCGTTCGGCGTGGCGATCGAACATGGCGAGCCAGATCGCAGCCTTGTAGCCGAACGTCACCGGCAGCGCCTGCTGCAGATGGGTGCGGCCCGCCATCGGCGTATCGCGGTAACGTTTTGACAGATTCGCGAGGATGCCGCGCAATTCGGCGATGTCCTGACCGATGATCTCGAACGCGGCACGTAGTTGCAGGACCACAGCGGTGTCCATGATGTCCTGGGTGGTCGCGCCCCAATGCACGTAGCGGCCGGCATCGCCGCACTGCTCCACCATCTGATGCACCAGCGGCAGGATCGGATAGCCGACGATGTCGGTCTCTTGCCGCAACAGATCGAAATCGAGTGCGGCAACGTTGGTCCGCGCCGCGATCGCCTCGGCCGCATCTTGCGGAATCACGCCGCATTTGGCTTCTGCCTTCGCCAGCGCCACCTCGACCTCGACATAGCGTGAGACCAGCGCGAGATCCGAAAACACCTCCCGCATCCCCGGCGTGCCGAAGGCATCGCGGAACAGGATGGAATCGAGCACGGTCGTGGAGGTCGGAAAGGCGGGCATCGGCGCTTCTTCGTGGTTGGTGTGTTGTGTACGGCCTCAGCTTACGCAGGCCGCGCCGTTCGGCAATCGACATTCGCCGTTCGCCGCATACTCTCGTCGTTCGGTACTCCTACCGTCCGGCTTTCGCCAGGACGACATTGGGGAGGTGTCTCGCGCTGCCTCAACGCCGTCATTGCGAGGATCTCGCGACAAAATTGCGCAGCAATTTTGCGCTGAAGCGACGAAGCAATCCAGAGTCTCTCCGCGTAGTGCGTAGCGGTTCGCGCCGGGCCAGCGGCACTCCCAGCGTGCGGCGGGCTGCCGCGGCATCGTAGGCTTGCTCCAGCAGCGCAGCATTGTCTGCGATGATTTACATAGCCTGACGCTCGCGCGATTGATCGAATCGCTCCAAACAATTCGAACCGAACCGCCACATTCCCTTCGAGGTTGTATCCCTATCCGCAAATGGCATGGCAGGCATCCCGCAATTGGATGAACCGACCATGCCGTTCAATGGACTTACAGACTTCAAGCCGGAATCCATTTTGACATTTCATTTTCTTGATTTTGTCGTGAGGCCAGAGATTTCGACGTGCAGTTTGTGTTCAGGGACCACCTTCTCGACACCGATCGGCGTGAGCTGAGCCGCGAGCAGGTTCCCGTTTCCGTGGAGCCGCAGGTTTTCGACCTCGTCGTCCACCTCATGGAAAATCGTGACCGGGTCGTCAGCAAGGACGAGCTGATCGACAAGATTTGGCACGGACGCCTCGTCTCCGAGTCCACCCTGACCAGCCGGATCAACGCGGCCCGCAAGGCGATCGGCGATGACGGCGCGAGCCAGGCGCTGATCCGCACCGTGGCCCGCAAGGGCTTTCGCTTCGTCGGCGACGTCGCGACGAAGACCGCGGCTGCTGCGTTGGAACCCGGCCGGGAACCTGGACAGACGCAGGCTGCGCCGGCTCTGCCCGACCGGCCCGCGATCGCCGTGCTGCCTTTCACCAACATGAGCGGCGACCGCGAGCAAGACTATTTTTCCGACGGGATCAGCGAGGACATCATCACCGCGCTGTCGAAGCTGCGCTGGTTCTTCGTCGTCGCGCGCAACTCGTCCTTCGTCTACAAGGGCCGCGCCGTGCACATCCACGAGATCGCGCGCGAGCTCGGCGTGCGCTACGTGGTCGAAGGCAGCGTACGGCGTAGCGGCGAGCGCTTACGCATCTCGGCGCAGCTCAACGACGTCTCGACCGGCAGCCATCTCTGGGCCGAGCGTTACGACCGGGGCCTTGCCGACGTCTTCGCCGTGCAGGACGAGATTACCGAGGCGATCGTCGCCGCGATCGAGCCGCAGCTCTATGCCGCCGAAAGCTTTCGCGCGCAGCAGAAGCCGCCGGGCAGCCTGGACGCCTGGGACCTCCTGATGCGCGCGCTGTCGCACTACTGGCGCATCACGCGCGAGGACAATGAGGCCGCGCAGACGTTGCTCGCCAAGGCGAGCGCGATCGATCCGGCCTATGGCAAGGCACTCGGTCTGCTCGCGACCAGCCACATTTTCGGCGCGCACATGGGCTGGGCCGACATGGAGGCAACCATCCCGGTCGCCGAGCACGCCGCGCTGGCGGCCGTTGCGGCAGATCGCGACGATCCCTGGGCCCATCACGGCCTTGCCTACACCTACCTGTTCCGCCGCCGCTTCGACGACGCGCTGGCGGAGTTCGAGCTGGCGCTGCAGCTCAACCCGAATTTCGCGATGTCGTATGCGTTTTACGGCGTCACGCTGTGTTATGCCGGCCGCTGGCAGGAGGGCGATGCCGCCGCCCGACGCGCGCTGCGGCTGAGCCCGCGCGACCCGTTCGCAGCGATCTATTGCGGCGTTGCCGCCTACGCCCAGTTCATCGGACGCAACTATGACGAGGCCGTGCAAATGGCGCGCGAGTCGCTCAGGCAGCGCGGCGATTTCGTCGGCGCGCACCGTGTGCTCACCGCCTCAGCCGGCATGCTTGGCAATCGCGAGCTCGCCGCCTCCGCACTGCAGGGACTGCGCCGCGCCCAGCCGAATATCTCGCTCGGCTGGATCATGAACGAACTCCCGATGCAGAAAGACGAGGACCGCAAGCACTATCTCGAAGGATTCCGGCGCGCGGGGATGAAGTGAAAGCGATCCCGCCGCCGCTGACGGTGCACCCTCTCCCCTTGTGGGAGAGGGTGGATTCGATGCGAAGCATCGAAGCCGGGTGAGGGGTCTCTCTCCGGGCGTCACCCTTTCAAGTGCGCGGAGAGAGACCCCTCATCCGGCGCTTCGCGCCACCTTCTCCCACAAGGGGCCTGTTGCGCTACTGGCTTTTGAGGCCGAGACAGGTCAGGGGAGAAGCTGGTTGCCGGGGTAGCGGGCCGACGAAGGGGTCGGCTGGTGCCCTCGGCGGGCGGCTCAGGCTGTGATCGCAGCCCATTTCCTCATGTTGAACGCGATGGAGGCGAGCAGGACTTGCCCGCTTGCTTTGGCAAGACCGACATAACGGATGCAGGTCAGTCGCATGCGGCGTTTGAGGGTGGCGAAGGTGGTCTCCACCGTTGCCCGTCGTCGGGCGATGAGAAGGTTGTAGCGTTTGAGCCTCGGCGGCAGCTCCGGGTGATGCCTGTTGGGACGACGTGCGATGCGGGGCTTTTTGCCTTCAGCTTTCAGCCGGGCCCGCCTGGCATGGGTGTCATAGGCGGCATCGGCCCACACCACGGCTTCGTCGCCGCGGATCAGATCGTCCGCAGGCGTCGTGTCGTTGATATTGGCGGGCGTGGTCAGCACCGACCGGATCAGGCCGGAGCCCTCATCGACACCCATGTGAGCCTTGTAACCGAAGGTCGAGCCGCTTTTGCCTTGCCGCTTGGCAAACCGGGCATCGGGATCCTTCGACGGCTGTTCTTGCGTCGGAGGCGCTGACACCGCCTGGATCAATGTCGCATCCAGCATCGTGCCGCGCTTCAGGATGACACCAGCATTCTCAAGCTGACGATCGAGCTCACCAAACAGCTTGTCCAGCAGCCCTTGCTCAACAAGCTGGTTCCGGAAGCGGTTCAGGACCGTGTGATCAGGCGTCGCATCTTCGAGACTGAGACCCACGAAGCGCTTGAACGACAAGCGGTCCCCCAGCGCCTCCTCGAGCTCGCGCTCCGAAAGACCATAGAGCGACTGCAACAGCAGCGCGCGAAACAGCACCAGCACCGGATAGCCCGGGCGGCCAGGGCTTCCTTCATCCCGCAAATGCGCCATCAGCTTCTCGAACCGGTACCATTTGACCAAGCTCGACAACCGATCCAGCGCCGCATTGGCACCGGCTCCCTTCGGCAGCCACGCCTCAATAAAACTCGGCTGCCCCGTCTGCTTCACCGCCATCGTCAGTCCTCCAGGGCTCTGCCCTACAGAATCACAGTCGTGGGATTACGCAACAGGCCCCTACAGAATCACAGTCGTGGGATTACGCAACAGGCCCACAAGGGGAGAAGGGATCGCAGCGTGCGCTTGGCTACTCCTGCGCGGTCTCGCCTACTCCTGCATCATCTCGCCGCTGCCGCCGAACTCGGCGGGAAAGTCCTTCAGCTTGGGCAGGCCGTCGCGCATCGGCAGCACCGTCTCGGCATAGTTGACGTGGACGGCGGGCGCGAAGGTGAGCGTGGGGATGGTGGCGGCGAACACGTCGATCATGTCGAGCGGCGGGTGATTGGTCATGAGATGACCGCCGCACTTCTTGCAATATTTGCGCTGGCTGAGCGGCGTCTTGGCGTAGGTCTCGACATGCTCGGCGCCAGCCGTGATGCGCACGGCTTCCGGCTTCCACAGGCTGAAGGCGTTCACGGGTCCGCCCGACCACGAGCGGCAGGAGCGGCAGTGGCAATAGCCCATCGCCTCCGGCGCGCCCGTGACCTCGACCGTGACGGCGCCACAGAAGCAATTTCCGACATGTTTCATTGGGGTTCTCTCCTTGTGAAAATGAAATTTGGCGAGGCGGGCTGCCTCTTCTCCCTCTCCCCGTTCTTACGGGGCCGCGACGAGCTTCGCTCGCGCTGAGAGGGTCGGGGTGAGAGGCTGCTTCACCATTGCGGTGAGAGTTCGACTCGCGGAGGCTCCCCCTCACCCGCCGCGCTCCGGACGATGCTTTGCATCGCTCGGCGCGCGTCGGCCTCTCCCCGCAAGCAAGGAGAGGCGTGGTCCGCACCGCAGGCTTACGCCGATCTGCGCCAGGGAATAAGCATCGATACGCGTTGTTTGTACTCCCGGTACTCGTCGCCGAAGAGGTCGACGAGATCGCGCTCCTCCAGCGCGATGCCGACGAAGATGTAGAGCGTGGTCACGGCCGCGAACAGCAGATGGCCCACTGTCATGGTCGGCGCTGCCCAGAACGCAATGATGAAGCCGAGATAGAGCGGATGACGCACGATTTTGTAGAACAGCGGCGTCTTGAAGCGCGGTGGCGGCGCTTCCTTGTCGAGGAGATGATTGGTCACCTGGTGCAGCCCGAACAGCTCGAAATGATTGATCACGAAGGTCGAGGTGAAGACCAGCACCCAGCCTGCCAGCGCCAGCGTGACCAGTGTGACGGCGAGATCCGGATTTTCGACATCCCAAACGATCGCGGGTAGCGGGCGCCATTGCCAGAACAGGAGGAGCAGCGACAGGCTCGCCGCTAGCACGTAGGTGCTGCGCTCGACGGGCTTGGGGATCACTTGCGTCCACCACGCCTTGAACCGCTGGCGCGCCATCACGCTGTGTTGAATGGCGAACAGCGCCATCAGCAGAAGATTGATGATGACGGCTTCGACCGCGGGCGTATCGGTTCCGGTGTCGATGCTCTTGGGTACCACCAGCCCCATGACGAAGCCGATGGCGTAGAGAACGGTCACGAAAAACACGAGATACGCCGCAATTCCGTACAGAAAGGCGATGAATTTAAATATGCGAGAGCCCGCAAAATCCGGGCTGATAGAATGCACGTGGTTATCAAATTGGGTCATAGACAGCTCCGTTGTGCCGAGGCGTCGGCACTGCTTGGTCGCTGCAACATGCCGTATTGGACCGGTCTAAGCTTTTGCGGACGATTGATTTTAGCCTGAGACCACTTTGATTTTTGCTTGAGATGACAGAATCGTGCGATTTCGCCTTGAAAATTATGTGCTCGACGACGGCCTGCGCGAGCTGACCTGCGACGGCGCCACGGTTCCGCTGCAACCGCAGGTGTTCGATCTGCTGCTCTATCTCGTCACCGAACGCGCCCGCGTGGTCAGCAAGGATGACCTGATCCGCCATGTCTGGAGCGACCGGATCGTCTCGGACTCCGCCCTGAACAGCCGCATCAACGCCGCACGCAAGGCCCTCGGCGACGACGGCGCGGCACAGCGGCTGATCAAGACCGTTCCGCGTAAGGGCTTTCGCTTCGTCGGCGACGTCGCGGCGGAAGCCGCTGTCCCGCCCGCACCAGCCGAAGGCGGATCGTCGCCGGCGCGGCCGACGCCCGCACGACCGGCAATCGCGGTGCTCGCCTTCGAGAACATGAGCGAAGATCCCGAGCAGGAATATTTCGGCGACGGCATCAGCGAAGACATTCTCACCGCGCTGTCGAAGCAGCGCTGGTTCCTGGTGATCGCCCGCAATTCGTCCTTCACCTACAAGGGCCGCGCGGTCCATATCCGGCAGATCGCCGAGGAACTCGGCGTCCGCTACATCGTCGAAGGCAGCGTGCGAAAGGCGGAGAACCGCGTGCGGATCACCGCGCAGCTCAACGACGCGACCACCGGCAGCCATCTCTGGGCCGAGCGCTACGACCGCGAGCTCGTCGACGTCTTCACCGTGCAGGACGAGATCACCAACGCGATCGTCGCGGCGATCGAGCCGCAGATCCATGCGGCGGAGAATTTTCGCGCGCACCGCAAGCCGCCAGCGAGCCTGGATGCCTGGGACCTCGTGATGCGGGCGCTGTCGCATTACTGGCGCGTGACGCCGCAGGACCATATCGCGGCGCAGGCGCTGCTGGAACGTGCGGTCGCGATCGACCCGACCTACGGCCAGGCGCTGTCGGTGCTGGCGGCGAGCCACATGTTCGGCGTCCATCTCGGCTGGGCCGAGCTTGCCAAGGCGGCTCCGATCGCGGAAGCCGCAGCGCTCGCCGCGGTGCGCTGCGACCACGAGGATGCCTGGGCGCATACCGCGCTCGGCAGCGTCTTCTTCTCGACGCGCAGGCTCGCCGACGCGCTGTCCGAGTTCGAGCAGGCGCTCGCGCTCAACCCGAACTTCTCGCTGGCGCAGGGCTATTACGCGCTGGCGCTGTCTTATGCCGGCCGTTCCAAGGATTCGTTCGAAGCGGCGCAGAAGGCGATCAGGCTCAGTCCGCGCGATCCGTCGCTGGCGATCTATCACGGCATCGCCGGCTATGCGCGCTTCACCGAGCGGCGTTATGACGAAGCCATTGCGCTCGCGCGCGAGGCAATCCGCCACCGCGGCGACCTCACCGGCGCCTATCGCGTGCTGGCGGTCTCCGCCGGCATGACCGGCGATGTGGGGCTTGCAGAGATGGCGCTCCGCGAACTCCGGCGCACCCAGCCCAACATCTCGCTGCATTGGATCGCGACGCAACTGCCGTGGACCAACGCGGCCGACCGCGAGCACTATCTGGAGGGCTTCCGGCGGGCTGGCCTGAAGTGAGGCCCTCTCCCGAGCTGTACATTTTTTGAGCGGTCACTGTCGAGACTTTCATCTTGCGGCGCGGAACGGGACCGTGTGAGCCTCGATAACGGATGGGGACTGGGATGGGCTGGCCGCGCCTTTGCACGCGATGACGTTGCGGAGCGCGTGCGGCTGGCCGCGCTTGAGAAAGATACGTCATGCTGAAACGAGTGTTGCTTGGTCTCCTCCTCGCGTCAGGCCTCACGGCCACGGCGTCGGCGCAAGAGCCGAAGACGGGAGGCGTGATCAATGCGGTGATCCAGCCCGAGCCGCCCGGCCTGATGCTTGCGATGATCCAGAATGGTCCGACCCAGATGGTGTCGGGTAACATCTTCGAGGGGCTCTTGCGCTACAGCCCCAAGCTCGAGCCGCAGCCGGAGCTCGCCGAGAGTTGGAGCGTCAGCGAGGACGCCAAGACCTACACCTTCAAGCTTCGGAAGGGCGTGACCTGGCATGACGGAAAGCCCTTCACCTCCGCCGACGTGCTGTTCTCGGTCGAGATGCTGAAGCAGACGCACGCCCGCGCCCGCAATAATCTCGTGCAGGTCGACAAGGTCGAGGCGCCCGACGACTACACCGTGGTGTTCACGCTGAAGCAGCCGTTCGGCCCCTTCCTTGGCATCTTCGAGGTCGGCTCGATGCCGATGGTGCCGAAGCATCTCTATGAAGGCACCGACTGGAAGACCAATCCCTACAACAACGCGCCGGTCGGCACCGGCCCCTTCATGTTCAAGGAGTGGCAGAAGGGCTCGTTCATCCGCCTGGTCAGAAACCCGAACTACCACGAGAAGGGCAAACCCTATCTAGACGAGATCTACTGGCAGATCATCCCGGACGCCGCCGCCCGCTCGGTGGCGTTCGAGACCGGCAAGGTCGACGTGCTGCCCGGCGGCTCGGTTGAGAATTTCGACGTGCCGCGGCTGTCCAAGCTGAAGGACACCTGCGTCACCGGCGCCGGCTGGGAGTTCTTCTCGCCGCTGGCCTGGCTCTGGCTCAACAATCGTCAGGGACCGCTCGCCGACAAACGGGTGCGGCAGGCGATCCTGTATGCAATCGACCGCGATTTCGCCAAGGACGTGATCTGGAATGGGCTCGGCAAGGTCGCCACCGGTCCGTCGGCCTCGACGATCAAGTACTACACCGACGACGTGCCGAAATATCCGTACGACCCGGCCAAGGCCAAGGCGCTGCTCAAGGAGGCCGGCTACAAGGGCGAGAAGATCCGCCTGCTCCCCCTCGCCTATGGCGAGACCTGGCAGCGCTGGGGCGAGGCCGTGAAGCAGAACCTCCAGGACGTCGGCATGAACATCGAGACGATCGCAACCGATGTTGCCGGCGGCAACCAGAAGATCGGCGACTGGGACTACGACATCGCCTTCACCTATCTCTACCAATACGGCGATCCCGCGCTCGGGGTGGGACGCAACTACGTCTCCAGCGCGATTGCCAAAGGCCAGGTGTTCAACAACGTCGAGGGCTACTCCAATCCCGAGATCGACAAGCTCTTTGCCGATGGTGCGGTCGCAACGCCCGATGCCAGGCGCAAGGAGATCTACGAGAAGGCGCAGAAGATCCTGGTCGAGGACGTGCCGGTGGCCTGGATGCTCGAGCTGCAATTCCCGACCATCACGCGCTGCAAGGTCAAGAACCTGATCACCACCGCGATCGGCGTCAATGACGGCTTCAAGGACGCATGGCTCGACAAGTGATGTCCTGCCACTTCACCTCTCCCCTCAAGCGGGGCGAGGGAGCCCACGGCCCGCCCGTGTGGCCATAGTTACGACCACCAACATGGCTCCCTAAAATGCTCTCCTTCGTCGCTCAACGTGTCCTGAAGGGCGCGATCGTCCTGCTCGCGATCGTCGTCCTCAATTTCCTTCTGATCCGGCTTGCGCCCGGTGATCCCGCGGTCGTGATGGCAGGCGAGGCCGGCGCCAGCGATCAGGTCTTCGTCAAGCAATTGCGGGAAAAGTTCGGTCTCGACAAGCCACTGCCCGAGCAGCTCTTCATCTACGTCAAGGGTGTCGTCACCTTCGATCTCGGCTTCTCCTTCCGCCAGCAGGCGCCGGTGTCGAAGCTGATCCTCGAACGGCTGCCGGCGACGCTGCTGCTCACGCTGACGGCATTCGCGATCTCGCTGGCGCTCGGCATCCTGTTCGGCACCTTAGCTGCGCGCTTCGCCGGGACATGGCTCGATACCGCCGTCACCGTGTTCGCGCTGATCTTCTACGCCATGCCGATCTTCTGGGTGGCGCTGATGGGGATCCTCCTGTTCTCCGTCGCGGTCGATTGGCTGCCGAGCTTCGGCTACGACACGGTCGGCGGCAACTTCACGGGCTTCGCCCATGTGATCGACGTCGCAAAGCACCTGATCATGCCGGCGATGACGCTCGGCCTGTTCTTCATGGCGACCTATACCCGCATGACGCGGGCCTCGATGCTGGAGGTGAAGCGGCTCGACTTCATCAAGACCGCGCGCGCCAAGGGCCTGTCCGATGCCGTGATCCAGCGTCGCCACGTGCTGCGCAACGCGCTGCTGCCGGTCGTGACGCTGGCCGGCGTGCATTCCGGCACGCTGATCGGCGGCGCGGTCATCACCGAGACCGTGTTCGCCTGGCCCGGCATCGGGCGGCTGATGTACGACGCGCTCTTGCAGCGCGACTATAACCTCTTGCTCGGCGTCTTCGTGATCTGCTCCGCCATGGTGCTGATCTTCAACCTCATCACCGACCTCGTCTACCGCCTGGTCGACCCGCGCATCGAATTCGCCGCATGAAACAGTTCTGGACATCGATGATGCGCAGCCCGAGCGGCGTCATCGGCCTCATCATCCTTCTCTTCGCGATCTCGGTCGCGGTGTTCGGGCCGATGCTGTTCCCGAACTCGCCCTGGCGCATGGTGCAGCGGCCGTTCCTGCCACCCTTCACGCTCTCGACCGTGCCGCTCGGCACCGACGCGCTCGGCCGCGACGTCTTCGCCGGCATGATCTTTGGCGCACGCGTGTCGCTTCTGGTCGGACTCGTTTCCACGCTGGCCGCACTGATCGTCGGCGTTCCGATCGGCGCCACGGCCGGCTATTTCGGCGGCAAGGTCGATGATGCCCTGATGCGGTTCACCGAATTCTTCCAAACCATCCCGAGCTTCGCGCTCGCGATCGTGCTGGTCGCGATCCTGCAGCCCTCGATCCATTCGATCGTGGCCTCGATCGCGGTGGTGAGCTGGCCGCCGGTCGCCCGCCTCGTCCGCGGCGAGGTGCTGTCGCTGCGCACGCGGGAATATGTCCAGGCTGCCGTGGTCACAGGCCAGAGCAGCACCTGGATCATCCTGCGCGAGATTTTGCCAAACGCGCTGTCGCCGGTGATCGTGCTGGCTTCGCTGATGGTGGCGACCGCGATCCTGCTGGAATCCTCGCTGTCGTTCCTCGGCCTCGGCGATCCCAATCTGATCTCCTGGGGCTACATGGTCGGCGCCGGCCGCACCGTGATCCGGCAGGCCTGGTGGATTACCGTGTTCCCTGGTGTCGCCATCCTGTTCTCGGTGCTCGGCCTGAACCTGATCGGCGAGGGCCTCAACGACGCGCTCAATCCGCGCCTGTCGCGCGAAGGACGCTGATGATGACCACCCCGCCCGTCGTCTCCATCAAGAACCTCAAGATCGCGCTGCCGAAGGGCGCCGAGCGGCCGTTCGCGGTCGATGGCGTCTCGCTGGACCTGAAGCCCGGCAAGATCGTCTGCGTGGTCGGCGAATCCGGCTCCGGCAAATCGATGTGCGCGCATGCGCTGATGGGCCTCTTGCCGGACACGGTTGCCGTCACCTCCGGCGAGATCCAGTTCGAAGGCCGCGACCTGCTGGGACTCGACGACGACGCCTGGCGCGACCTGCGCGGCCGCAGGCTCGCGATGATCTTTCAGGAGCCGATGACCGCGCTCAATCCGTTGATGCGGATCGGCGACCAGATGGCGGAGATGTTCGAGGCGCACGGCCTGCTCTCGCCCAAGGAGCGGCGCGCGAAGGCGCTGGCGCTGGCTCGCGAGGTCGGCCTGCCCGACCCCGAGCGGATCGTGCGCGCCTATCCGCACCAGCTCTCCGGCGGCCAGCGCCAGCGCGCCATGATCGCGATGGCGCTCGCGCTCGAGCCTGTGGTGCTTGTCGCGGACGAACCGACCACCGCACTCGACGTCACCACACAGGCCCAGATCCTGAAGCTGATCCGCAATCTCCAGCAGAGCCGCAACATGGCGGTGATGTTCATCACCCATGATTTTGGCGTGGTCGCAGACATCGCCGACCAGGTCGTGGTCCTGCGCCATGGCAAGGTCGTCGAGGAGGGTCCCGCCTCGGCCGTCTTCGATCAGCCGCAGCACGACTACACAAAGGCGCTGCTCGCCGCCGTGCCGTCGATGGACCCGCCGGCGCGCACCCCGCTCGACGATCGGGCCAAGGCCGTCGAGGTAATCGGGCTGGACAAGACTTACGTCACCTCGGGCGGCTGGTTCCGCGAGGACCGCCGCGTCGATGCGGCGTGCGAGGTCAATTTCACCATCCTGAAAGGCGAGACGCTCGGCCTCGTCGGCGAATCCGGCTCCGGCAAGTCGTCGGTAGCGCGCCTCGTGATGCGGCTGATCGAGCCTGACCGCGGCACGGTGCGGATCGGCGAGACAGATCTCACCTCGCTCCAAGGCAAGGCGCTGCGCGCCGAGCGCCATCGCATCCAGATGATCTTCCAGGATCCGTTCGCTTCGCTCAATCCGCGCCGCAAGATCGGACACATCATCGCCGACGGCCCGATCGCGGCGGGCACCGAGTCGAAGGCGGCGTTCGCACGCGCCCGCGATCTCCTGAAGATGGTCGGCTTGGATGCCGGCGCGCTCGACCGCTACCCGCATCAATTTTCCGGCGGCCAGCGCCAGCGCATCGGAATTGCGCGCGCGCTCGCGCTCGATCCTGAGATCATCGTCGCCGACGAGGCGGTCTCCGCGCTCGACGTCTCGGTGCAGGCGCAGGTCTTGAAGCTGCTCGAAAACCTCAAGGCCCGCCTCGACCTGTCGATGCTGTTCATCACCCACGACTTACGCGTCGCCGCGCAAATCTGCGACCGCATCGCGGTGATGCAGCGCGGCGCCATCGTCGAGCTGAAGCCGACGGCGCAGCTCTTCGCCGCGCCCGAGCACGTCTATACGCGCGAGCTGCTGGCGGCGGTGCCGGGACGGAAGCAGCGCGCGCCCGCGGCGTGAGCGATCGGTCGCGCGCCGGTGCCGCCACGGGTTCGTCGAACTTTGAGATGGTTCCAAAGATTTGCGCACTGGCCGAGACGAAACATATTCGATCCAGCAGCATTTGCTCCGGGCGACTGCGCTTGCTGATGACAGCAGGGGGTAAGGTGGCACCAGCATTCGCTCGCCCGGCTGCTGAAGCCTCGCACGAGGTGGTGAGTAGCTTCACAATCCGGCGCGAGAGAGCCGGTAACGCTAGAGTGTCCGGAGCAGTCACGCGCTTTTTATCCCATCGTGATTGCCTAGCCAGCTTCAAAGCTGCAAGTGGCACCCTACTTCAGGATCAAATGATATCCATCATCTCATGATGGATTTGCTTGCGAATGTTTGGAGCGAACGGAGCGAATATGGGCGAAGTTATACAGTTTGTCTCGAGATCCGAGCGCGAGCGAGCGCGCCTCATCAAGGAAGCACGCGCGATATATGACAGCATCTTCCCGGCAGCCGAGCCGGTCGCGCAGCAGGACAACGCAACGATCACTCGCGGCAACGACGGGGGCAATCTCTCGTGATCAAGATCATCGCCGTGCTCTGCAGCCTCTCCTCTCCGGCAAATTGCCACGAGCAGATCGTCACCACCTCGGACTTCGCTAACGTCTCTGTGCAGTCCTGTCTGATGGGCGCACCGCAGCTCGCCGAATGGATGAACCAGCATCCCGCGGAGCGCCTCGCGGCGTGGCGCTGCGTGATCGGCCAACAGAACGGCAGGGGAGCTTAGGCCGCTCTGCCGTGCCCCGAGCACGCCTATACGCGCAAGCCTCATCGCAAACCAGCCATCTTGTACAGCGGCGAAGCGCCCGTCGAGGACCCAGCGGTGACGACACGACATCCCCGGAGTAACATGCCGTGTGCGCCGTCTGAGCGTCGCCGATAAGCAGGCATGAAGGGGGAAGCCGGATGGAAGTCGCTGGCCTGGTCCTTCCCGTGTTCGCGATCATCGTCACCGGCTGGCTGGCCGGGGAGCTCGGCTATCTCTCCCGCTCGCTTGCCGACGCCCTGGTGCATTTTGCCTACAACGTGGCGATGCCGGCGCTGCTGATCGTCACGATCGCCCAGGAGCCCGCACGCAATCTGCTGGAGTGGCGCTTTCTGCTCGCATTCGGCGGTGGCTCCCTCCTTTGCTTCGCGCTCGTCTTCCTGGCGGTTCGCGCTGGCGGAAAGCATGATCTCGCCAGCAGCACGATCTATGGAATGGCGGCAGCGATGACCAATACCGGCTTCGTGGCGCTGCCGATCCTACACGCCATCTACGGCCAGCCTGCCGTTCTGCCGGCCGCGGTGGCAACGGTGTTCGTGGCAGCCGTGATGTTCCCAATCACGGTCATCCTGCTGGAACGGCGGGACGCTCGCAGATCGTCGCACGCCGCCGGATTGGTGAGACAGATCGTGCTCAATCCGATGGTGCTGTCGACGCTCATCGGTCTCGGATGGGCGGTCTCGGGCTTGCCGATTCCAAAACCGGTCGCGGCCTATCTGAACATGATCGCGGCCGCACTCACGCCTTGCGCGCTGTTTGCCATCGGACTCGGCCTGTCCGTCGAAGGCCTGCGCTCCAACCTCACGGCATCATTCGCGCTCGCGGCCGTGAAGCTCGTGATCATGCCGCTGATCGTCTACGGACTTTGTTTGGTTTGTGGCTTCAATCCACTCTACACGGTCGCCGCCGTCGTCTGCGCGGCGGTGCCGACCGCAAAAACCGTGTACGTCCTGGCCCACGAGCACAAGGTCGAGGAGGCGCTGGTCGCGGCCACGGTGTCGATCACGACGGTTCTGTCAGTCGGGACGCTGCTCGTCGCGCTCTACCTTCTGTCCGGACTGGCGACGGTCACACACTAGGGCCGTCGGGTCGCGCTGGACCGGCTCGCCCTCTATCGCATTGGCGGATTGGTGTTGCGCCAGGTAGGGACCGCGTTGGTCACCCCGACCGAGGGCCAGTTATACGTTCCGACCGATGGAGCGGTGACTGTCCCGACCGACTGGCCGGAGCTGCCGTAAGTCCTGGGTTGCGTTGCTACCGGCGCTGCGGCGCCGCTGCCATAAGTCGGAGCCACCACGCGCGTGCCATGATGTCTGGCGGCACTGTGCTTCTTCGCCTCGGCAGCGAAGGGCGCGGCGAGCAACCCGACAGCGACGAGTGCGGCAGTGGCGAGTCTGATGCGTGTCATGGCGGATCCTTTCGTCGACGCTGCCCCGTCGCAGCGACCGTTGATTGATCGGACGGCCGTTGTACGCGCCAAGCTGACAACGCCGGGCCGGCGGAAATGTGCCGGATTGCGCAGGAACTGTCCGATCGGCGCCGCATCGGGCGGCACGCGTTGCAGTTATGCCGCTCCTTCAGGACGCGACCGCGGGCATCATAGCCTTGAAGGCCGCTATCGCCTTGTCGTCGCCGATCACGTCATCGCGATGCGCTCCGGGATGCTCGATCACGGCGAGCAGCGCGTCGGCGATCCGGCCGATCTGCTTGCCGAGCCTGCGACATCGGAGAGCACGTCCTTCTCGACCTCGGGCGCGCTGCGACATTCTGTCGCGCGAACCGGAACCATATAACAATTTTAGATGGTTTTGACTCTACAATTGTAGATACGAATACGATCGTTCTTAGGTTGTATGCGCTATCTCGTCGGCGGACGTGAAATGGAATTGAAATGCCGGACGGGTTTGAGCACCACACCAGAGCCTATGGCCTGTATCTCCGGAATTGGATTGCCCTGGCAACCCTGACTCTGGTCATCGGCATATCCTTGCCCATGGCCGGCTTCTCCCTTGAGCTTGACGGAGAAACATGGGGAGAGCTGTGCCTTTCGGCTGTCCTGGTCGCGGCCGGCCATATCCTGTTCTCGCAAAGCCGCTGGCGGCTTGCATTCGTCGTTGTTTCCATTGCGCAGCTCGGCCTGCTCTCGATGCTTGCGGCCCTTCTGACCTATGTCGCGGCGTCGGCGAGCCTGCCGTTGCAGGACGCGACACTGGATCACTGGGATCGGGCGCTCGGACTGGACTGGGCCGCCTACTACCGGTTCATGACCGCGCGGACCGAGTTTTTGCCGTACGCACTTCTGGCCTATGGCGCGATCGCGCTGCCGCCGTTCTGCGTGCCCCTTGTCCTCGGGCTGACGGGGCACCCCGTCCGGCTGCAACGTTTCACGATGGCGACGCTGCTGACTCTCTGCATCGTGGCGATCATGTCGGCGCTCATACCCGCGATCGGAACGTACCAGCTCTACGACCTGCCGACGGAATTTGCGACGTACAAGGCGACGGGTTACCTGATCCAGCTCGAGCGGCTGCCGGTGATCAGGAGCGGAGACCTGCATGTTCTCGTCGTCTCGCAGATCGGCGGCATCGTCACCTTCCCAAGCTTTCATGCCGCGGCGGCAGTTCTCGCGCTATGGGCCTGGTGGGGCGTCTGGTGGATGCGTCCATGGGCATTCTTGATGAGCGCCGCCATGTTGATTGCGACGCCCTTGCTTGGCGGTCACTATTTCGTGGACGTCTTCGCCGGGATCGCCGTCGCAGGCATCGCAATCGCACTCGCATCGTCGATCGAGCGGCGCCCCTTTGCCGCACCGGCCGCGGCGAGCGCGTCGCTGCCGGTTGCATCAGCCTGAGGCGCATTGATCTGCCACGACCGCCGGGCAGGGCCGCTGCCAAGATCTTGCGCGCGAAGACACCTTGTTGGCGTTCGCTTAACCCTGTCTGCTGATGTCCGTGCAAATGGATACATCCGGAGACATTACGCAACAGTCTGCAACTTTTGCTTACCTTTCGCCCCTAGGTTGTCCTATCGAAACCCCAGGGGGTCAAGGATGACAACGATCGAGCTGCCTGCGGCCTCGCCGCCTCAAGCTGCCGCACCGGCGCGCATCCGTACCCTCTGCATCCTGTTCTTTTTCTCAGGCTTCCCGGCGCTGATCTACCAGCTCACTTGGCAGCGCAGCCTGTTCCGAATATTCGGCGTCAACACGGAATCGGTGACCATCGTCGTCACCGCGTTCATGCTCGGGCTCGGCCTTGGCAGCCTCGCTGGAGGCTGGCTATCGAAGCGCGACAATATCAAGCCGCTGTTGCTGCTCGGGACCATCGAGCTTGCGACCGCCGCCTTCGGCCTGGTGTCGCTGTCGGTCTTCGACCTGGTCGGCCGGCTCACATCCGACATGTCGCTGCCGGCGATCGCGGCGATCAACCTTCTGCTCGTGCTCCTGCCGACGCTAATGATGGGCGCGACGCTTCCGATCCTCGTCTCCTATCTCGTTAGGATCTCCGGCCAGATCGGCAGCGCAGTCGGCACGCTGTATTTCGTCAACACGCTCGGCGCCGGCGCTGCCTGCCTGATGTCCGGCGTGCTGATCTTCCCCTTCCTCGGCATGCATAGTGCGATCATGATCGCGGCCGGCCTCAATATCACGGTCGGCCTCGGCGCCATCGCTGCGCATGTCATCGGCCGTGCGCCGGCCGCCGCTTCGCCAGGTGTGTCCATTCACCGCACGGCAGCACCCGTCCTCGGCATGGGCTTTGTCTCCGCGCTCGCGGTCGCCGGCGGCTTCATCTCGCTGTCCTACGAGATCTATCTGTTCCGCACCATTTCCTTCGCTTCAGGATCGAGCTCACTCGCCTTTGCGATCACACTATGCAGCTTCTTGATCGGCATCGCCGTCGGCGCCCAGCATGCCGGGCAGGTCTGCGAGACGCGGTCCGCAAAAGACGCAATCGCGCGCGCGGCGATGGACCTGGTCTGGGCCAACGGCTTCGCCGCCGCATTCCTGCCGCTGATAGCACAATTGGCCAGCAACGTTGCCGCCATGATGATCGTCGCCGTGATCGCGACCTATCTGATCGCGCGGCAGTGGGGCGCGCTGCTCCCCTATCTGTCGCAATTCGGCATCGCCGCCGACGCCGGTGCGGGCCAGCAGACCGCCCTGCTCTATTTCTCCAACATTGTCGGCTGCGCCACGGGCGCGGTGCTGACTGGATTCGTCCTGACGGATTATTTCGGCCTGAAGCAAATGGCCGTGTTACTGCTGATCGCGGGAACGCTGTGCGCCCTCGTGCTCGCATACTCTTATCCAGCGACGCGGCGCGAGCGTCTGCGCTTCGGCGTCATCGCGACCAGCGTGCTCGTTCTCGGCATCGCCGCGAACGCCCTGTTCGCGCAGCGGCTGCTGGAAAATCTCCAGAGCAAGTCGATCGCCGACCATGATTTCGCAAGAGTCGTGGAAAACCACAGCGGCATCATCACTATCGACACCGAGGGCACTGTATTCGGCAACGGCATGTACGACGGCGCCTTCAACACCGACGTCAAGCACGACCGCAACGGCATCATCCGCCCCTATACGCTGAGCCTGTTCCACGGCGCGCCGCGCGACGTGCTGATGATCGGACTCGCCTCCGGCTCCTGGGCCCAGGTCATCGCCAACAATCCGGATGTCGCCTCGCTGACCGTCGTCGAGATCAACCGCGGCTATCTTCAGATCATCGCGGCGCAGGACGACGTCAAATCAGTCCTCAACAATCCCAAGGTCCGGATCATCGAAGACGACGGCCGCCGCTGGCTCACCCATCATCCCGAGGCGCATTTCGATGCCGTGGTCGTCAACGCCACCTGGCACTTCCGTGCCAACGCATCCAATCTGCTGTCGTCCGAATTCATGGAGCTGGTGAAGCGGCATCTCAACGAGGGCGGCATCTACCTCTACAATACCACCAATTCGCGACGCGCCCAGCGCACCGCCTGCGTCGCATTCGCCCATGGCGCCCACTTCCTCAATCACATGGTCGTCTCGCAATCGCCGATCGATTGGAACCATGCCCGCTGGCGCAGGACGCTCGAGGCCTACCGCATCGACGGCAAACCCGAATTCGCCGCCGGCAACGCAGCCGATCAGGCAGTGCTCGACCGGCTCATGACCGATTACCGCGAGGACGGGCCGATGTTCGAGCAATGCCCGCAGCTCCCTTCCGCAACCGAAGGCGAGACGCCGATCACTGACGACAATATGGGCACCGAGTGGCGCTACTTCCTCGGCCTGGAATGAGTCCGCCTCGCAAAGGACCGAACGTCTGCTGTCATCGCCACAGGATAAACCCGAATCACCCCTAGCGCGTTCCGCTCGACGCACTTACGGAACGAACAGCATGACCGGCCCCGAACTGAAGCAGCTTCGCACCGACCTCTCCGACGCCATTGAGCGGAAGCTGACCGCGGCCGACATGGCGAAGCTGTGCGGATTGCCAGACAAGGGCGGCGCCGACACGATCCGGCGCTGGGAGGTGAGCGGACCGACACCGGCCGCGACCAAGGTGCTGCGCGTGCTCGCGATGGCAAGCGAGCGCCATCCGATCCTGGAGAACTTCAATGTGTTCGATCGCCACGACGTGCGCGAGCAAGACCGCCCCGCACGGCGCGCGGCATTCCGCGCGCAAATGTGCGACGAGGTGCGGCGCCGTCTTGGTTAACGAGCGGCGCATGCAGACGGCGCTGCGCGCGCAACGTTAAGCCTTCCTTCAGCGTTTCTTAAGCCGCCATTAAGCACAAAAAACCATTTACGACCCAACAAGTTGGGTTGGCTGCTGTTGTGCCACGGATGTGACAGCATTTTCGTCAAAAGCGAGCTATCTGCGAAAGCAACGACGGCGCGGCAAGCGCGCCTGCCGGGAATGAAGTGTTGGAGTTCTAAGACGATGAAGAAGATCCTGTTTGCGACCGTGGCGCTGTTCGTGGTGGGCGCAGCCGCGCCGGCCGTCGGTGCCGATCTCGGCGCCCGCAACTATTACAAGTCGCCTGCGCCGGCCTATGCCGCGCCGATCTACAACTGGACCGGATTCTATCTCGGCGCCCATCTCGGCGGCGCGTTCTCCAGCGACAACAATTTCAACGGCCTCTCGACCGGCAACAACGGCAACGGCCGTTTCCTGGGCGGCGTGCAGGTCGGCGCAGACTGGCAGATGAACCCGAACTTCGTGGTCGGCCTCGAGGGCCAGTATTCCTGGCTCTCCGGCAGTGTCGGCGCGGTATTCCCCGGCGGATTTGCCTACACCAACGACCAGCGCGGGCTCGGCTCGATCACCGGTCGCGTCGGCTACACCTGGGGTCCGGGCCTCGTCTACGTGAAGGGCGGCTACGCCTATTCGGACAACAACGAGAAGGTGACGCTCGGCGGCGTACCGGTCGGCTTCGTCATCGATGGCGATCACCGCAACGGCTACACCGTCGGCGCCGGCATCGAATACATGTTCGCGCCGAACTGGTCGGCCAAGGCCGAGTACCAATATTACAATTTCGGCGACGCGCATTTCACCGCGCCCGGTCCGCTCGTTGCGGCCGGCAGCTTCACGACCGACGATCACACCGTCAAGGCAGGTCTCAACTACCGCTTCAACTGGGCAGGCCCGGTCGTCGCGCGCTACTGATCGGTTAGCAAAACCTTATCCTGACGAGGGGCCGGCATGCTTGCCGGCCCCTCTTTTTTCATTCTGCCTTTTTCGCTCTGCGGAACGCGCGCAAGCAATTGGGCAAATTGCGATTTCTTAACCGGCCCCGACGATACTGCGCCCTGAAAACAAGAAAGAGTTGGGGGAATATCGATGGCGATCCGTCTGGGCCTTGGCCGTTTCCGGCCTCGTTTCTCGTTGCCGAAATGGGGCGTGCGCGGCAGCCTGTTCGCGGCCTTCGCGGTGATCGCAGGCATGGGCCTGGTGATCTCGGCCGGTGCCGGCCTCGTGCTGCAAAATCTCGGCGGACGCATGACCGAGCTGAGCGGACGGGACATTCCGCGTCTAGCCGCAAGCCTGCAATTGTCGGCACTGAGCGCTGGCCTCGCCGCACAGGGACCGGCGCTGCTTGCAGCTCAAAGCGAGGACGCCCTGAACGAGCACACCAGGAAGCTCAGGGAATTGCAGGAGCAGACGCAGCAGAAGCTTGGCGAGATCATCGAGCTCGGCGCCGACAAGACCGTCGTCTCCGGGCTCAGCGAGACCATCAAGAGCATCAACGAGGCGGCCCAGAGCCTGGCCAAGGCCGCCCGCGAGCGGCTGGATATCGCCGCCCTCCATGACAAGCAATATGACGCGCTGCGCAGCGCGCAGAGCGCGTTCGTCGGCGCGGCCAGTCCGGCGATGCTGAACGCCCAGACCCAGGTCAACGCCATTCTCGGATCGGCCAACCTCTCCGCCGAAGATGCCACCGAAGCCGCACAGACCGTCGGCCAGCTCGGCAACGTCGTCGCCAGCGGCAATCTCGTCGCCGCCGACATGAGCGCGGCGCTGTCGGCGAACACGAGCGACAAGCTCGACGACATCCAGAAGGAATTCAAGACGGCACAGGGACGCTTGCGGTCCAACCTCGATCTGTTGCCGAACAACGAGGGCACCAAGATGCTGCGCGAGACGGCGGAAAAGCTGCTCGCGCTCGGCACCGGCAAGACCGGGGTGTTCAACCTGCGTGAGAAGGAGCTCGACTCCATCGACTACGGCCAGACCATTCTGGACGAGACGCGCAAGCTCAATGTCGGCCTCGGCATCAGCGTGCAGCAGCTCGTCGACGCCGTGCAGAAGGAGACCAACGCGTCGACCTTCCAAGCCCGCCAGCAGATCTCGCTCGCCACGTCAGCCATGCTGGCGCTCGGCGCACTGACGCTGGTCGGCTCGGCACTGTTCGTCTGGCTCTATGTCGGGCGCAACATTCTGCGCCGGATCGGCTCGCTGCAGCGCGCGATGGAGCTGCTCTCGGCCGGCGATCTCGACGCAGACATCGCCCGCGCGAAGCATGATGACGAGATCGGCACGATGACCGACACGCTCCAGGTGTTCCGCCAGAGCATGATCGAGGCCCGCGCACTGTCGAGCGAGCAGGACAAGGACCGCGTCGCCAAGGCCGAGCGCGCCGCGCGCATGGAGGCGAAGATCGCCGAGTTCGAGGGCATGGTACGCACCGCGCTCGACAATCTCGCGCAATCGGCCAATTCGATGCAGGCGACCGCGCAGAGCATGTCGAATACGGCCGACCAGTCCAACGCGCTGGTCAGCGCGGTGGCCTCGGCCGCCGAGGAGACCTCGGTCAACGTGCAGACCGTGTCGGCCGGGACCGAGCAGCTCTCATCCTCGATTCAGGAGATCAGCCGCCAGGTGGTCACCTCGGCCGAGATCGCCAAGAAGGCGGTCAGCGAAGCCGGCGCCACCGACACCACCGTGCAGAGCCTCGCCGACAGCGCGAGCCGCATCAGCGTCGTGGTCGACCTGATCCAGACCATCGCCTCGCAGACCAATCTGCTCGCGCTCAACGCCACCATCGAGGCGGCGCGCGCCGGTGAAGCCGGCCGCGGCTTCGCCGTGGTCGCCTCGGAGGTCAAGAGTCTGGCGAGCCAGACCGCGAAGGCGACGGAGGAAATCCGCACCCAGATCGTGAGCATGCAGGAAGTCACGACGTCGGCGGTCGGCGCTATCCGTGGCATCGGTCAGACCATCGGCGAGATCAACGATGTGACCACGGCGATCGCCGCGGCCGTCGAACAGCAAGGCGCGGCAACCCGCGAGATCGCCCGCAACATCCAGCATGCGGCCGGCGGCACCAGCGAGGTCTCCAGCAACATCATCGGCGTCTCCACCGCCTCCGCCGAAGCCGGCGTTGCCGCCGGCGAAGTGCTGAGCGCCTCCGACGCGCTCCGCCGCGAGGCCGACACGCTGCGCTCGGAGATCGACGCGTTCCTCAACAACATGCGGGCGGCCTGATTGTCATTCCGGGGCGGCGCGAGAGCCCCGAACCCCATTGCGCAAATTGCGCAATGGGGGATCTCGCACCTCCGGATTTCCCGGGTTCGCGCTCGCGCGCACCCCGGAATGACTTCTGAGTAGTTCGCCCGGCCTTGCATGCAGAGCGGCGGACCCATGCTGTCCCTCCGAAGCCGCGGCGCGATCCGCTGATGCGATCTGCTGCGCGCAGGTTTGATTTGTTGGCAGCAAGAAAAATCGGAACGGGATCGGCGCGCCTCGATTGTCCAGATGACGTCCGGTCGAGGAGGCGGCGCTCGCCATCAAACTGTGGGTTCCCCAGCCGTCCAAAGGACGCTCCAGCGTCAAGACAAGACGGCGCGCGAAACGCGACCTCGCTGTCGGACGGGCGAAACGCCGCATGGCAAGCGCCTGTCACGCAGCCTCGGGGGCGTAGCGCAGAGGCACATTATGAATGAAGCCTTCCCTTGTGAGCGCCGGGTAACGCCAGTGGAGCGGCTGTCATGAAGATTGCCGTTGCCGCGCCGCTGTCCGGACCTGCTGCCGCTCTCGGGCGTGAGATGGCGCAGGCCGCCCGGATGGCCGTCGAGGACTCGGCACGGGACCAGCCTGAAATCGGCATCGACATCATCGACGATCGCGGCGACGAGGAGACCGGCGTCGAGATTGCCCGCTCCCTGGTCGCAGACGAGTCGATCGTGGCGCTGCTCGGCCACTACAACAGCAACATCACGCTGCGGGCAGCGCCGCTTTACGACACCGGCCTGCCTCTGATCGCGCCGATCGTGTCCAATCCGACGCTCACCGATTCCGGCTGGCGTAACGTGTTCCGTTCACCAACCGCGATGACGCGACGGCCGCCGCGATCGCGCAACATCTCATCGCCACCGGCAAGCGGCGGGCTTGCGTCGTGGTGAGCGGAACGACCTACGGAACGAGCATGGGTCACGAATTCGCGCGCGCCTTCGACGGGCTCGGCGGCAAGACCCTGTCGTGTCACCGCGTCGAGGAGGGAGAGACGAAGTTCGAAGCGCTGGTCGAGCAACTGCCGCGCGGCATTGACATACTCTTCTATGGCGGCACGTTCGAGGGTGCACCGCTGCTGCGCACGATGCGGACGCGCGGCAGGGACGTGCTGCTTGCCACTGGAGACGGCTGCTGGGATCGCGTCAATTTCCTCGAGCCTGCCGGAGCCGCCGCCGAAGCGGGAGAAGGCGTGCTCGTTCTCTCTGCCTGCCCCGAGATCGGCCGCGTGCAGGGATCGCGCGAATTCGCCGCCCGCTATGAGCAGAGATTCGGTCAGATCGGCAACTATGCGGTCAACGCCTACGACGCAGCAAAGCTGCTCATCTCGGCGATCCGAACTGTGGGCCGCCGGGCCGACCGGGCTTCGGTTGGTGACGCAATTCGGCACACCGAATGG
This sequence comes from Bradyrhizobium sp. ISRA430, assembly GCF_029909975.1. Lineage (NCBI taxonomy): Bacteria > Pseudomonadati > Pseudomonadota > Alphaproteobacteria > Hyphomicrobiales > Nitrobacteraceae > Bradyrhizobium > Bradyrhizobium sp. ISRA430. The sequence continues at coordinate 4,874,945 of NZ_CP094516.1, forward strand.
CGAGGCATCGCCTATCCGGAGCCTGTCAGGTGGGATGAGAAGGGCGACAATGTCAGCGCAGTCACCGCTCTCCACGTGGTGAAGAATCACCGGTTCAGCCAGGTCGCACTGATCCCGCGCTAAGTCGCGGACAGCCTTTTGATTGCGCCGTAATGCTATAGCGTCGAGGAGCCAACGGTCGGCGCCAAGCCTGCGCGAAGACAGGTCCGCGCAACCCGGGGCCTTTCGCACGGGTTTTACCGGATTTCGCTGTGCTTCATCCGGGCCGCGGAAAAATCCGGCCCCGGAATGACGGCTATGCACGCCGCTTCGCGGCGTTTTTCGGCTGGCGCGGCGGCGCCAGTGGGTTTAAGCCGATAGCATGCATTCGAAGACCGACATCGTGCAGTCCTCGGCCGAGGCCCTGCGCTATCCCTGGGAGCAGCATCCCGGCCCCGAAGAGGTCGTTGAGGTGAAGCCCGGCGTGTTGTGGGTGCGGCTCAAGTTGCCGTTCCGTCTCAACCACGTGAACATCTACCTCATCGCCGACGGCGATGGTTACGCGATGGTGGATTCCGGCTTCGGCAACGAGGAGACGATCGAGGCCTGGACAAAGCTGTTCGACGGCCCGCTGAAGGGCGTCCACATCACGCGGCTTATCGTGACCCATTCGCATCCCGACCATGTCGGGCTCGCTGGCTGGATCGTCGAGCGGTTCACCTGCCCGCTGGTGATGTCGCAGGTGGAATACCTGCAGTCGGTCTACCACCAGAACCGCGGCACCGAGGAGCGGCGCAATGCGCAGCGGCTGTTCTTCCGCCGTCACGGCATGGACGAGTCGCTCACCGAGAAGCTGCTCGGCCGCGGCCAGGATTATCTCAAGCGAGTCTCGGTGCTGCCGCCGTCCTACCGCCGCATCTCGCATGGCGACGAGGTCGTGATCGGCACGCGCCGCTTCAAGGTGGTCACGGGCGGCGGGCACGCGCTCGACCAGGTGATGCTCTACTGCGCCGACGACAAGCTGTTCCTTTCCGCCGATCAGGTGCTGAGCAAGATTTCGCCGAATGTCAGCGTCTGGGCGGTCGAGCCGGACCAGAACTCGCTCGGCGAATATCTGGCCTCGCTGGCGAGCCTCACCACGACGCTGCCCTATGACGTGCTGGTGCTGCCTGGCCACGGCGTGCCGTTCTACGGCCTGAAGACCCGAATCAAGCAGCTCGCCGACCACCATGAGGAGCGCTGCCGGCTGATCGCCGAAGCTTGCCGCGAGGTACCGCAGACCTCGCGGGCATTGGTGCCCGTGGTGTTCAACAAGCACGTGCTTGACGAGCACCAGATGGGCTTCGCCGCCGGCGAACTGGTCGCCCACGTCAACTACATGCTGGTCGAAGGCCGCCTGACCGCAGAAGAGAAGGACGGCGTGTTGCGCTTCAGAACAACCTGAAGCGCAGGTCTTCATTGCCTCACTTTGCAGCGGCGATCGCGCCGCGAAGCTGGGTGCTGACCGTCAGCTCGCCGATCTTCCTGCCCATGTCCTTCCCGGCTTCGGTCGAAAAGCGATAGTGGAATCCGGCATAGATGCGCGAAGTTGCGATCTCGTCGCTATAGTCCTGCAATCGCGTCCATTTGCGGGTACAGCCTCAGCTCACGGGGGACTGGATCAGGACAGCCGTTTCATACCAGACCGGAGAGCTGATGGAGCGCTTCGTCGACGGCATGCGGAAGGCAGGCCTGACCTAAAGTCCTTCCGGGCGGCTCACTTCATCTGCGCGATCGTGTGCATGGCCGCGATATAGCCGTAGGGGCCCAGACCGCAGATCACGCCGGTCGCCACGAACGAGATCTTCGAGTGTCGGTGATATTCGTCGCGGGCGTGGATGTTGGAGATGTGCACCTCTAGCACCGGGCCCTCGAACACCTTGATCGCATCCATGATCGCGACCGAGGTGAAGGAGAAGCCGGCCGGATTGATGATGATGGCGTCCGCATCCTGCCGCGCCGACTGGATCAGGTCGACGATGACGCCTTCATGGTTGGACTGGTGGAAGGCGAGGCTGAGCCCGAGCTTTGCGGCATTCTGCTCGCAGCTCGCCTTGATCTGATCGAGCGTCGTCGTGCCGTAAATATGCGGCTCACGGATACCCAGCAGATTCAAATTGGGACCGTTGAGGATCATCACGCGCTTCATGGTCAGGTCCTTTCGAAAACTATCCGCCGAACCACTTTGCCGGGCCGGTGACGAGAACGGGAAACAGCGTCAACAAGCCTAGCACGGCGAGCTGCGCGATCATGAAGGGCCAGACGCCGCGGATCAGGTCGTCCATCGAGATGCGGGAGACACCGCAGACCACGTTGAGCACGACGCCGACCGGCGGCGTGATCAGCCCGATGGCGTTGTTGATGATGAAGAGCACGCCGAAATACACCGGGTCGATGCCGGCCTGCTTGACGATCGGCATCAGGATCGGCGTCAGGATCAGAATCGTCGGCGTCATGTCGAGCGCGGTCCCGACGATCACGACGATGATCATCAGCACGATGGTGAGGAGGGTCTGGTTGCCGGCGAACGGCTTTACGAGCGCGACGATCTGATCGGAGATCTCGGCGACCGTGATCAGCCAGGACGAGACCAGCGCGGCGGCGACCAGGAACATCACGACAGCGGTGGTCTGCGCCGTGCTGACCAGCAGCGCCGGGAGTTGCGACGGCTTGAGCTCGCGATAGACCCCCATAGCTACCACGAGCGAATAGACCGCGACCACGACGGCGGCCTCCGTCGGCGTAAAGATGCCGAAACGCAGGCCGAAGATGATGATCATCGGCAGCATCAAGGCCCAGAATCCGTCGATCAGCGCGCGCCAGATCTCAGCAAAACTCTTGCGCGGCAGGCGCGCAGGGGCTTCCTTGCGCACCACCCACCACCAGGCGAGGCAGAGCCCGACGCCGAGCATGCCGCCCGGCACGATGCCGGCGAGGAAAAGCTTCGAGATCGAGACGTTGGCGGCGACGCCGAAGATGACGAAGCCGATCGACGGCGGGATCACCGGCGCGATGATCCCACCCGCCGCGACGAGCCCGGCCGCACTGGCGCGATTGTGGCCGGCGGCGGCCATCATCGGTACCAGCAGTGCACCGAGCGCCGCGGCGTCCGCGACCGCCGAGCCCGAGAGCGAGGCCAGGATGCAGGAGGTGAGGATCGCGACATAGCCGAGGCCGCCGGGGAAATGGCCGACCAGCGCGATCGCGAAGTTCAGGATGCGCCGTGCCAGCCCTCCGGTGTTCATGACCTCACCGGCGAGGATGAAGAACGGCACCGCCATCAGCGGAAAGGAATCGACGCCGTTGACGACGTTCTGCGCGACGATCTGGGAATCGAAGGTGCCGAGATAGGTCATCAACGCGACGCCGCAGATGATCAGCGCGAACGCGATCGGCATGCCGATCGCCATGGCGGCGAGCAGCGAGAAGGTGAACACGGCAACGGTCATGCCTGAAGCTTTCCGCCCGCGGCGTCAGCGGAATGTGTCAGTTCCTCGGATTCGCTGACCGCGACGAGATCGGCGTCCGCGATCTGTCCTGTGACGAGCCGGTAAAGCTCGTGGACGATGATCACGCAGGAGGAGGCGCCGAACACGATGCCAGCGGCATAGAACAGCCCGACAGACAGCCCCGAAGCCGGCGCCACCGTGTCCCAGTTCAGCACCGTCTGTTTCCATGACCCTTCCGTCAGCAGCACGGAGGCATAGAGCATCAGCGCGTGGCTGAGGCCGTAGCAGATCCGGCGTCCGAACGGCGGCAACGCCTTGACGAGGCTGTCGACACCGAGATGGGCGCGCTGCCTCAGGCCGATGATCGCGCCCAGGAACACCATCCAGACGAACAGCCAACGCGACAACTCTTCCGAGATGGTGATGCCGGAGTTGAAGCCGTAGCGCAGCAGCACGTTGCCGAACACCAGCACGACCATGACTGCGAGCAGCACCGCGATCACCGCGCGCAGCAGCCGGAAATAGACATCGACTATCGTTTTCATGATCGCTGGCCTGCGGCGAGACGGCTTACGGCTTCAGCGCGTGCACGCGGTCGAGCTCGCTGTTGAACAGCTTGACGATCGCCGGATCATAGTCGGCGGAGAATTTTTCCGCGATCGGCTTGGTCTTGTCGCGCATGCGGGCCAGCTCGGCGGGCGCGATCTCGTTGATCTCCATGCCCTTGGCCTTGAGCTCATCGATCGCCGCCTTGGCCTGCTCGCGGCTAACCTTGCGCTGATAGTCGCGGGCCTCGATCGCGGCGTCCTGCAGGATCTTCTGCTCGTCGCTGGAGAGCTGGTCCCAGAACTTCTTGCTGATCAGGATGATGTTGGTCGAATAGGTGTGATTGGTGACGCTGAGATATTTCTGCACCTCGAAGAACTTGTTGGAGAGGATGACCGAGAACGGATTCTCCTGGCCATCGACGGTACGCGTCTCGAGCGCGCTGTAGAGCTCGGAGAAGCTCATCGGCACCGGGTTGGCGTTGAAGGCCTTGAAGGTCTCGAGATAGACGGGGTTCGGGATCACGCGGATCTTGATGCCGTCGAGATCCTCGCCCTTGGTGATCGGCCGCCGGCTGTTGGTGACGTTGCGGAAACCGAGATCCCAATAGGCGAGGCCGACGAGCCCCTTCTCCGGCAGCTTTGCCAGGAGTGCCGCGCCGAGCGGACCATCCAGCAGGGCGTCAGCCTGCTGCGGCGTCGAGACGATGAAAGGAAAATCGATCAGGCCAAAATCCTTGACGATGCCGACCAGCGAGGTCGTCGCCGGCGACTGCATCTCCTGGGTACCGGCGCGCAGCGCGGACTGCTGCTGCATCTCGCTGCCGAGCTGATTGGCCGGATATTCGCGCACCTTGATCTTGCCGCCGCTCTTGGCGGCGACGATCTCGGCGAATTTCTGCACGCCCTTGCTGACGGGATGATCGGTGTTGTTCAGGTGCCCCCAGCGGATGGTGCGCTCCTGGATGTTCTGAGCCGAGGCCGCTCCCATCGTGCCAAATGCGATCGCGCCGATCGCCACCACCCAAGCCAAACCTTCGAACCGAACGCGCATCGCCGCCTCCCCTGCTGACCTTTTCTTTAGGGGCGGGACCATACTTGTATGACAAAATATAAATCAACTGATATTTTTCATATTATCATATGATATAGGAAACGCTTGATAAAGATACGAAATTTGACGAAGAGCACGTTCGACGCGCTAGGATGAGGCATGCAGGACCTATCTCCCGATACGAGCGCCGAGACGGTGGGCGACAGCGCCTACCGCCGGATCCGCACCGACCTGATCTTTGGCAAGCTGACGCCGGGTCAGAAGCTGAAGCTGGAGCGGATGAGCGGCGCCTATGGCACCAGCATCTCCACCCTGCGTGAGACGCTGAACCGGCTGTGCTCGGAAGGGCTCGTCGTGGCCGAAGGCCAGCGCGGCTTCGAGGTGGCCCCGATCTCGGCGACCGAATTCCAGGAGATCGCGGAGCTGCGCGAGCTGCTCGAAGGCCACATGATCGAAAAGTCCTTCGCGGCCGGCGATCTCGACTGGGAGGCCCGCATCGTCTCCGCCCATCACAAGCTTGCGGCGATGGAGCGGATGCTGCTGTCAGGCGAAAAATCCGATGCCGAGAGCTGGAAGCAGTGTGATTTCCAGTTTCACCGCGCCCTCGTTGCGGCCTGCGGATCGAAGGTGCTGCTCGACGCCCATGCCGCGGTCTATGACCGCTATCTGCGCTACCAGATGATCGCCGTCGTGTTCCGCGGCGAGATGGCGGCCGCCGAGCATCGCGAGCTAAAGGAGCTCGCCCTGCAGCGCGACGCCAAAGGCGCAGCCAAGGTACTGCACACCCACATCCATGATTGCGTGGTGCACGCGCTGCGCAATTCGGATTGGTTGAAGCCGGCAACCAAGGAAGCGCGCGCCGAGCCGCGCAAGCGGGCCAAGGCCGGCTAGACCGGCAGCAACCAATTGCCGCGAACGGGCTTGATCGGGATCAAGCCCGTTCCTTCGCCGATAGGGCATTTTGCCCAAATGCCCCGCAGGCCCAAATGTGGGATAGCGCATGGACATTAGAGCTGGAAAAGCTCTAAGAAGATGCGGCCCCTTTGGTCAGGTTCCGTTGCAGGTTTGCCGATGGATTACAGCCAGTTCTTCGATTCCGCCCTCGATCGTCTCCATGCCGAGCGGCGCTATCGCGTGTTCGCCGACCTCGAGCGCATGGCCGGCCGGTTCCCACATGCGGTGTGGCACTCGCCGAAGGGCAAGCGCGAGGTCGTGATCTGGTGCTCCAACGACTATCTCGGCATGGGCCAGCACCCGAAGGTGGTCGGCGCCATGGTCGAGACCGCGACCCGGGTCGGCACCGGCGCCGGCGGCACCCGCAACATCGCCGGCACCCATCATCCGTTGGTGCAGCTCGAGGCCGAGCTCGCCGATCTCCATGGCAAGGAAGCCGCGCTGCTGTTCACCTCGGGCTATGTCTCGAACCAGACCGGCATCGCAACCATCGCAAAACTCATTCCGAACTGCCTGATCCTGTCGGACGAGCTCAACCACAATTCGATGATCGAGGGCATCCGCCAGTCCGGGTGCGAGCGGATCGTATTTCGCCACAACGACCTCGCCGATCTCGAGGAGCTTCTGAAGGCGGCGGGTCCGAACCGGCCGAAGCTGATCGCCTGCGAGAGCCTCTATTCGATGGACGGCGATGTCGCTCCGCTCGCCAAGATCTGCGATCTCGCCGAGAAGTACGGCGCGATGACCTATGTCGACGAAGTCCACGCCGTCGGCATGTACGGCCCGCGCGGTGGCGGCATCGCCGAGCGTGACGGCGTCATGCACCGCATCGACATCCTCGAAGGCACACTGGCCAAGGCATTCGGCTGCCTCGGCGGCTACATCGCCGCCAACGGCCAGATCATCGACGCGGTGCGCTCCTACGCGCCGGGCTTCATCTTCACCACCGCGCTGCCGCCGGCGATCTGCTCGGCCGCGACCGCTGCAATCAAGCATCTGAAGACCTCGAGCTGGGAGCGCGAGCGCCACCAGGACCGCGCCGCCCGCGTCAAGGCGATCCTCAATGCCGCCGGCCTGCCGGTGATGTCGAGCGACACCCATATCGTGCCGCTGTTCGTCGGCGACCCCGAGAAATGCAAGCAGGCCTCCGACCTCTTGCTCGAGCAGCATGGCATCTACATCCAGCCGATCAATTATCCGACGGTCGCCAAGGGCACCGAACGGCTGCGCATCACGCCCTCGCCCTATCACGACGACGGCCTGATCGATCAGCTCGCCGAAGCCCTGCTGCAAGTGTGGGACCGCCTCGGCCTGCCGCTCAAGCAGAAGTCGCTGGCGGCGGAGTAGGGTTTCTTTCGCCGCTCCCAAATCCAACTCGTACCGCCCCCGGGGCCACCCCCCTCCCCAGCCCTCCCCGGCAAGGGGGGAGGGAGCGCAGCGGTGCTTGCAGCATGGACCGAGAGCACATGCGCAAGTCCTACAATCAAACCCGTTTGGTCGCCTAGCCGAGCTAACTGCCTCGCAAGCTTTGCTGCCGCTCGCTCCATTCCCGCCGTTCCCTCCCCCCTTGCGGGGGAGGGTCAGGGAGGGGGTGCCGCACGGGGACTCTCTCCGTATTCGCGCGGACGCCGCGCGCATGGCAGCGCGGCGTGGCTTAACGACGATGATAGTTCCTAAGCTCCTCGGGCATTTCGCTGTCGCTTGCTGGCGCTTAACGCGCTAAATTTGCTTGGAAAATGAGATCAGGCGCGAAGTTTCGCGCCCAGGGAGAGCGCGCTCGCCATGCTGCACGACTGGGGCGTGATCGCTGCCGCCTTCGGCTATATCGGCTTCCTGTTCCTGGTGGCGAGCCATGGCGACCGCCGCTCGCCGGCCAAGCCCGGCCGTGCCTCCGGGCTGATCTATCCGCTGTCGCTGGCGATCTACTGCACCTCCTGGACCTTCTTCGGCTCGGTCGGGTTCGCCACCCGCACCTCGACCGACTTCCTCGCGATCTATGTCGGCCCGGTGCTGATGATCGGGCTCGGCACCGGCATCCTGCGCCGTGTGATCCAGCTCGCCAAAGCCCACAACATCACCTCGACCGCCGACTTCATCGGCGCGCGCTACGGCAAGAGCCAGGCGGTGGCCGCGACCGTGGCGCTGATCGCGATCATCGGCTCGGTGCCCTACATCGCGCTCCAGCTCAAGGCGGTGGCCTCTTCGCTGCAGACGATCCTCAGCGAGGACCAGGCTTTCTCCCACATCCCGATCCTCGGCGACATGGCGCTGATGGTGACCTTGGCGATGGCGGCTTTCGCCGTGCTGTTCGGCACGCGGCAGACCGACGCCACCGAGCACCAGCACGGCCTGATGCTCGCGGTCGCGACCGAATCCATCATCAAGCTGGTCGCCTTCCTCGCCGCCGGCATCTTCGTCACCTTCTGGATGTTCTCGCCGCACGAGCTGATCGAGCGTGCCATGAAGACACCGGAGGCGGTGCGCGCGATCAACTATTCGCCCTCGATCGGCAATTTCCTCACCATGACGCTGCTGTCGTTCTGCGCGATCATGCTGCTGCCGCGCCAGTTCCACGTCAGCGTGGTGGAGAATTCCTCCGATGCCGAGGTCGGCCGCGCGCGCTGGTTGTTTCCACTCTACCTCGTCGCCATCAACCTGTTCGTGATCCCGATCGCGCTCGCCGGCCTCGTCAGCTTCCCGTTCGGCGCCGTCGATTCCGACATGTATGTGCTGGCGCTGCCGATGGAGGGCGGCGCTGAGCTGCTCAGCGTCGCCATCTTCGTCGGCGGCCTGTCGGCGGCGACCGCGATGGTCATCGTCGAATGTGTCGCGCTCTCGATCATGGTCTCGAACGACCTCGTGGTGCCGCTGGTGCTGCAGCGACGGCCCGAGGGTCGCACCGGCGGCGCCGATTTCAGCGACTTCCTGCTGCGCTCGCGGCGGCTTGCGATCTTCGCCATCATGGTGATGGCCTATTTCTATTATCGCGCGCTCGGCAATACCCAGCTCGCGGCGATCGGCCTGCTCTCCTTTGCCGCGATCACCCAGCTCGCGCCCAGCTTCTTCGGCGGACTGCTGTGGCGGCGAGCGACCGCGCGCGGCGCGATCGGCGGCATGCTGGTCGGCTTCGCGGTGTGGGTCTACACGCTGTTCCTGCCGAGCTTCATGGACTCCTCGACCGCGGGCATCCTGCTGCTGCTGCACGGCCCATTCGGAATCGAGGCGTTGCGGCCGCAGGCGCTGTTCGGCGCCGATCTGCCGCCACTGCTGCACGGCGTCGCCTGGTCGCTGTCGCTCAACATCCTCACCTATGTGGTACTGTCGCTGGCGCGGCGGCCGACCTCGATCGAGCTCGTTCAGGCCGATCTGTTCGTGCCCAACACGCTCGCCCCGATCGCCCCGAACTTCCGCCGCTGGCGCACCACCATCACGGTGCAGGACATCCAAGCCACGGTGGCGCAATATCTCGGGCCCGACCGCGCGCGGCAATCCTTCGAGGCCTTCGCGGCGCGGCGCAACATGCGGCTGGAGCCTACGGCGCCCGCCGATTTCGAGCTGTTGCAGCACGCCGAGCACCTGATTGCCTCCTCGATCGGGGCAGCGTCGTCCCGGCTCGTGATGTCGCTCTTGCTGCGCAAGCGGACGGTCTCGGCCAAAGCCGCGCTAAAACTGCTCGACGATTCCCATGCGGCGCTGCACTTCAACCGCGAGATCCTGCAGACCGCGCTCAACCACGTGCGCCAGGGCATCGCGGTGTTCGACGCTGACCTGCAACTGATCTGCTCCAACCGCCAGTTCGGCGATCTGCTCAACGTGCCGCCGCATTTCATCCAGTTCGGCACGCCCTTGCGCGAGATCCTGGAATTCATGGGCGCGAGCAATCCCACCGATCCGGCGGAGCGCGACGCCCTGCTGGAGCTACGGCTTGCGGCCTACACCACCGACAGCGAGCCGTACCTGGAGCGCCTGCCCGACCGGCACATGGTGATCGAGGTCCTGACCAACCGCATGCCCGGCGGCGGTTTCGTCATCACCTTCACCGATGTCACGCCCACCTTCGAGGCGGCCGAGGCGCTGGAGCGCGCCAATGCGACGCTGGAGAAGCGCGTGCGCGACCGCACCGAGGAGCTGACCCGGCTGAACTCGGAGCTGGCGCTGGCCAAGAGCACCGCGGAAGACGCCAACATCTCCAAGACGCGGTTCCTGGCCGCCGCGAGCCACGACATTCTGCAGCCGCTGAACGCAGCACGGCTCTATGTCACGAGCCTGGTCGAGCGCCAGCACAACGGCGAAGAGACCCGGCTGGTCGAGAACATCGACGAATCGCTGCAGGCGATCGAGGAGATCCTCGGCGCGCTCCTGGACATCTCGCGGCTCGATGCCGGCGCTATGACAACCTCGATCTCGAGTTTCAAGATGGCTGACCTGATGCGCTCGCTGGAGATCGAGTTCGCGCCGATCGCACGCGCCAAGGGACTGGAGCTTGCCTTCGTGCCATGCTCGCTGCCGGTGCAGTCGGACCGGCTCCTGCTGCGGCGCCTGCTGCAGAACCTGATCTCCAACGCGATCAAATACACGCCGCGCGGGCGCGTGCTGGTCGGCTGCCGCCGCCGCGGCGAACAGCTCAAGATCTACGTCTACGACACCGGCGTCGGCATCCCCGCCGTCAAGCGCGGCGAGATCTTCAAGGAATTCCATCGCCTCGAACAGGGCGCGCGAATTGCGCGCGGCCTGGGGCTGGGGCTGTCGATCGTCGAGCGGCTGGCCCGCGTGCTCAAGCACGGCATCGCCATCGATGCCAATGCCAGCGGCGGCTCGGCGTTCTCGGTGACCGTGCCGACGGCGAAGGCCGTGACCCACACCGCGGCCGTGACCAGCGCGACGCCGCTGGCGCGCAGGCCGATCTCGGGCGCGCTGATCGTCTGTATCGAGAACGACGCGGCGATCCTAGACGGCATGCGCACGCTGCTGAAGGCCTGGGACGCCGAGGTCATCGCAGTCGCCGATCCGGAAGCCGCGATCGCGGCGATCGAAACCGCCGGCCGCCGCATCACCGGCCTCCTGGTCGACTATCATCTCGACCGCGGCAACGGCATCGCCGCCATCCGCGAGATCCGCCGCCGCTTCGGCAACGCCATTCCCGCGATCCTGATCACCGCCGACCGCAGCCCCGCCGTGCAGGTGGCCGCGCGCGAGGAGCATATCGCAGTGCTGAATAAGCCGCTGAAGCCGGCCTCGCTCCGCGCCCTGCTCGGGCAGTGGCGCACGCAGCAGATGGTGGCGGCGGAGTAAGGTCATTCCGGGGCGCGAAGCGAACCCAGAATGACGGAGCAAAGGCTCTACCCCGTCGGGGTGCCCTGCTTCCACTGGCCGCCGGCGATCTTGGCGGCGGCGATTACGGCCTGCGTGCGGCTCTCGACGCCGAGCTTTTGCAGGATCGCTGAGACATGCGCCTTGATGGTCGCCTCGGAGACGCCGAGCTCGTAGGCGATCTGCTTGTTGAGCAATCCTTCCGACAGCATCATCAGGACCCGCACCTGCTGCGGGGTCAGCGTCACCAGGCGGTCGCGCAGGCGGGTCATATCGGGATCGGCCACGGCCGACAGATCGGTGTCGGCTGGGACCCAGACATCGCCGTCCATGATCTTGAGGATGGCATCGCGCAGCGTCTCGACACCGAAACGCTTCGGGATGAAGCCGGAGGCGCCGAAATCGAGCGAGCGGCGGATCGTGGCACTGTCATCGGAAGCCGAAACGATCACCACCGGGATCGCCGGGTATTGCGCGCGCAGATAAATCAGGCCGGAAAAGCCCGAGATCCCGGGCATCGAGAGGTCGAGCAGGATCAGGTCGACGTCCTGCGTCTGCTCCAAGAGCTTGGTCAGATCCTCGAATGATCCTGCCTCATCGATCCTGGCCGAGGTCAGGACGCCCGCCACGGCCTGCCGTAGGGCATCGCGGAACAGGGGATGATCATCGGCAATGACGAGATGGGTGGAGGGAGCGTTCATCGATCTCTTGCTGTGGTTCGACGGGCCAGTAAGCCGGACCGGCGCCTTGGTCAATTCTTTCCCGGCCGGCCGTGGCATGCAAGTGCACATTATCCCTTTGCTGCAAAGGGGTTAATTCGCAAGGCACGGTACCCGGCGGCGGCGGCGTCAGGTGGATGTCAGTGCGCAAGGCCGAAAGTCGTATTGGGGCGGGTTTCACGCCGATGTTACTTAAGAGCAAGGCCCGCGGTATCCGGCCGAGTCCGGAAACCAGGGCGCACCAACCTATTGGGGAGCGAAACTGATGACGATGGCTGCGACCGCGGGCGCCGACGTCCGCACGCGAGGCATGACAGCGGAGGAGCGAAAAGTCATTTTCGCTTCCTCACTTGGCACTGTCTTCGAGTGGTACGACTTCTACATCTACGGCACGCTTGGTGCCTTCCTCGCGAAATACTTCTTCTCGAACGTCCCGCCCAATGTCGGCTTCATCTTCGCGCTGCTCGCCTTTGCGGCCGGCTTTGCGGTCCGCCCCTTCGGCGCGCTGATCTTCGGTCGCCTCGGCGACATGATCGGCCGCAAATACACCTTCCTCGTCACCATGACGCTCATGGGTGTCGGCACCTTCTTTATCGGTCTGTTGCCGGGGTATGCAACCTGGGGCATCGCCGCGCCGATCGTGCTGATTGCCCTGCGCTTGATCCAGGGCCTCGCACTCGGCGGCGAATATGGCGGTGCAGCGACTTACGTAGCCGAACATGCGCCGCAGAACCGGCGTGGCTATTACACCTCGTGGATTCAGACCACCGCGACACTCGGTCTGTTCCTGGCACTGCTGTTGATCCTTGGCATCCGCACCGCCATGGGTGAGGAAGCTTTCGGCGATTGGGGCTGGCGCATTCCCTTCCTGCTCTCCGGCCTTCTGCTGGCGATCTCGATCTGGATCCGCTTGAGCCTGAACGAATCGCCGGTGTTCCAGCGCATGAAGGAGGAGGGCAAGACCTCGAAGCGTCCACTGACGGAAGCCTTCGGAGAGTGGAACAACGCCAAGATCGCGATCCTGGCGCTGCTTGGCGCGACCGCGGGTGAAGCGGTGGTGTGGTATGGCGGACAGTTCTACGCGCTGTTCTTCCTCACCCAGACCCTGAAGGTACCGGCCGTGCCGGCGCAGATCATGATCGTGGTTGCGCTCGCTCTGGGTACGCCCTTCTTCATCATCTTCGGCATGCTGTCCGACAAGATCGGCCGCAAGCCGATCATCCTAGCGGGCTTCCTGCTAGCGATGGTGACCTACTTCCCGATCTTCAAGGGCATCACCCACTTCGCCAATCCGAAGCTGGAGGCGGCGCTGTCTGCATCCCCGGTGACGGTGATCGCCGATCCCGCCGAGTGTTCGTTCCAGTTCAAGGCCACCGGCACCGAAAAGTTCACCACCGGCTGCGACATTGCCAAAGCCGCGCTGGTGAACTTGTCAGTGAACTACCAGACCCAGGACCCGCCGAAGGGCACGGCGGCCACGGTCAAGATCGGCGAGCAGACCCTCACTGCGACCTCGGCGGATTTCGCCAAGGCCCTGCCCGCAGCGATCAAGGCACACGGCTATCCGGCTTCAGCCGATCCGAACGAGATCAACTATGTCATGACGACGGTCCTGCTCTGGATCCTGGTGATCTACGTGACGCTGGTCTACGCGCCGATCGCCGCATGGCTGGTGGAACTGTTCCCGAGCCGCATCCGCTATAGCGGCATGTCGCTGCCCTACCACATCGGCAATGGCTGGTTCGGAGGCTTCCTGCCGGCGACCGTGTTTGCGATCGTGGCCGCGACCGGAAACATCTATTCCGGGCTGTGGTACCCCGTTGCGATCGCCGCAATGAGCCTTGTCGTCGGCTTCCTGTTCCTGCCGGAGACCAAGGACGTCGACATCAAGCAAATCTAGTCGCCGATCAGCCGGACCTACGCTCCGGCTGTCTGAAACGAGCGGCCGCGGGATTCCCGCGGCCGTTTTGTTTATGAAGTCGCGCCGATGAATTGCAGCACCACCTCGCGCCGGTGCGGCTGCTTGCGATGCTCGATGAGATAAATGGCCTGCCACGTCCCGAGTGCGAGCTTGCCGTTCAGGACCGGCACGTTGAGCGAGGTCTGCGTCAGCATCGTCTTGATGTGCGCCGGCATGTCGTCCGGCCCCTCGGTGTCATGGGTCCAGGGCGCGTTCTCCGGCGCGAGCCGCGCCAGCGCGGTGGTGAGATCGACGAGCACGGAAGGATCGGCGTTTTCCTGGATCGTCAGCGAGGCCGAGGTGTGACGGATGAACAATGTCAGTGCGCCGGTCCCGGCGCGGGCCTCCGTGACGAACTTCGCCGCCTCGCCGGTGAGATCGGTGAAGCCGCGGCTCTGCGTCTGCACCGTCAGCAGCGACGAGGTGATGGTGGAGGCCTCTACCGTGGATGGCGCGGAGCGCGTCAGCGATCTTGCTGATGTCATGAACGACTCTCGTTACGTCGTCCTGGCGAAAGCCAGGACCCATTACCCAAAATGCCCGTGATGGCGAAAGGTGGCGACGCGCACCGAGAAAAACACAGAGGCCGTGGAGGTCCTGGCTTTCGCCAGGACGACATCGACAAAGCCTGTCAAATCTTTCCCGACACGTCCTTCTGCACGCGGTTGGCCATCTCGATCAGCCGCCGCCAGGCCCGTTCCAGGAACGACATCACGCGATCCATGTCCTGGTCGCTCGGCAGCGGGATCTCGATCCGGCGGTCGCCTTCGGCGACCTTCGGGGAAGCCTTCTTCAACTGATCGGATTTCGGCAGCGCCTCGTCGACCTTGCCCGACACGGTCGGCCCAGTCGCGAGCTCCGCCTTCAACTTCTCGACCTCAACCTGGAGGCGGCCGATCTCGGCATCAAGCGCGGAACGTTCGTCGGGTACCGCGTAGCAGGCCCAGCCGGCGCCATTCTTGGTGCATGTCGAAACCGTGCCGGTGCGGGTGTCGAGCCGCAGCACGCCCTCTGGGATCGGCGTCATCGCGTAACGGCCGTTTTCAGCGTCGGGCGCGGACTGCGCGGCCGCCTGGCCGCCGATCGCAACCACCGCGGCGATCGCCGCCGCCAAGGAGCGTGCTCTCGAGACCCATGTTCTCAACAATGACGTCGCTGCTGGTTTCATCGTACTGCTCCGCCACGACGCGCTTGTGGACACTTGCAATTCTACACCCGCGCGGACGAAGGCGCACGGCTTCGCCGCGGAAAACGCGCCTTTGGAATCAACCGGCGCAGCAGCCGGTTTGATCCCGGAAATGGCGGCCGTATCGGCGGATCGCAAAGAGACCTGCTGCGGTGCGGCGTCACGCTGTGTGCAGCGCTGGCGCGCGCGGCGATATCACCAAATAAATCAATGATATAACAGAACACGACGCAATCGTGACTTGGCTTGACTTGATTATGTGCCATCAGTATGGTCCGCGCGGCTTTTGAGGGTGTTGGGCGTAATTTCCATTCAGCCGCGGCGTTTCGGGTCTTCGTTGCATGACACAGGGCACGGGACACGGCGACAATGGAAATGGCGATAAGTCGCCCGAGGAAGCTGCGCTTTCCGAACGGCTCGGAAGTCTTAGTCAGCGGTTGTCCGAAATTCGCGACCGCAGGATCAAGACCGAGCAACCCGCAGGTGACGGTGGAGACGGAGCGGCCAGAGCCTCGGCGATGGCGCTTGGTTTCCGGCTATCCTCCGAGTTGATCGCCGGCGTCGTTGTCGGAGCGGGGATTGGCTGGGGGTTCGACCGCTTGCTGTCGACGTCGCCTTTCGGGTTTATCGTGTTCACGCTGCTGGGCTTCGTGGCTGGCGTGGTGAACGTGGTGAGGTCGGCGGGGGCGGGTCAAAACAGACGCGGCGGTTCGTAGCCGATCCGGCCAGAGGAATTGATCGTGCCGGCCTCGCCGGTACGGGCCGGCCCGGCCGGCAGACCGAGACCAGCCGGCTTGCCCGGCAGACCGAGAGATGCCGCGCGGATGAAAATCGACCCGATCCACCAGTTCAACATCGAGCCTCTCTTCACGATCGGCCATATCGGCAACCACACGATCGCCTTCACCAATTCGTCGCTCTACATGCTGGTAGCGGTCGCGGTGATCTCGATCCTGATGCTCGCCAGCGGCACGCAGCTCGTTCCCGGACGCCTCCAGTCCGTCGCCGAGATCTCCTACGAATTCGTGGCGTCGACCATCCGCTCGACCGCCGGCGCGGAAGGCATGAAGTTCTTCCCGCTGATCTTCTCGATCTTCATGTTCATCTGCGTCTCGAACCTGGTGGGCATCATTCCCTACACCTTCACGGTCTCGAGCCACCTGGTGGTCACGGCGGCGCTGGCGCTGTTGGTGTTCTTCACTGTCCTGATCTACGGTGTCTACAAGAACGGCCTGAAATTCTTTAAGATTTTCGTTCCCCACGGCGTCCCCGGCTACATCCTGCCGCTGGTGATGTTCATCGAGATCCTGTCGTTCTTCCTGCGGCCGGTCTCCCACAGCGTCCGTCTCTTCGCCAACATGCTGGCCGGTCACATCGCGCTGAAGGTGTTCGCGGGCTTCGTCGCCATGCTCGGCGTCTCGCTCGGCGCCATCGGCTGGATCGGCGGCGTGCTGCCGCTGGCGCTCACCGTCGCGCTCACCGCGCTGGAGCTCCTGGTCGCGTTCCTCCAGGCCTATGTGTTCGCGATCCTGACCTGCATCTACCTGAACGACGCCATTCATCCGGGACACTGAGCGGTCCGGGGAATTTCCACCCACAACCCAATCTTTCTTCCAAGGAGTCTAAAATGGATCCGGCAGCAGCAAAACTTATCGGCGCGGGCATCGCGTGCATCGGCATGGGCGGTGCGGGCGTCGGCGTGGGCGTGATCTTCGGCAACTACCTCGCCGCAGCGGTGCGCAACCCGTCGGCCGCCCAGGGCCAGTTCGGCAACCTGATCTTCGGCTTCGCCGTGACCGAAGCGCTCGGCATCTTCTCGCTGCTGATCGCGCTGCTTCTGCTGTTCGTTCCGCTCTGAGGACGTTCTCGCGCCGCTCGAAACCTCGGGCGGCGCGCTTGAAAGCAACAGGAGAAACCCATGGCTGAGAGTCATGGCGGGGCAAAAGGCCCGGAGGCCAATGCCCACACCGAGGCCGATGGCGGTCACCACGGCGGCGGCTTCCCGCCGTTCGAAAGCAGCACCTTTGCTTCGCAACTGGTGTCGCTGGCGATCTTCTTCGTCCTGCTTTACGTAATCGTGTCCAAGCTCGCCTTGCCGCGTGTCGGCGGCGTGATCGAGGCGCGTCAGAACAAGATCGAGGGCGATCTCGCCGAAGCTCAAAAGCTGAGGGATCAGTCCGACGCAGCGCTGAAGGCCTATGAGGCCGAGCTCGCTTCGGCACGGTCCAAGGCACAAGCGATCGGCAACGAGACCCGCGAGAAGCTGAACGCACAGGCGGAAGCCGAGCGCAAGTCGCTGGAACAGCAATTGGCCGCGAAGCTTGCAGAGGCGGAGAAGACCATCGCCTCGACCCGCGCGACCGCCATGAGCAATGTCCGCGGCATCGCAGCCGATGCGGCCGGCACGATCGTGCAGCGGCTCACGGGCATCGTTCCCGACTCGGCGTCGGTCAATGCCGCGGTCGATGCGTCCCTGAAAGGTTAGCCGATATGTTCCTCGAACCTGAGTTTTGGGTCGCCGTCGCGTTCGTGATCCTGATGGTGATTTTCGCCTATCTCGGGATCCACAAGACCCTGCTGACGACGCTCGATCATCGCGCCGCCCGCATCAAGGCCGAGCTCGACGACGCCCAGCGCCTCAAGCTGGAGGCAGCCAAGGTGCTCGCGGACTACAAGGCGCGCAGCGCCACGGCCGAGCGCGAGGCTGCCGACATCGTCGCCAACGCCAAGGCCGAAGCCGAGCGCATCGCGGCCGACGCCAAGGCGAAGATGGAAGACTTCGTCGCCCGCCGCACCAAGACCGCGGAGAGCAAGATCGCGCTCGCCGAGGCTCAGGCGCTGGCCGACGTCCGCGCCGCCGCGGCGGAAGCCGCCGTCCAGGCCGCTTCGACCATCCTGTCGCAGTCGGTCAAGGGCCAGGTCGCCGACGACCTGCTCACCAAGAGCATCACCGAGGTCCGGCAGAAGCTGAACTAAGGGCTTTCGTCTTCACGAATCAAAAAAGCCGGCGCGAAAGCGCCGGCTTTTTTGTTTGATGGCGATGCATCCGCAAATCGGGCGTCATCACCCGCGAAGGCGGGCGATCCTGTATTCCAGAGACGTCTGAGCGATACGCAGACGCCGCGGCGTATTGGATGCCCCGGTCAAGCCGGGACATGACAGTGGAAATTGCGGCGGCTTATTTCTTCTTACTTCTTCTTCCGCCGCGCCTTCGGCTCGGGTGACAGCGCCTGCGGGTCGAAGCCGACATAGAAGATGTAGGAATCGGCGACCGCCGCCGAGGGCACCGGATAGACCATGTCCTCGGCGACGAAGGTGAAGGGCACGCTGCCCCCCTCCGGCAGCTCGACCGTGGTGCGATAGGCTTTCGAGGCGATCACCTTCTCGCCGACCCCGCCCTGCACCACGGCGACGCGCAAGGGCACCTCGATCGTGCTCGGCGCGCCGGCGGGACCGGCGATGACCCGGCCCTGGATGCCGATGCGCGCGGTGATCTCGCCGCCGTTGCGGATGCATTCGCGCGCCATCTTGGTGATCGTGGCCTGGAAGCGCACGTCGTTGCCGACAGCCTGCTTGCCGGGAGCCCCAGCCGCATAGGTGGACGCTCCGGCACGGACGGTGACCTGGGGACAATCGACGTCGTCATCGGCCGGCGGCTGGCCCGGTGCGGGCGCCGGCTTGGTCTCGGCGGGCTCGTCGGACTTGCCCCCGAACAGGCTCTTGAAGCGGTCGGTCAGCGACTGCGCCGCAGCCGGCGAGACGGAAGCGAGCGCAACCGCCAGCGCCAGCGCGATCACCGGCCCCCGGCGCTGCGCAGTCCGCGATGATCGAAGCTCCTTCACCATGAACGCCCGTACTCCATGACAATGCCCCGGCAAGTGGCCGGCTCGCTGCGGGTTATATCGTCAAAATCGGCGAACCCAAGGCAGGAAACAAGCAGGAGAGAAGGCGGCAAGGCCCAGACTTTGGCCGCATGGACGCCCGGCTCAGCCGCGGAAATCCTCGTGCAGTAGGCCGAACAGCAGGTGGTCCTGCCAGATCCCGTTGATGCAGAGATAGCGCCGCGCCAAGCCCTCGCGGGAGAAACCGCACTTCTCCAGCACCCGGATCGACGGCACATTGGTGGGGATGCAGGCGGCCTCGACCCGGTGCAGGTTGAGCTCGCCGAACAGCGTCGGCAGCAGCACCCGCAGCGCCGCCGTCATGTACCCCCGATGGGCATGGGGCTGGCCGACCCAGTAGCCGATGGTGCCGGCCTGGACGATGCCGCGCCGGACATTGGCGAGCGTGATGCCGCCGATCATGGCGCCGTCGAGCTCGCGGAAGATCAGGAAGGGGTAGGAGCGGTCCGCCGCGATATCCTCGGCATAGCGGCGCAGGCGGCGGCGGAAGCCGGAGCGGGTGAGATCGTCCGACGGCCAGATCGGCTCCCAGGGCGTGAGATAGTCGCGGCTGGTTTCGCGCAGATGCGCCCATTGCAGAAAGTCCGACATCTGCGGGGCACGCAGCAAGAGCCCGTTGCCGCGCGGCGCGAGGGCGGCGGGTCCACTGGATGGCAGGCGAAAGAGGGCCATGGTGATGCTTCCCGGGGCGCCGACAGGCCTTGCGCAGCTCCTAGTGGAGCCGCGCCTTGGCGCGCGCCCGGGTCAATCCTTCCGCAAAAGACACCGCCGTGTCCAGACCCCTTCCGCTGCCCAATGCAACCACCGCAGGGCGGCTGCGCGAAAGCAGCGCACGCGCCGCGTCGCGCGTCGATTCGACACTAACGGCGTCGATCCGGGCCACCAGTTCCTGCACCGTCTGCGGCCGCCCATAGGCGAGCACGTGCCGGGCGAGCTGCTCGGCGCGCGAAGAGCAGCTCTCCAGCGCCATCAGGAGGCCGGCCTTCATCTGCGCCTTGGCGCGCGCGACCTCGGCCTCGGTGAGCGTCTCCACCGACTCATTCATGATATCGACGACGACTTCCATCATCTCGGGCGCGTCGGCGGGGTCGGTGCCGGTGTAGAGGCCGAAGAAGCCGGTGTCGGTATAGGGTGCGTGGAACGTGTAGATCGAGTAGCAGAGGCCGCGCTTCTCGCGCACCTCCTGGAACAGCCGCGACGACATTCCGCCGCCGAGAATGTTGGTGAAGACCTGGAGCGAGAACAGCGACGGCTCGGTCTGCTGCACGCCCTCCAGCGCCAGCGTCAGGTGCGCCTGCTCGAGCTCGCGATGCACCACCTTTGCGCCGCCCTGGCCGAACGTCGCCGCCTGCGGCTTCGGGCCCGGTGTCGCCTCAAAGCTCGCAAACCGCGCCTCGACCTCGGCAACGACCCGGCTGTGATCGACGGCGCCGGCGGCCGCCACCACCATGTCCGGCCCGCGGTAATGCGTCGAGAGATAGCCGCGCAGCATGTCGCGGTTGAAGCCGCGCAGCGTCTTCGCGGTGCCGAGCAGCGAGCGGCCCATCGGCTGGTCGGGATAGCAGAGCTCGTTGAGATGCTCGAAGACGACGTCGTCGGGCGTGTCCTGCGCCGCGCCGATCTCCTGGACGATGACGTTCTTTTCGCGCTCGAGCTCCTCCGGCTCGAAGGCGGGATTGGCGAGGATATCGGCGAGCACGTCGAGCGCGAGCGGCACGTCGGCCTTCATCACCCGCGCATAATAGGACGTCGTCTCCGTCGAGGTGCCGGCATTGAGATCGCCGCCGACCGCCTCGATCTCCTCGACGATCTCGCGCGAGGAGCGCCGCGTGGTGCCCTTGAACGCCATGTGCTCGAGCAGGTGCGAGATTCCGTGCTCGTTCGGCTTCTCGTCGCGGCCGCCGACGCGAGCCCAGACGCCGAGCGCAGCGGTCTCGACGTGGGGCATGTTGTCGGTGACGACGGTGAGGCCGGACGCAAGCTTGGAGATCTCGACGCTCATCCGGCTACTCCCTGTTTTGCGGCGCGGCTGACCGACAGCACGAACCGCTCCACCTCGGCCTGATCGTTCTTCACCACCTTCATGTGTTCGGATTTGGTCATCAGACCATCCAGCCAGGCCGGCAGTTGCGGCCGCATGCCGCAGGCCGCCTCCACCGCATCAGGGAATTTGGCCGGATGCGCGGTGGAGAGCACGATGCCTGGCACGGTCGTGTCTGTCGTGTCACGGTCGGCGACCGCCAGCGCCACTGCGGTGTGGGGATCCACGAGCTCGCCGGCCTCGCGCCAGGCGGCACGGATCGCAGCCGCCGTCTCGGTCTCATCGGCGCGGCCCGCGTCGAACTCCTCGCGAATCGCCGCGAGCATGGCGTCGGGCAGGACGAAGCGCCCGGACTGCTTCAGCGAATCCATTAGACGGCGCACCGCGGCGGCATCGCGGCGGCTCGCCTCGAACAGCAGCCGCTCGAAATTCGAGGAGATCTGGATGTCCATCGACGGCGAGGCCGTGGCATGCACCTCGCGCACCTCGTAAATCCCGGTCTTGAGCGTGCGCGCCAGGATGTCGTTGACGTTGGCGGCGATGTGCAGGGTCCTTACCGGCAGACCCATGCGCTTCGCGACGTAGCCGGCAAAGATGTCGCCGAAATTGCCGGTCGGAACGACGAAATCGACCGCGCGCGCCGGCGCGCCGACCGCGACCGCTGAGGTGAAGTAGTAGACCACCTGGGCCACGATGCGCGCCCAGTTGATGGAGTTGACGCCGGATAGCGCGGTCGCATCGCGGAAGCGGTGATTGTTGAACATCCCCTTCACGAGCGCCTGGCAATCGTCGAACGTGCCTTCGATCGCGAGCGCGTGGACATTGGCCGCACCCGTCGTCGTCATCATCCGTTGCTGCACTTCGGAGATGCGCCCGTGCGGGAACAGCACGATGAGATCGACATTCTCCAGTCCCGCAAACGCCTCGACCGCGGCGCCGCCGGTATCGCCCGAGGTCGCGACCACGATGGTGGTGCGCTGGCCGCGCTTGGCGAGCACGTGATCCATCAGCCTCGAGATGAGCTGCATCGCGACGTCCTTGAAGGCGAGCGTCGGACCGTGGAACAGCTCCAGCACGAACTGATGCGGCGACATCTGGCGCAGCGGCACCACCGCCGGATGGCGGAAGGTGGCATAAGCCTCATTGGCCATGCGGCCGAGCTCGGCGTCCGAAATCTCACCGCCGGCGAACGGACGAATCACGTCGACCGCGACCTCCCAATAGGGACGGCCGAAGAAGCCGGCGATCTCATCGGCCGAGAGTTGCGGCCAGGTCACGGGCACATAGAGGCCGCCGTCACGGGCAAGCCCGGTCAGCATCACGTCGCAGAAGCCGAGTTCAGGGGCCTCGCCCCGGGTCGAGATATAACGAGTCAAACCACCCTCCAAAGGCCGGCCCAAGCTTGAACCTGCGCCTTAAGCCTTTGATTTCATGATATTCCTAGTCCTTGAGCCAGAGGCTTAAGGGCACCATAAAGTGTTTTGCCGCCCCGGGAAACCGCTTCCGCCCCGCTTCTTCGTCCACGAAAAAGGGCTGCGGCGATGCCGCAGCCCTCTCTTGGAAGGCCTGTCGTTGATTTGCAGACCCGTTTGCCTCGTCCGGGACGCCTACCCGTTGAATTGATCCCGCGAGCTTTCTTCACCTGTCATCGGACCATCAAGGACAAAAACGACGCGTCAGGACAAATGTTCCGATTTTTCCCGGTGCGCCATCTGATCGCGATCACTGCGAGCAGGCGTAGCGCATGCTCCGGATTTCCATTTCTTCCCGACATGGCGGCCTACCGAACCGCCTGCAGCCCCAAGCAGCGTCCGGTCCCTGCCGGGACGATCAATTCATGCCGATTTCGACGGCGATCCGGATCAGATCGGAATGGTTCTTGGCGCCGAGCTTCTGCTTGAGCAGGGAGGTGGTGTTGGCAACCGTCTTGTAGGAGATGCCGAGCGCCTCGGCGACCTCGACGATCTTGTCGCCGCGGCTGAGCAGGCGGAGAATTTCGAGCTCGCGCGGTGTCATCTGCGAAGCCGGGTTGGCCTTGACCGCGGCGCCCGAGAACGTCACGGCCTCTGCGAGCTGCGGCGAGATGAAATTGTCGCCCGCGACTACCTTGCGCACCGCCTTCAGCAGGATCCTTGGATCGTCGCCCTTTGAGACGTAGCCCTGCGCACCCAGTTCGACCGCCCGTACCACGAAAGCCGGATCGTCGTTCATGCTGAACATGATGACCTTGGCGTCCGGATCGTCCTTGCGGATCCGCCGCATCAGTTCGAAGCCCGATACGTCCGGCAGGCTGATGTCGATGACAATCACGTCAGGACGCTTGCTGACATAAGCGCGGTGGCCGGATTTGGCGTCGCTCGCCTCGTCGACGCGGATCGACTGGTCGGACGCAAACAAGGTCCGGCAACCGGACAGAACCACGGGATGGTCGTCGACGATAAGGACCCTGGTTGCGGTTTTGGCGGTATCTTGCATCGCGCACTCTTGTTTTACCACTCATAGACCGACGGGAACAAATGGAAAGAGAGAAATTCGCCAATACGCGTTAGAATTGACCTAATGTGGCAGCGGCTTTCGTTCAGGACCCAGTTATTCCTCCCGCTCGGCGTGATGTTTATCACGGCGCTGATCATGGGCGGGGTGCTGCTGCACGAATTCGCGACCAGTCAGCTTGCCGACGAGAACGAGCCCGGACGGCGCGCGGCCGTTGTCGTGGCTGCGGCACTAAACGATGCACTGCGCGCCTCCGACAATCCGCGGCGGACGCTCGATGCGTTTGCCCACTCTCTGGGCGCATCCTCCGATATCCAATTCCGCTCTGTGGAAGCAGGTCAAGCGCCCTCCCCGAAGGATGCGTTGCGCGACACGCATAGCATCCCGCAATGGTTCACCGACCTGCTCGCCATTCCCGATGTGAGCGCTGCGTCACCTGTCGAGATCAACGGCAACCATGTCGGCGACATCGTATTCCAACCTGATCTATCGGCAGACATGTTCGAAAAATGGGTCGGCTTCCTGGCACTCACCTGCTTCATCGTCGCGCTGACCGGGCTGACCGGAATTATCGCTTATGGATTCGCTGGATCAGCGCTGCGTCCGCTGCACAATCTCGGCCAGGGCCTGACGCGGATGCGGCGCGGCGAATACGCAAAGCCGATCCCGGTCGGCGGGCCGCCGGAAATCAGGCAAAGCTGCGAGGAAGCCAATGCGCTCGCGCGCACGCTCGAACAGTTGAGCCAGAATAATCGCGAACTGTTGCACCGCCTGGTATCGCTCCAGGATGACGAGCGGCGCGATCTCGCACGCGAGCTGCACGACGAGCTTGGACCACTGCTGTTCGGCATTCGCGCCGGTGCGATCGCATTGCTCGAGACGGCGCCGAACGATGCGGGAAATCTCGGCAATTCGGCGCAACAGGTTGTGCTGTCGGTCGAGGCGCTGCAGCAGGCCAGCCGTCGCATCCTCGACCGGTTGCGGCCGCTCTATATCGAGGATCTCGGCCTTAAGACCAGCGTGCAGACGCTGCTCCAGAATTTCCGCAAGCAGGCGTCGCACGTCGACCTGACGGCAGCGATCGATCCTGCACTCGAGCGGATCGAGGGGCCGCTGGCGCAGACGGTCTATCGCGTGATCCAGGAGGCGCTGACCAACGTTCTGCGCCATGCCAAGGCGAGCAGCGCGCATGTGCAGGCGACCGTCGACGGCGCCGCGCTCGCTATCGAGATTTCCGACGACGGCCGCGGCTTTCCGGCCGACAACGTGTTCGGCCGCGGCCTGACCGGCATGCAGGAGCGGGTGCGCGCGCTTAGCGGATCGCTATCACTGCTGCGCGCCAACGAACGCACCTATGTGCGTTGCCGCCTGCCGGTCGCGACGATGCGGGACAAGCCGGCATCCGGCTAAAGCGCGATGAGATTAGGATAAATCGTCATCGCGCTTTAGGTTATTGTTTGAGCATGATCTTTTCGGAAAACCGCTGCACACTTTTCCGGATCATGCTCTAGCACACGCAGGCGTCGTGCAAGTCCTGCCATGCCGGCGCGCACAGCATTCTCTCGATCTTGCCTTCGGGACTGAAGCGAAACGAGACGCGGATGTGCAATGAGCCCGCGACCGAATATTCGAGATCGACGCCCGGTGGCATCGGCGCGATCTCCTCCAGGGCGAAACCTGCTAACGAGAACGCGTTGAGTTGCGACCGCCAATAGGTTTCGAGCTCGCTGCGGCCGCGATAGCGGCGCGTGTCGTTGCATGTGCATTCGAGCGCGGCATCATCCGCATAGAGGTCGAGCAGCGTCGCAAGGTCGCCCTTCCGGCAGGCATCCACCCAATCGACGACAATTCCCATCTGATCGAAATCGCTCACGTCGAAATCCTGTCTGCCACGGAAAATTGAGGGCGGCTTAGGGCTACCCTCGTGAATATGGGCTGAACAATAAACCCCGGAGAATCCCGGGGTTCCCTCGGGGCATCGCTCCGGGGGTCTAAATTTAGCTCTGCCGCCGTCCCCTCACCCAGACGCCGAAGGCGACCAGCACGGCGCCCGCAAGCGCGAACCAGGTGATGGCGTATTGCAGGTGATCGTCCTTCAGATGCACGTCGAGCGGGCCCGGCCGCGGAATGCCGTTCTGGGGCGCGGGCTGCTCGAGGTCGACATAGAATGGCGCGACCGCGCCCCAGCCGAGCGCGCTGGCGATCGCCAGATGATCGCGCGCGAACCACAGCCGCTTGTCGCGGTTTTCGGCCGGCGTCAGCCAGCCCGGCGCCTCGGGAAAGCGCAAATAGCCGGTGAGCGCGATCGGCTTTCCCGTCACGAGCTTCTTCACCGCGCGGTCCTCGACCGCCCGGTCCTGCATCGTGTTCTCGACGAAGCCCGCATCGATCACGACCGTTTCGCCGCTCGGCAAACGCGCCGGCAGGAACGCCCAGGTACCTGGCCCGGAGGCGTCCTTGCGCACGGCGGAGCCGGACGAGTAGACCATCGCATCCGGCAGCGGCGCGTAGGCCGCGGTGAAGCTGACGCGGCGGAACTCGTCGCTCGCGGCATTCAGCGTGCCCCAATGCGCCGGCGGGGGAAGCGCGATCGGCACGGCCGCGAGCCGTTCCGTCAACGCGGCGATCAATTCATGCTTGGCGACGCGGCGCTGCAACTGCCAGACGCCGAGCGCGATAAGGACCGCCGTCATCAGCAGCGTGAACAGCGCGAAGCCGGCCACGCGAGGCTTGCGCGCAATCCCGTTCATTTCTCGCGGTCGATCAACCGGCCAGGCGCCGCCTTGTGGTGGAATTGCAGGGCGATCAACAGCGACTTCATCGCGCGCAGCGGCAGTAGCGTGGTCGCGAGGATCAGCGGCAGCCACAGCACGGCATGGAGCCAGAATGGCGGCTGATACTTGACCTCGACGACGAGTGCGCAACCGACCACGATCGCGCCGGCCAGCATGATGATGAAGATCGCAGGGCCGTCACCGGAGTCGATGAAGGCATAGTCGAGGCCGCAATGGTCGCAACGCGGGGCGAGCGTCAGGAAGCCCGCATAGAGCTTGCCCTGGCCGCAACGCGGACATTTGCAGGCAAGACCGCGCATCGCACTTTGCAGGACAGTCGTCTGGGACTCGGAGGTGCCGGCCATATCGTTCATGATGAAGGAGCCTATCACAGTTCTGCCGAGACTTCCGGCTGCGTGAAAGCGAAAGGGCGGCCTGCCGGCCGCCCTTTCCAAGGTCGAACGCGTCGCGACTTCAGTGCGCGCCGTGCGCCATGGTCTCGGCGCCGCGTCCCCAGACGTAGATGCAGAGGAACAGGAACAGCCAGACCACGTCGACGAAGTGCCAGTACCAGGCGGCGAACTCGAAGCCGAGGTGCTGCTTCGGCGTGAAGTGGCCGGCATAGGCGCGCGCGAGGCACACGATCAGGAACACGGTGCCGACCAGCACGTGGAAACCGTGGAAGCCGGTCGCCATGAAGAAGGTCGCGCCGTAGACGTTGCCGGCGAACGAGAATGCGGCGTGGCTGTACTCATAGGCCTGCACGCAGGTGAAGGTCGCGCCGAGCAGGATGGTGAGGATCAGGCCGTACTTCAGGCCCTGGCGGTCGTTCTCGAGCAGCGCATGGTGCGCCCAGGTCACCGTCGTGCCGGAGGTCAGCAGGATCAGCGTGTTGAGCAGCGGCAGATGCCAGGGGTCGAAAGTCTCGATGCCGTGCGGCGGCCAGGTGCCCGGCACGCTACAGGCGCCGGCCTGGGTGCCGAGGCCGCAGCCGAACACCGCGTCGCGGGTGGCATGGACGGCATCGGCCGGGAACAGCGCCGCGTTGAAATAGGCCCAGAACCAGGCGACGAAGAACATCACCTCGGAGGCGATGAACAGGATCATGCCGTAGCGGTGGTGGAGCTGCACGACGCGGGTGTGGTCGCCCTTGTACTGGGCTTCCTTGATCACGTCGGCCCACCAGCTCGCCATGGTGTAGAGCACGCCGACGGTGCCGATGCCGAAGATGATCGGCGCGGCCGAGAACATGTGATGCATCCAGCCGATCGCGCCGAACGCCATGACGAAGGCCGAGAGCGAGCCGACCGCCGGCCACGGCGAGGGATCGACCAGATGATAGTCGTGATGCTTGCCTTGCGCTGTGGCCATTACCGTCTGTCTCCTCAATCCCGTGCCTGTCCGGCACTTATCCCCTTAGATTCCAACCCCGGTACGTGCGCCCGGCAATCAGAGATTTCCTTTGCGTTTGTCGTCCTCGCCCGAGGCGAGCGGCTTCACCACCGGCTCGCGCACCGGATAGAACGTGTAGGACAGCGTGATCGTGCTCAGCCCGTCATTGTCGTGATCGCTGACGATCGACGGATCGACGTAGAACACCACGGGCATCTCTCGCTTCTCGCCGGGAGCCATGGTCTGCTCGGTGAAGCAGAAGCAGTTGATCTTCTGGAAATAGGATCCGACCGTCAGCGGCGCGACGTTGTAGGCGGCCTGGCCCGTGGTGGTGCGTGCAGCCTGATTGGTCACGGTGTAGTAGATCGTCGTGACCTGGCCGATATTGACCTCGACCTCGCTCTGCTCAGGCTCGAACTTCCAGGGTAGGCCGGGTGCGACATTGGAGTCGAAGCGCACCGTGATCTTGCGCGCGATTGGCCCCGAGGCCGGCGCCGATGTCGCGACTTGCGTCGTGCCGTTGAAGCCGGTGGCGCGGCAGAACCAGTTGTAGAACGGCACCGCGGCATAGGATGCGCCGACCATCAGCGCGACCACGCCGCCGCAGATCGAGGCGACCAGCGCGTCGCGGCCGAGGCCCTTCGTGGCCCTCCGGCTCTGATCACGCGATATGGTCGGCTTCTGATTCATCTTTCCTACAATGGCCTGACTAGCACCGCCGGTCCCTTGACCATGGTGACGGCGAAGAACAGCACCACGAGCACGCCGAGCGCGAGCGCGATCGCGATCGAGCGATGACGACGGCTCCTCTTTTGCGCCTCGGTGAGGACGATTCCATCTGGATCTGGTTTGTCGGCCATTCCGTTATCATGCGCCCCCTACCATCGGAGCAAGCGCCCGGAAGACGACCTCGGCGAGCAGGGTCGCAAACAGCGCAAACAGATAAAGGATGGAAAAGGCAAACAGCTTGCGGGTCGCGCGCAGCGACTGGCTGCGCTCGCGGCGCATATAGACGTTGATCGCGAGCACCAGCATGCCGACGCCGAGGATCAGCGAGGTGACGCCGTAGATCGCATCGAAATAGCCGAACGCCCAGGGCGCGGCGGCCACTGCAATCAGCACGACGGTGTAGAGCAGGATCTGGAGCCGCGTCGCGTCGGGACCGGCGACGTTCGGCAGCATCGGAATGCCGGCGCGGGCATAATCGTCGGAACGGAACAGCGCCAGCGCCCAGAAGTGCGGCGGGGTCCAGAAGAAGATGATGGCGAACAGCAGCAGCGGCTCGACGTCGACCGTGCCGGTCACGGCGGCCCAGGCCACCACCGGCGGCAGCGCGCCGGCGGCGCCGCCGATCACGATGTTCTGCGCGGTCCAGCGCTTCAACAGGAGCGTGTAGATCACGACGTAGAAGAAGATGGTGAAGGCGAGCAGCGCGCCGGCGATCCAGTTGACGAGGATGCCGAGCGTCATCACCGAGAAGAAGGCCAGCGTCGTGCCGAACGCCATCGCCTCGGGCCGGGTGATGCGGCCGCGCGGGATCGGCCGGTTCGCCGTGCGCGACATCTTGGCGTCGATGTCGCCTTCGAGCGCCATGTTGAGCGCACCGGAGGCGCCGGCGCCGACCGCGATGCAGAGCAGCGAGGTGATCGCGAGCACGGGGTGGAAATGCCCCGGCGCCATCGCCATCCCGACCAGCGCCGTGAAGATCACGAGCGACATCACACGCGGCTTGAGCAGCGCAATATAATCGCCAACCTCCGCCTCGGAGATCCGGGGACCGATATCGATGGCGTTCCGATCGAGGACCGACACGTAAATCTACTCGCTTGATGATCGAGCCGCGGCGCCCATGACAGGCGCCGCGGGAGTTTGCTTACTGCACGCGCGGCAGCACTTCGAACTGGTGGAACGGCGGCGGCGAGGACAGCGTCCACTCCAGCGTAGTCGCGCCCGCACCCCAGGGATTGTTGCCCGCCGGCACCCTCTTCATGAAGGCATCGAGCACGCAGTAGAGGAAGATCAGGACGCCGAAGCCGGAGATGTAGGAGCCGAGCGACGAGACCAGGTTCCAGCCCGCGAACGCGTCGGGATAGTCGACGTAGCGGCGCGGCATGCCCGACAGGCCGAGGAAGTGCTGCGGGAAGAACACCATGTTGACGCCGACGAAGGTGACCCAGAAATGCGCTTTCGCCAGCGTCTCGTTGTACATGTAGCCCGACATCTTCGGGAACCAGTAGTACCAGCCGGCGAAGATCGCGAACACGGCGCCCAGCGACAGCACGTAGTGGAAGTGCGCGACGACGTAGTAGGTGTCCTGAAGCACGCGGTCGACGCCGGCATTCGCCAGCACGACGCCGGTGACGCCGCCGACCGTGAACAGGAAGATGAAGCCGATCGCCCAGATCATCGGAGCGCGGAACTCGATCGAGCCGCCCCACATCGTGGCGATCCAGGAGAAGATCTTCACGCCGGTCGGAACCGCGATCACCATGGTGGCGGCGACGAAATAGGCCTGCGTCGCCGAGGACATGCCGACGGTGTACATGTGGTGTGCCCACACCACGAAGCCGATGCCGCCGATCGCGACCATGGCGTAAGCCATGCCGAGATAACCGAACACGGGCTTGCGCGAGAAGGTGGAGACGATCTGGCTGATCATGCCGAAGCCGGGCAGGATCAGGATGTACACCTCGGGGTGGCCGAAGAACCAGAACAGGTGCTGGAACAGCACGGGGTCGCCGCCGCCATCAGCCGCGAAGAAGGTGGTGCCGAAATTACGGTCGGTGAGCAGCATGGTGATCGCGCCGGCGAGCACCGGCAGCGACAGCAGCAACAGGAACACCGTCACCAGGATCGACCACACGAACAGCGGCATCTTGTGCAGGGTCATGCCCGGCGCGCGCATGTTGAAGATCGTGGTGATGAAGTTGATGGCGCCGAGGATCGACGAGGCACCGGCAAGGTGCAGCGACAGGATCGCGAAGTCGACGGCTGGGCCCGGATGGCCCGACGTCGACAGCGGCGCGTACATGGTCCAGCCGGCGCCGACGCCGTTGGCGCCCGGCTCGCCCTCGACGAAAGTGGAGCACAGCAGCAGCGCGAAGGAGGCCGGCAGCAGCCAGAACGAGATGTTGTTCATGCGCGGGAACGCCATGTCCGGCGCGCCGATCATCAGCGGCACGAACCAGTTGCCGAAGCCGCCGATCATCGCCGGCATGACCATGAAGAAGATCATGATCAGGCCGTGGCTGGTCACGAAGACGTTGTAGGTGTGCGTCTCGTGGAAGATCTGCACGCCCGGATACATCAGCTCGGCGCGAATCGCGATCGACATCGCCGCACCGATGATGCCGGCGATGACCGCGAAGATCAGGTACATCGTGCCGATGTCCTTGTGATTGGTCGAATAGACGTAGCGCCGCCATCCGGTCGGATGGGCGTGCTCGTCATGCGCGTGATCGCCGTGTGCCGCTGCGCTCGTTGCCATTTTCAAATCCTGCCTTGCGTCCCATTCGGACCTTATGCGGTCCCGCCCTTCAAGTCGCTTTCAGTCCCCGCGCCTGACGCTCACTGCGTCGGACCGGCGGCGGAAGCGTAAGTGCTGGTGCCGCCGCTCGCATATTTCTTCTTCGCCGATTCAACCCATGAGGCGAACTCCTGATCGGAGACCACCCGCACCGCGATCGGCATGAAGGCGTGATCCTTGCCGCACAGCTCCGAGCACTGGCCGTAATACACGCCGGTCTTGACGGCCTTGAACCAGGTCTCGTTCAGGCGGCCGGGGATGGCGTCGATCTTGATGCCGAAGGCCGGCACCGCGAAGGAATGGATAACGTCGGCGCCGGTGGTCTGGACGCGAATCACCTTGTTGACCGGCACCACCATCTCGTTGTCGACGCCGAGCAGCCGCGGCTGCTTGTCTTGCGCCATCAGCGAATCGAACTCGAACTTGCCGTTGTCGGGATAGGCATAGGACCAGTACCACTGCTTGCCGGTGGCCTTGATGGTGAGATCCGCCTTCGGCACATCGAGCTGGAGGAACAGGAGGCGGAACGACGGCACCGCGATGCCGACCAGGATCAGCACCGGGACCAGAGTCCAGACCACCTCGATCAGCGTGTTGTGAGTGGTTCGCGACGGCACCGGATTGGCCCTCGCGTTGAACTTGATGACCACGGTCACCAGCAACGCCAGCACGAACAGCGTGATGACGGTGATGAGGACGAACAGGAAGTTGTGGAACCAGACGATGTTGTCCATCACCGGGGAAGCAGAGGCCTGCAGATGCCATTCCCACGGCTCCGGCTGCCCGAGTTCGGCAAATGCCGCACCGCCCGTCGCCAGCGTCAGGCCAGCTACGGCCAATCCCAGCAAGTGCCGGCCCACCCGGCCCATCGACATCCTCATGCCGTTCGCGCTCCCCTTACGAAATCACCCCAAGTGCGCTCCCCTCTTGGTGGGAAACGCTTATTCGATCCGCCCGTCTGACAAACCGCCGCTCAAGAATACCTCTAAGAGGCATTGGGGCCAGATCGCTAGAACGCCGAAATCAAGCCTCTCAAACCATAATTCTTGATCTATCGCAATGCAGTCTTGAGCCCCGTCTGTCAGCCATCACCCGCAAGATATTTCCTAGTAAGATCAGACAAAAATACCGTTTCCCGGGACGCCGCGGCTTGACAGGTAGATTGCCCGCGGTAGGCACTGGGCAACCGCCGCGCCGGAACCTGATTCGGATCAAGGCGAGATGCCGGCGCGGCGCGAGATTTGCTTGGGAAGCGCCTTCAAGCCGCCGTCATTCCCGTATCAGTCGCGAGCGACCCAAGCGAACAGAGGGACCAACCCCGATGGGGCTTTCGACATGCAAGGCAAGGCCGGCTGACCGCCTGAGGACCCTCGCAGCCGTGCTGGGTGCGATCCTCGTCCTCGCCCTGCCCGGTTTCGCCCATGCGCAGGGCGCGGTGCGCTCCGTCCATGGCGACTGGCAGATCCGCTGCGACACCCCGCCGGGTGCCCAGACCGAGCAATGCGCCTTGATCCAGAGCGTGGTCGCCGAAGACCGCTCCAATGCCGGCCTCACCGTGATCGTGCTGAAGACCGCCGACCAGAAGAGCCGGCTGATGCGAGTGGTCGCTCCGCTCGGCGTGCTGTTGCCCTCCGGCCTCGGCCTGAAGCTCGACAACCAGGATGTCGGCCGTGCTGGCTTCGTCCGCTGCCTGCCCAATGGCTGCGTCGCCGAGGTCGTCATGGACGACAAGCTGCTCGGCCAGCTCCGCAGCGCCAAGACCGCTACCTTCATCATTTTCGAAACCCCCGAGGAAGGCATCGGCTTCCCGCTCAGCCTGAACGGGCTGGGTGAGGGATACGACAAGCTGCCGTAGGCGACAGCGAGCGCTCGATTCTATCGTTTCCGTAATGTGACGCCCGGCACCCTCGCGGATCCGGCCTGAAACCATTATCTTGCCTCACATCCCCCGATAATGGACGGACGCATGACCAACCCTGCCACGACCTCCCTGCTCGACCGCGCCAATCTCGATCGCGACCAGGTTCGCAACGAGGTCGCGCGCGGACTTTCGGGCGCCGACGACGGCGAACTGTTCCTGGAATACAGCCAGACCGAAGCGCTGATGTTCGACAATGGGCGGCTCAAGCAGGCGACCTATGACACCTCGCAGGGCTTTGGCTTACGCGCGGTCAAAGATGATGCCGTCGGCTATGCGCATTCCTCGGACGTGTCGCTGCCGGCGCTGATCCGCGCCGCCGACGCGGTCGCGGCCGTGCGTGGCGGCTATTCCGGCAGCTTCGCAAGCCCCCCTCCGCACACCAATGTGCGGCTCTATGGCGACGACAATCCACTGGATGCGCCGGGCTTCGAGACCAAGGTCAAGCTGCTCGCCGAGATCGACGCATATTTGCGCGACAAGGATCCGCGGGTGCGGCAGGTCAGCGTCAGCCTGGGCGCGACCTGGCAGGTCGTTGAGATCCTGCGCCCCGACGGCGAAAGCTATCGCGACATCCGTCCCCTTGTGCGCGTGAACATCTCCGTCGTCGCCGGCCAGGGCGACCGGCAGGAAAGCGGCAGCAAGGGCTATGGCGGCCGCGCCGGGTATGCCGAGTTTATCGAATCCAGGAGCTGGCGCGAAGCCGCCGATGGCGCGCTGCGCGAGGCATTGGTCAATCTGGAATCGATTCCGGCGCCGGCCGGCGAGATGGACGTCGTGCTCGGTGCCGGCTGGCCCGGCGTGATGCTGCATGAAGCGGTCGGCCATGGGCTCGAAGGCGACTTCAACCGCAAGAAGACCTCGGCCTTCGCCGGCCTGATGGGCCAGCAGGTCGCGGCCAAGGGCGTCACCGTGGTCGACGACGGCACCATTGCTTCAAGGCGCGGCTCGCTGTCGATCGACGACGAGGGCACGCCGACCAACCGCACCGTGCTGATCGAGGACGGCATCCTGGTCGGCTACATGCAGGACCGCCAGAACGCCCGTCTCATGAACATGAAGCCGACCGGCAACGGCCGCCGCCAGGGCTATGCCCATGTGCCGATGCCGCGCATGACCAACACTTACATGCTCGCCGGCGACCGCGAGCCGGGCGAAATCATCGCCTCGGTGAAGAACGGCGTGTTCGCCGCCAACTTCGGCGGCGGCCAGGTCGACATCACCTCGGGCAAATACGTGTTCCAGTGCACCGAGGCCTACAGAATCGAGAACGGCAAGATCGGCGCGCCCTTGAAGGGCGCCATGCTGATCGGCAATGGTCCCACCGACCTGCACCGCATCCGCATGATCGGCAACGACCTCGCGCTCGACACCGGTATCGGCACGTGCGGCAAGAACGGCCAGGGCGTGCCGGTCGGCGTCGGACAGCCGACGCTCCTGATGGAACGCATCACGGTCGGAGGCACCGGCGCATGAGTGTTGAGAAAGTGACTGCGACCACCACCGAGCCGAAAAAGAGCAAGCCGAAGACAAGCACCTGGCGCGGGCAGATCATGCAGCTCGCCGGCATCGTCGCCGCCGTATTCATCGCCAAGGGTGCGCTGGCCGAACCGTTCTACGTGCCGTCCGGCTCGATGGAGCCGACGCTGCTGATCGGCGATGCGCTGCTCGCTTCGAAATTCCCCTACGGCTACGGCACGTCGTCGCTGCCGATCCAGATCAACCTGCCGGAGACCGGCCGGGTCTTCGCGGAGACGCCGAAGCTCGGCGACGTCGTGGTGTTCCGCTGGCCCGGCGACCGTTCGCAGGCCTGGGTCAAGCGCGTGGTGGGCCTGCCCGGCGATCGCATCCAGATGCGCCAGGGTCAGCTCTTCATCAACGACCGTCCCGCCGAGCTGAAGCCGGACGGCGTCGGACAGGCCGAGGACGACAATGGCGGCAGCGAGCCCGCCTACCGCTATGTCGAGACCCTGCCGAACGGCGTGTCGCATCTGATCTTCAAGATGCGCGACAACGGCCCGCTCGACAACACGCCGGAGGTGACGGTGCCGCCCGGCCATCTCTTCGTGCTCGGCGACAACCGGGACAATTCCGCCGACAGCCGCGTGCCGCTGCGCTCCGGCGGCGTCGGCCTGCTGCCGATCGACAATCTGGTCGGACGAGCCGACGCG
Organism: Bradyrhizobium sp. ISRA430; assembly: GCF_029909975.1. NCBI lineage: Bacteria > Pseudomonadati > Pseudomonadota > Alphaproteobacteria > Hyphomicrobiales > Nitrobacteraceae > Bradyrhizobium > Bradyrhizobium sp. ISRA430. The sequence continues at coordinate 4,910,357 of NZ_CP094516.1, forward strand.
GTGGTCGGCTCCTGGGACCTCGGCATGCGCAGCCAGCCGGTCTGGACCTGGCTCTCCGGCTTCCGCCTCGCGCGGTTCTTCACCGCCGTGCACTGATGCCTCCCCTCATGGTGAGGAGCGCGTCTTCGCGCGTCTCCGGGACGATGCTTTCGCATCGCCTCGAGAACCATGAGGCCCGTGGCCATCCTTCGTGATTGGCATCATGGACGAGGACCGCTTCCTCGCGCTGGCGCTGACGAATCCCATCAACGCTGCGATCGTCGATGATCTGGCCCAGCTCGCGCTGCCGGATGCCTGGCTGGTCTCGGGGTGCCTGGTACAGACGGTATGGAACGTGCTCACGGGCCGCGCGGTTGACCACGGCATCGCCGATTACGACGTGTTCTATTTCGATCCCGATACCTCATGGGAGGCCGAGGACGCGGTGATCCGCACGCTGCATGCGCGGCTTGCGCATCTCGACGTCAAGATCGAGGCCCGCAACCAGGCGCGCGTGCATCTGTGGTACCCCGGCAAGCATGGCCTGCCCTATCCGCCACTGACCTGCTCCACCGACGGCATCGACCGCTTCCTGACGCAGAACACGCAGGTCGGTGTCAGGCGCATCGGCGAGGATTTCGATGTCTATGCACCGCACGGCTTCGACGATGTCGCAAACCTGATCGCACGGCCCAATCGGGGGCCGAATTTTTCGGCCGCGAATTACGCCGTGAAGGCCGCGCGATGGAAGGCGCTATGGCCGGAGCTCACGGTGATTGCGGCGGAGTGAGATATCTCTCCACGTCATGGCCGGGCTTGTCCCGGCCATCCATGCGCGATCGCGATTGAGGGACGACGCGGATGCCCGGGTCAAGCCCCGGGCATGACGAGTGAATATTTGGCGCACGATCCATCCCCATTGTCATTGCGAGCGCAGCGAAGCAATCCAGAGTCCCTCCGCGGCACCAGACTGGATTGCTTCGCTGCGCTCGCAATGACGACAGTAAGAGCTGCGCCCTATCGTACCACGCCCGAGGTGAATCCCGCCTTCCGGCGCGGCGGCTTGATTTCCTTTTTCAGGAAGCAGCGCGCCTCGCGGCCGGTGTAGCCGGGGCGCGCATAGGTGAAGGCGCGGCACTTGTTGTCCGCCGTGCAGGCCGCCTTGCAGGCCTCTACGCCTTCGCCGGCCTTGAGTTCGAAACTGCGCAAATCGCCGCCGGGGCGGTCGATCGACGTCTCCACGCCCTCGATGCGCGGCTCGATGACGCCGGCGCCGCGCACACCGGAGATGCAGCAGTTTTCCGGCACGCGCGGCGGCACGGTGTTCTTGAGCCAGCACACCGCCGAGCCGCCTTCGACGTCGGGATAGCTGAAGCTCCAGGACCGGCAACGGCGGTCGCGCTCGCACAGCAGCGCGCAATCCTCCGGATCGCCCGAGGTGACCGGCGTATTGAAATAGTCGCCGCCGGGCCGGTCGAATGCCGTCTGGGCGCGCGCCGGCATGCACGCAAGCGCAAGCACCAGCGCAACGCATGCCGCGACGCTTGCCATGATGCCCCCAGGCAGGCAGCCCTTCCCCATCCGAACAGCTTTCGAGTTATTGACGACGCTAGCGTTTTTCAGTCGGTCATTTGATCGCCGCAAACCTGTATGGGCGATGAACGGCCTTGAGACCTGCTGTCGCCGGGCCAAAGCGTTTGAGCATGATCCTTTCAGAAAGCCGCTGCACACTTTGCGCTAAGGCGGCTCTTCGGGTCCGGACCATGCTCTAGAAAGCGTAATCCTCGTAGGCCGGTTCCACCGAGCCGTTCCAGGGGCCGTTGAACTTGTCCAGCATCTCCTCGGCCGGCGTCCGGCCGGCATCGATGATGCGATCGAGCGGCTCGAGATGGCGGGTCTCGTCGCGGCCGAGATGGTCGATTCGGCCACGCCGGCGCAGGCCTGCATGTGCCAGAACGAGGCATTCCTTGGCGATCTCGAAGAGATAGCGGTCCCTAATCCGCGCCTTGAAGCCGAAGCGCGGCACGTCGTCGCGCAGCGCCTGGCGCTCATGCGCGCTCCAGTGCTTCACGATGTCCCATGCGGCATCGAGCGACACATCGTCGTAGAGCAGCCCGACCCAGAACGCGGGCAGTGCCGGCAGCCGGTCCCAGGGACCACCGTCCGAGCCGCGCATCTCGAGATATCGCTTCAGCCGCACCTCGGGGAAAATCGTCGAGAGATGGTTGGCCCAGTCCGACAGCGTCGGTCGCTCGCCGGGCAAATTGTTGTTGCGGCCGTCGAACAAGGCGCGGAACGAGGAGCCGGACACGTCGATGTATTCTTCCCCACGCTTGACGAAATACATGGGCACGTCGAGCGCGTAATCGACATAGCGCTCAAACCCCATGCCGTCCTCGAACGCCCACGGCAGCATGCCCGAGCGCGCATTGTCGGTGTCGCGCCAGATCTCGGAGCGGAAGGAGAGATAGCCGTTGGGCTTGCCTTCGGTGAAAGGCGAGTTGGCGAACAGCGCGGTCGCGACCGGCTGCAGCGCCAGCGACACCCGCAGCTTCTTGACCATGTCGGCTTCGGAGGAGAAGTCGAGATTGGTCTGCACCGTGCAGGTCCGGTACATCATGTCGAGGCCGTATTTGCCGACCTTCGGCATGTAGTTGGTCATGATCTTGTAGCGGCCCTTGGGCATCACAGGAATGTCCGCCCGCGACCAGGACGGGGTCATGCCGAGGCCGAGGAAGCCGATGCCGAGCGGCGCTGCGATCTCGCGCACTTGGGCCAGATGCGCCATCAGCTCGGCTTGCGTCTGGTGCACGGTTTCGACCGGCGCACCCGAGAGCTCGAACTGTCCGCCCGGCTCGAGCGAGATCGCGCCGCCGCCGGTGACGTCGTAGAGGCCAATGATGTTGCCTTGCTCCATGATCGGCTCCCAGCCGAGCAGGAGCTTCATGCCTTCGAGCAGCGCGCCGATGCCGCGCGCGCCCTCGTAGGGCACCGGCCGGTGCCCGTCGAGCGTGAACGGCGTTTTCTCATGCTCGGTGCCGAGGCGGAACTCGGACGGGGCCTTGCAGCCGGCCTCGAACCACGTGACGAGCTCGTCGCGCGATTGCAACGGCGTCATATCTATCTGGTCTCGCGCCATATCAAACTCTAATCAAAAGCGCTTCGACCGAACGCGCGCGGGTGACAGGGATGGTCCGCGAACCCATCGGTTGCGCGGCCGTGTTGGTTTGCCGCCGATCATCGCGACGGCGTGCTTTCGTGAACGGGCGGCAGTTTCATCTCGCCGCATGAGCAACCCAGGCGGTCGAGCAGGGCACTGAGCTTGACGGCATCGGTATCGGAGAGTTTCGAGCCGACATATTTCTCGATAGCGGCGGAGTATGCGCCCCACATACGCTTCTGCAACTCGCGGCCCGCTTCAGTGATCTCGACGAACTGGCCGCGTTTGTCGATCTTGCATTCGCGCCGGGAAGCGAGCCCCTCGTCGACCAGACGGTCGATCAGCCGCGAGGTGGAGTATTGCGGGATCAGCATCTGCCGTTCAAGCTCCACCGGCCGGAGCTCGCCGGACGGGGCCCGCGACAGTTCCAGCAGCGCGTCATACCAGGCCAAAGGGGGGAAGCCGGCCTTTTTCAGGTCCTGCTCGACGCAGTCGAGCACACGGCTCTGCACCCGCATCAGACGGATCCAGGCACCAGTTGCCTCGGTCGATGGTTTACGTCTCATGGTCCCGCTCAAACTCGTCGCCCGTTCTTACCCCACTCGATGCACCTGCATCAATCTTGACTATTGGATGCAGGCGCATGTAGGCGTTTCTTTCGCCCCAACCAACCGTCAAGAGGAGGAAATTCCATGAAACTGTATTATTCGCCCGGCGCCTGCTCACTCTCCCCCCACATCGCCCTTCTCGAGGCCGACCTGCCCTATGAGCTGGTCAAGGTCGATATCCGCGCCAAGAAGCTCGAAAATGGTGAGGATTATCTGAAGGTGAATCCGAAAGGCCAAGTTCCCGCGCTGGGCCTCGATAGCGGCGAGATCGTGACCGAAGGCCCGGTCATTGTCCAGATGATCGCCGACCGGGCCTCAAGCAAGGCGCTGGCGCCCGCCCGTGACAGTTCCGAGCGCTACAAACTGCTGGAGTGGCTGAACTTCCTCACCTCCGAGGTGCACAAGAGCTTCGGTCCGCTGTTCTCGCCGGTGCTCGCCGACGACGCCAAGGCCTTCTTCAAGGATCGCGTCATGGGCAAGCTGAAATACATCGACGGCCAGCTCGCCGGTCTCGACTATCTCATGGGCAAGCAGTTCACGGTGGCCGACGGCTACCTCTTCACGATGCTGACCTGGGCCGACAAGATGAAGTTCGACCTCTCGGAGATGCCGAACCTCACCGCCTACAAGGCCCGCATCGCGGCCCGGCCGAAGGTGCAGGAAGCGCTGAAGAAGGAAGGGCTGGCGCAGGCCGCGTGAGGTGCAGCTCGCTTCGAACGCTGAAGGGCCGGACTGACGATCCGGCCCTTTTTATCTTCGCGATCGGGGCGCCTTGAACGATGTGGGACGCTCAGCGCGGACCCGTGCGATCTCACGGCTCCGGATTATCGTACCGCTGCTTAGACTTATGAACTACTGTTCGCCGGATGTGCGATACTGTCTTGCTACTACCCGCCAAGCGGGCAAGCTTTGCGGAATTGGTTGAAGACGACTTGTGCTCTTATTGGGGTTGAACTTGACGATTGCATTCGTCCTGATCGTTGCAAGTGCGTTGGTGGGCGCGGCGACCGGCTTCTTATTCAAGGTCTGGGCGCTGGTCGTGATCTCACCGTTGGTCGCAATCTTTTCTGCAGTCGTTCTTCGATCCCACGGATTCGACCTCGTCGCGGGCGTGACCGTCATTGCCGCCTGTCTTGCCGCCTGTCAGCTCGCTTACCTGGCCGCGACCTATCTGCTGCACGCGCGGGACATATCAGTTCATGACGAGATCGACGGCGAGCCAGGCGAGCAACGCGAGCAGAAAATCCGCGACCAGCACAAGTAAGGCCAGCGCGGCCCAGAACACCGGCCCCTTGCGACGCAGACGTGCACGCCTCTGCTGCGGCACGAGCCGCGGCGAGGACGGAACAGCATAATTCGCAGGCAGCTCAGGATCGATCGCAGTCTTCTGGAGCACCAGAGAGTTCATTGCGGAACACTTTCTTCGTTGATTTTCTTCTTCGTTGATTTTCAACTTGCCGGTGGATCGGCAAGAGTCCCAACAAGGATTGGCAAGCTCATCACCCTGGTTCGGGAGCAAGAGGAGTGCCAAGGCTGAGCAAAAAGAACGACGCCGCTCTAACGCGCATATAAATGTGCGCGACGCCGCAACGTTCCAACCATGCATGCTTTTCTTGATGAGCTGTGTGGCGGGTTCCACAAACTCAGAAAAAGCCACACTTGCGGCAATTGGGACGGGCGGCACTCGGCATCACGCATCATTGCGCCCCAGTGATGTGCTCGCGCACAGAAATGAAAAGGCCGAATCAACGATTCGGCCTTCTTGTTTCACAATCTCGGATGCGTAACTCGCGCGAGCGCGAGATTAGGGCTTGAAGCCCGGATGGAGCGAAACGCAATCCGGGACCTTCGCATGCGCGTGAACGTGTCCCCGCGTCTTAGGCCGCCTTCTTCGGTGCGAACCGACCGTAGAAGGTTTCTCCCTTCGCGGCCATCTCTTCCAGAAGCTTCGGCGGGGTGAAGCGCGAGCCGTATTTGGCTTCGAGCTTACGGCAGAGCTCGACGAACTTCTTCGTGCCCATGAAGTCGATGTAGGACAGCGTGCCGCCGGTGAACGGCGCGAAGCCGAAGCCAAGGATCGAGCCGACATCCGCCTCGCGCGGATCGGTGATGACGTGATCCTCGACAGTGCGCGCGGCCTCCACCGCCTGCACCACCAGGAAGCGCTGCTTCAACTCCTCGACATCGAGCGTATCGGGATCGAGCTGCTTCGGCTGCAGCGCCGAGAGACCCGGCCACAGGCTCTTCTGGCCCTTGCCCTTCTCCGGATAGTCGTAGAAGCCCTTGCTGTTCTTGCGGCCGAGCCGGCCCTGCTTCTCGACCATCTCCACCATCAGCTTCTTCTGATCGGGGTTGATGGCGTTGGGGCCGAGATCGGCTTCGGTCGCCTTCATGATCTTCAGGCCAAGGTCGAGCGCGACTTCGTCCGACAGCGAGAGCGGGCCGACCGGCATGCCGGCCATCTTCGCGCAGTTCTCGATCATCGCCGGCGGCACGCCTTCGAGGAACATCTCGTTGCCTTCAGCGACGTAGCGGCCGACGCAGCGGTTGGCGAAGAAGCCGCGGCTGTCGTTGACCACGATCGGCGTCTTGCCGATGGTGCGGACGTAGTCGAGCGCGGTCGCGAGCGCGACGTCGCCGGTGTTCTTGCCGAGGATGATCTCGACCAGCATCATCTTCTCGACCGGCGAGAAGAGATGGATGCCGACGAACTTGCCCTGGTCCTTGAAGCTTTCGGCAAGCGAGGTGATCGGCAGCGTCGAGGTGTTCGACGCGAAAATCACATCAGACTTCAGGTACTGCTGCGCCTTGGCAAAGGTCTCCGCCTTGACCTTGCGGTCCTCGAACACGGCCTCGATGACAAGGTCGACATCCCCGAGCGCGGCATAGTCGGCCGTCGCCGTGATGCGACCGAGCAGCGCTTCGGCGTCGGCGGGCTTGGCGCGGCCCTTCTTGATCTGATCCTCGATCACCTTCTGCGCGTGCGCCTTGCCCTTGTCGGCGCTCTCCTGGTCGCGATCGATCAGGACGACGTCGAGGCCGGCACGGGCCGAGACGTAGCCGACGCTCGCGCCCATGAAGCCGGCGCCGATCACGGCGATCTTCTTCACCTTGGTCGGCGGCACGTCCTTTGGACGCCGCGCACCCTTGTTCAATTCCTGCATCGACAGGAACAGGCTGCGGATCATCGCGGCCGCTTCCTTCGAGCGCAGCACCGAGGTGAAGTAGCGCGACTCGACGCGCAGCGCCGCGTCGATCGGCAACTGCAGCCCTTCATAGACACAGCTCATGATCGCGCGCGCGGCCGGATAGTTGTCGTAGGTCTCGCGGCGATAGATCGCGTTGCCGGCCGGGAACATCATCATGCCGGCCTTGGAGAACACGGGACCGCCGGGCAGCTTGAAGCCCTTCTCGTCCCAGGGTGCGATCGCCTTGCCGCCGCCCTTGATCCAGTCCTTCGCCGCCTTGATCAGGTCGGCGGCGGGCACGATGGCGTGAATGAGGTTCAGCGCCTTGGCCTTCTCGACGGTGACGGGATCGCCCTTGAGCAGGATGGTCATCGCGTCCTGCGGCGGCACCAGGCGCGGCACGCGCTGCGTGCCGCCGGCGCCGGGGAACAGGCCGACCTTGACCTCGGGCAGGCCGAGCCGTGTCTTGGGATTGTCCGCCGCCACGCGATAGTGGCAGCACAGCGTGATCTCGAAACCGCCGCCGAGCGCGAGGCCGTTGATCGCGGCCGCCCACGGCTTGCCGGAGGTCTCGATTCCGCGCAGCACCTGCGAGAAGCGCCGGCTCTGCTCGAACAGCATCTGGTTCGCGGCGGTCTCGCCATGCTCCTTGAACACCTTGGCGTAGGCCTGGTTCATGCCCTCAAGCATCGACAGATCGGCGCCGGCGCAGAATGCCTCCTTGGCGGAGGTGATGACGACGCCCTTCACCGCGGCGTCGGCTGTGGTCTCCTTGACGATCGCCTCGAGCTCGTTGGTCGAGGTCTCGTCGAGCACGTTCATCGAACGGCCCGGGATATCCCAGGTGACGAGCGCAATGCCGTCTGCGTCGGTCTCTACTTTGAAATTCTTGAAGGCCATGTGGTGCTCCCTCAGTGCCGCAGCCAGTCTTTCGGCGCGGCGGTTGAACTGTGATCTCGTCTTACCCTCTCCCCTTGTGGGAGAGGGTCCGAGCGAAGCGAGGGGGTGAGGGGTCTGCATCCGCGGAGACAGACCCCTCACCCGGCTCGAACCCGCTTCGCGTGTTCGCGCCACCCTCTCCCACAAGGGGAGAGGGTAAGAAATCAGACCCGCTCGATGATCGTCGCGGTGCCCATGCCGCCGCCGATGCACAGCGTCACCAGCGCGGTGGACTTGTTGGTGCGCTCGAGCTCGTCGAGCACGGTGCCCAGGATCATCGCGCCGGTGGCGCCGAGGGGATGGCCGAGCGCGATGGCGCCGCCATTGACGTTGATCTTGGCGTTGTCGATGTCGAAGGCCTGGATGTAGCGCAGCACCACCGAGGCGAAGGCCTCGTTGAGCTCGAACAGGTCGATGTCCGACGTCTTCATGCCCGAGCGCGCAAACAGCTTTTCGGTGACGTCGACCGGGCCGGTCAGCATCATCGCGGGCTCTGAGCCGATATTGGCGAAGGCGCGGATCTTCGCACGCGGCTTCATGCCGTACTTGCTGCCCGCTTCCTTGCTGCCAAGCAGGACCGCGCCGGCGCCGTCGACGATGCCCGAGGAATTGCCGGCGTGATGCACGTAGTTGACGCGCTCGATCTCCGGGTGCGACTGCAGCGCGACGCCATCGAAGCCGCCCATCTGCGCAACCATCGTGAAGGACGGCTGGAGCTGCGCCAGCGACTGCATCGTGGTCGAGGGACGCATGTGCTCGTCCTTGGCCAGGATGGTGAGGCCGTTGATGTCCTTCACCGGCACCACAGACTTGTTGAAGCGGCCTTCGTCCCAGGCCTTGCCGGCGCGCTGCTGGCTCTGCACCGCATAGGCATCGACGTCGTCGCGCGAGAAGCCGTACTTCGTGGCGATCAGGTCGGCCGAGACGCCCTGCGGCATGAAGTAGGCCGGCACCGCCATCGACGGATCCATCGGCCAGGCGCCGCCGGAGGCGCCGATGCCGACGCGGCTCATCGATTCGGCGCCGCCGCCGATCACGAGGTCATGCTGACCACTCATGATCTGCGCGGCGGCGAAATTCACGGCATCGAGGCCGGAGGCGCAGAAGCGGCTGATCTGCACGCCGGGCACGGCCTCGCCGAGGCCGGCCTTCAGCGCCGCAAAGCGCGCGATGTCGCTGCCGGCTTCGCCGACGGGATCGACCACGCCGAGCACCACGTCGTCGACGGAATCCTCCGGCAGGTTGTTGCGCTCCTTCAGCGCCTTCAGCGGCACGGCGGCGAGCGCGAGCGCCGTCACCTCATGCAGCGCGCCGTCCGGCTTGCCGCGGCCGCGCGGGGTGCGAACGTGGTCGTAGATGAATGCCTCAGGCATGACGCCCTCCTGATATGAATTCGGAATCCGACAGTCGTTGGGAGCAGGCAGCGGACGTCAGAACGCTTCCGCCGGCAGCTCCATGATGGTGGCGCAGCCGGACTGGATGCGCGCGAGATTGGCCGCGGTCTCCGGCAGCATCCGCTCCATGAAGAAGCGGCCGGTGACGAGCTTGGTCGACAGATAGGGCGTGGGACCGCCCGCGGCAATCTTGGCCTGGGTCACCTTGGCCATCCGCGCCCACATGTAGCCGAGCGCGACGAAGCCGAAGAGATGCAGATAGTCGGTCGCAGCGGCGCCGGCATTGTCGGGCTTCATCATCGCGTTCTGCATCAGCCAGGTGGTGGCCTGCTGGAGATGGCCGAGCGCGGTCGACAGCGGCGCGACATAGGGCTTCAGCGCCTCGTCGCCGCCATTCTCCTTGGCGAAAGCCATCACCTCGCCGAAGAATGCCATGATGGCGCGGCCGCCGTCGCGTGGCAGCTTGCGGCCGACGAGATCGAGCGCCTGGATGCCGTTGGCGCCTTCGTAGATCATGGCGATGCGCGCATCGCGCACGAACTGCTCCATGCCCTGCTCGGCGATGTAGCCGTGACCGCCGTACATCTGCTGCGCCTGCACCGCGTTGGCGAAGCCGTAATCGGTGAGAAAACCCTTCAGCACCGGCGTCATCAGGCCCATGTGATCGTCGGCGGCCTGGCGGTCCTTGGGGTCTTCGGAGCGATGGGCGACGTCGCTCTTCAGCGCGGTCCAGATCACGAAGGCGCGCGCGGCCTCGTTGAAAGCGCGGATGGACAACAGCGTGCGGCGCACGTCGGGATGCACGATGATCGGATCGGCCGGCTTGTCCGGCGCCTTGGCGCCGGTGAGCGAGCGGCCCTGGATGCGCTCGCGCGCATAGGCGACGGCGTTCTGGTAGGCGACCTCGGACTGTGCAAGGCCCTGCACGGCGACGCCGAGGCGGGCCTCGTTCATCATCACGAACATGCCCTGCATGCCCTTGTTCTCTTCGCCGATCAGCCAGCCGGTGGCGTTGTCGTAGTTCATCACGCAGGTGGAATTGCCGTGGATGCCCATCTTGTGCTCGATTGAGCCGCAGACCACGCCATTGCGCGCGCCGACTGAGCCATCGGCATTGACCAGGAATTTCGGCACCACGAACAGCGAGACACCCTTGATGCCGGCAGGCGCGCCCTCGATGCGGGCGAGCACGAGGTGGATGATGTTGGAGGCTAAGTCGTGCTCCCCGGCCGAGATGAAGATCTTGGTGCCCGTGATCTTGAAGCTGCCGTCGCTCTGGCGCACCGCCTTGGTGCGGAGCATGCCGAGATCGGTACCGCAATGCGGCTCGGTGAGGTTCATGGTGCCGGTCCATTCGCCCGCGACCATCTTCGGCACGTAGGTCTTCTTCTGCTCCGGCGTGCCGTGCACGAGGAGCGCCGCGGTCGCACCCATGGTGAGGCCGCCATACATCGAGAACGCCATGTTGGCGGAGATCTGGAATTCGTTGACCGCCTGGCTCAGCGTCACCGGCAGGCCCTGGCCGCCGAACTCCTGCGGCGCCGACAGGCCGAGCCAGCCGCCCTCGGCGACCTGCTTGAACGCCTCTTTAAATCCCTTCGGCGTGGTGACGCTGCCGTCGTCAGCGCGCTTGCAGCCCTGGAGATCGCCGACGCGGTTGAGCGGCTGCAGCACCTCTTCGGCGAGCTTGGCGGCCTCGCCCAAGATCGCCTCGCGCACGTCGCTCGATGCATCGGAGAAGCCCGGCAGATTGTCGTAGCGGTCGATCTGGAAGACGTCGTTGAGGAGGAAGTTCACGTCTTCGACGGGGGCTTTATAGATCGGCATGGCGTTCTCCCGGCATGGGGCCGTTCAGTGGTGGAATTCTCTTTAATTCCCTGCGGCGCAGTGCTTGCCCGCGAGCTTAGCGGGTTCTGCAACCTCGGGGCAGTGTCATGATTGGGTGGCGAGTTGCTCCGCCATCAGGCGATGCAGCATGTTGATGGCCTTGAGCGGACGCACCATCACCTTGAAATGGGTGATGCGGCCGTCAGCGTCGAAGGTGATGATGTCGACGCCGTTGATCTCGATGCCGTCGATCATGGTCTTGAATTCGAGCACGGCGCCATTGGCACTCTTCCATTCACCGACATAGGTGAAGCCCGGACCGCCGAGCACCTTCTCGGCGCTGGACAGGTATTTGAAGGTGATGTCGCGCCCGCGCTGCGGCGCGTGCACGACCGGGCTTTCGAAGACGGCGTCGGGATGGAGCAGGTCCCAGAGCGCGGCGCGGGCTTCAGCGCGATCTTGGGACTTCATGTAGCCGTACCAAGAGTCGAGGCCGGTCATTGTCAGGTGCCTCCCTTGCCAAAAGGCCATGGCAACAAAAAACGCGAAAACAACCCCATGCAAAGTAGCGCAAAGGCCAACGCCGGCGGGCAACCAGCCTGCGTCATATGCACATTGACGCATATGCATCGATGTGCATAAAGTCAAGTCAATTGGTCGGGACTTCTTAAGGAGCCGATGTCATGGCGCTGGGCGACGCAATCCTCGCATGCCTGACGGAACGTCCGATGACGGGCTACGAGCTCGCCAAGACATTCGACTCCTCGATCGGCTTCTTCTGGAAGGCCGACCACCAGCAGATCTATCGCGAGCTCTCCAAGCTGCGCGACCGCGGCTACATCCAGGGCCGCGAGGTCGTGCAATCCGGCAAGCCCAACAAGCTGATCTATACGCTCGCTCCCGAAGGCAGAACAGCGCTGCGGCACTGGGCCGCGCGGCCGAGCACACCGCCCTCGATCAAGGATGATCTCCTGGTCCGCCTCCACGCGCTCGACAGCGTCGACATCGAGCCCCTGCGCACCGACCTGATGGCGCGCCTGGAGCATCACCGCGACCGCCACGCGAACTATGAGCGGATTCTGCAGAAGCGTTTTCCGGAGGGATCGGCGTCGGGCAGGCTCGACATCGGCAACCTGCTCCTGCTCCGCCTCGGCGCGCGGCACGAGCAGATGGTAGCCGACTTCTGCGAGGAGGCACTCGAGACGCTGTCGGCGATGAGCGGCAAAGCCACAGTGGTGCCGCTGGAGGATGGCAAGCGCGAGGGCAAGGGCTGAGGTCTTAAGCCGCTACGCGACGCCGCCGCCACCACTCCACTGTCATCGCCCGCCTTGTGCGCAATTGCGCACTGGGGCGGGCGATCCAGTATTCCAGAGGCCGCGCAGCTAGAGCCGAGAAGCCGCGGCGTACTGGATGCCCCGCTTTCGCGGGGCATGACACCGGTTGATGTGGCGGGCACAGCGAGTCCCAACGCACCATCTCCAGTTCCCCGCCGCCCAACTTTAAGACACCGGTTCTCCATTCCTTAACCCGTTATTTACCCTGACAGGAAAAAGTCGGTTTTCGAGGCAGACGACCCGCGCCGAATTCGATTGTCTTTGCAACCGGCACGCGTGGGAAGGCTGGAGGCGCCGGGTGGGGCGCCGGAGTCGGAACCGGACAGAGTCATGAATTCGCGCGTATCGTGGAGTGTTGACGGCATCGATCCATCCGTCAGGGAGCGGGCCGAGGCCGCTGCGCGCCGCGCCGGCATGTCACTCAACGATTGGCTGAACTCCACCCTCGGCGACGTTGCCCCGCCGAACTTCCGCGGACCTTACGACCAGCAGCGTCCGCAGGCGCCGAGTCAGGAAAGTCGCGAGGTCGCCGACATCCATCAGCGGCTCGACGCGATCACCCAGCAGATCGAACGGATTTCAAGACCCGCGCCGCGCAGCGACGTCTCGCGCGAGCAGGGCGTTGCGCGCCAACTCAACGACGCGATCTCGCGCCTCGATGCGCGGCTCTCGCAGATCTCGCGCCCTCAACAGCCGCAGCAGCCTCAACCGCCACGCACCCCAGCGGTCGACCCGCGCCAGCGCCAGGCCGATGCGGTCGAACGCGCGGCAGCGCAGGTCTATCGGAGCTCGCCACCCCTGAGCCCCGCCTCGCTCGACGTCGCGGTCGCCGAGATCACGGCGCGACAGAGCGAGCTTGACGGTTTCGTATCGCGGCAGATGCCGCCGCGCGCGGCCCCCTCGATCGCGCCCATGGCTGCGCCCATCGCACCGATGGCGCCGCCGCCACCGCCGGGGCCGGATTTTTCCGCGCTCGAACGCCATCTGCTCAAGATCACCAGCCAGATCGAGTCGCTGCAGCGTCCCGATCACATCGAGCAGTCGATCTCGGCCTTCCGCAACGAGCTCGCGGAGATCCGCCACGCCATCACCGAGGCGATGCCGCGCCGCGCGATCGAATCGATCGAGAACGAGATCCGCTCCTTGCACCGTCGCATCGACGAGACTCGCTCGTCCGGCACCGACGGCCAGATGCTCGCCGGCATCGAACGCGCGCTGTCCGAGATCAAGCAGGTGCTGCGCACGCTGACGCCGGCCGAACAGCTCACCGGCTATGACGAGGCGATCCGCAATCTCGGCGCCAAGCTCGACCTGATCCTGCGCGCCAACGACGATCCGTCGACGGTGCGCCAGCTCGAAGACGCGATCTCGGCTCTGCGCGCCATCGTCTCCAACGTGGCGTCCAACGAGGCGCTGGCACGGCTCTCCGATGACGTGCAGCTCCTGTCGTCCAAGGTCGACCAGATCACCCGCGCCTCCGGCCACAGCGACAGCTTCGCCGTGCTGGAGCAACGCATTGCCGCGCTCACCGCCGCGCTGGAAACGCGCGAGCGGCCGGTCGCGAGCGAGAGCACCGAACATCTGGAAGCCGCGATCCGGGCGCTGTCGGACCGTTTCGACCGCATGCAGGTCGGCGGCGACTCCGCATCGACCTTCGCGCATCTCGAACAGCGCGTCTCGTATCTGCTGGAGCGGATCGAGGCCGCCTCCGATCCGCGCGGCGGCAATTTGAGCCGCGTCGAGGACGGGCTGCACGACATCCTGCGACATCTGGAGCGGCAGCAGGCGACTTACGCTGCGCTTGCCGAAAGCCGCAGCTCGGCGCCGCCGTCCGATTCCGGCATGGTCGAGCTCGTCAAGCGCGAGCTCTCCGACATCCGCTTCAGCCAGGCCGAGACCACCCGCCACACCCAGGATTCGCTCGAGGCCGTGCACAACACGCTCGGCCACGTCGTCGACCGCCTTGCCATGATCGAGGGCGATCTGCGCGCGGTGCGCGCCGCGCCGCCCGCACCGCAGCCGATGCCGATGGCGGCTCCGACGCCGACGGCCGCTGCGATCGAGCCCGCCCCCATGGCGCGCGAGCCGCGGCCGGAAAGCCAGCCCAAATCCGATCCGAAGCCCGAGCTACCGAACCCGGCCGCCGCGCAAGCGGCGCACGCCGCATTTGCGGCTGCACCGCGCGAATTCCATGCCGCCACCCCGGCCGCGCCGCCGGTGCCGATGGCCCCGCCGATTCCGCCGCGCGCGATCAGCGAGATCCTGGAACCGCACACGGTGCCGGCACGCGCCGCAATCGCGCCTGAACTGCCGCCGGATCATCCGCTCGAGCCGGGCACGCGTCCGAACGGGCGCGTCGGCACGCCATCGGAACGCATTGCCGCGTCCGAAAGCGCGATCAGCGAAATTCCCGCCGCGCCGAAGGAGCCGGTGTCATCGTCGAGCTTCATCGCGGCCGCCCGCCGCGCCGCGCAGGCCGCCGCCGCACAGCCCGAGAAGAGCGGCCGCGGCGCCAAGGCGGCCACCGCGGGCCGCGCCAAGGGCAAGGACGGCGCGTCGACGATCACCTCGAAGATCCGTTCGCTGCTGGTCGGCGCGAGCGTGGTCGTGATCGTGCTCGGCACCTTCAAGATGGCAATGAGCCTCCTGGATGGCAGCAGTGCGCCCGCGCCGCAAGCGATGGAGAATACGTCGAGCGCGCCCGCGCCGCAGCCGATGGCCGCTCCGCCGCCGCCCAGCGAGAGCAAGCCTGCCGCTCCCGAGCAGATCACGCCGTCGATGACCTCGCCGACGCCGATCGGCCGGCAATCGCAGAACACTGCCGCCCCAGTGCCCGCGATGGGTTCGGGCAGCACGGCCTCGGTCGAGATTCCGCCCGCGCCTGCTGCCGCGCCGCCCCCGCCCGCGGCGAGCAACGACGTCACCGGCGCGATTCCGATGGCGAGCCGCGCGCGGCTTGGCCTGGTCCAGGTACCGCCGAGCGAGAAACTGCCTGACGGCATCGGCGGTCCCGGCTTGCGCGCCGCCGCGATGAAGGGCGACGCGACCGCGGCCTACGAGATCGGCGTCCGCTTCGCCGAAGGCAAGGGCGTCGCGACGAACTACGACGAAGCCGCCAAATGGTACGACCGCGCGGCGCAGGCCGGCGTGGTGCCTGCGACCTTCCGCCTCGGTACGCTCTACGAAAAGGGCCTCGGCGTGAAGAGGGACGCCGACATCGCCCGCCGCTACTACACGCAGGCCGCCGAGCGCGGCAACGCCAAGGCGATGCACAATCTCGCGGTGCTCGACGCCGACGGCGGCGGACGCGGCGCCAACTACAAGAGCGCGGCACAGTGGTTCCGGAAAGCTGCCGACCGCGGCGTCGCCGACAGCCAGTTCAACCTCGGCATCCTCTATGCCCGCGGCATCGGCGTCGAACAGAACCTCGCCGAGTCCTACAAATGGTTCAGCCTGGCTGCGGCCCAGGGTGACGCGGATGCGGCGGGCAAGCGCGACGACGTCGCCAAACGCCTCGACCCGCAATCGCTCGCGGCCGCCAAGCTCGCGATCCAGACCTTCAGCGCCGAACCGCAGCCCGACGACGCCGTCAACGTCGCCGCGCCCGCAGGCGGCTGGGACAGTGCCGCGCAGGCGAACACCAAGCCTGCGCCGAAGCTGATGGCGGCCAGGCGCTCGGCCTCGGCCGCGCACTGATCCATTCTCGTTCACCGCGGACGCTTCCTTCGCGGTTGAACCACGATCATTGGTAGCACGCTGTCTCCTCTTGTCGTCGCCCGGCTTGACCGGGCGACCCAGTATTCCAGAGACGTCGGCGGGATACGGAGAAGCCGCGGCTTACTGGATGCCCCGATCCCGGCTCCGCCAAGGCTACGTCCGACCACAAGGGTGCTCGGCCGCCGAAGCTTTAGCGAAGGCGGCAAGCCGGGGCATGACAGCGCAGAAGTTGGCCCTCACCTCACTCCGCAGGGGAGAGGCGGTCGGAATCCTCGGCTCGCACCGAATCAGCCAACTCTCAACCCTCAATCCCGATCATTCAGAACGCCTGAGCTCCTGATCCGCCCGCGGCCAAAAACGCCGCAGTTGGGTCGATTCATGGTCCCGTACGGCGACGAATTCGGCTATTGAGGGACGCGGCAATCGTTCCGCCCTCCCGCGAGCATTCCGCGAAATCGATCCGCCTCGCCGGAGCCTGGGACCGATGCAACTCTACCTTCCGATTGCCGATCTTCCGGTCAATGTCTTCCTGGTGCTGGCGATGGGCGCCGCGGTCGGCTTCGTCTCAGGCATGTTCGGCATCGGCGGCGGCTTCCTGATGACGCCGCTTCTGATCTTCATCGGCATCACGCCCGCGGTCGCGGTCGCTTCCGTCGCGAGCCACATCGCGGCCTCCTCGTTTTCCGGCGCGATCACCTATTGGCGGCGACGCGCGATCGATCCCGCCCTTGCGACCGTCCTGCTATGCGGCGGCGTGACCGGCACTGCGCTCGGCGTGTGGACGTTCACCCAGCTTCGCGCGCTCGGCCAGCTCGACCTGATGATCGCTCTGTCCTACGTCGTGCTGCTCACCACGGTCGGCAGCGTGATGTTCTCGGAAGGCCTGCGCGCCCTGATGCGGACGCGGCGCGGTGCCGTGCCGCCGCGGCGGACCCACAACTGGATCCACGGCCTGCCGCTGAAGATGCGGTTCAAGCGCTCGAAGATCTATCTCTCGGTGATCCCGGTGGTGGTCGTCGGCATCGGGATTGGCTTCATCGGCGCCATCATGGGCATCGGCGGCGGCTTCATCCTGGTGCCGATCATGATCTACCTCTTGCGGGTGCCGACCTCGACGGTGATCGGGACCTCGATGATTCTCACCCTCGTCACCATGTTGTTCGCGACCATGCTGCACGCGGTGACCAATCATCTCGTCGACGCCGTGCTGGCGCTGATCCTGATGGTCGGCGGCGTCACCGGCGCGCAGTTCGGCGCCCGCGCCGGCCAGCGCATTCGCGGCGAGCAATTGCGCCTGCTGCTCGGCATCCTGATCCTCTCGGTCGGCATCCGCTTCGCGGTTGAGCTCGTGATCCGGCCCGAGGATCTCTTCACCATCCGCGAGCTGGGGGTGAACGGATGATGCGCGCACTGATCGCCGCGTGTCTCATCCTGCTGCTCGGCACATCCGCGCGCGCCGAGCGGCTGATCGTATCGGTCTCCAACCATCGCGTCACCGTGACGCCGAACTATTCCGGCGAGGAGCTGGTGCTGTTCGGCTCGGTCGAAAAGGACGCCACGACGCCGGCCGATCGCACCGCCTACGATCTCGTCGTCACGGTGATCGGCCCGCGCGCCGACATGGTGACGCGGCGCAAGGAGCGCACCTTCGGCATCTGGATCAACACCGACTACCGGCAGTTCCTGCAGGTGCCGAGCTATCTCGCGCTGTTCGCCAATCGCCCGTTCGACCAGATCACCTCGCCCGAGATCGCGCGGCGGCAACAGATCGGACTCAACAACGTGCTCCTGATGCAGCGCGTCGGCGGCGACTATGCCGACGTGGTGCCGAACGACGCCTTCCGCTCGGCCTTCGTTCGCTTGCGCACCCAGCGCGGGCTCTACCGCGAAGACGCCGCCGCGGTGACGTTCCTGACGCCGACACTGTTCCGCACCGGCATTCCGCTGCCCGCGGAGGTGCCCATCGGGACCTATCAGGTCGAGATCAAGCTGTTTGCCAACGGCGCGCTTGTCACCAAGACGGAGACCGCGTTCGAGATCGTCAAGGTCGGCTTCGAGCAGTTCGTCGCCACCAGCGCGCGGCAGAACGGGTTGATCTACGGCCTCGCTACGGCGGCCATGGCGCTGATGACGGGATGGATGGCGTCGATCGTGTTCAGGAAGGATTGAGTAGCGCTACTCACTCGTCTCGTCGTCGCCCGGCCTGACCGGGCGACCCAGTATTCCAGAGACGGCGGTGAGATACGGAGAAGCCGCGGCGTACCGGATGCCCCGCCTTCGCGGGGCATGACCGCCGAGACTACGGCGCCTCGATCACCGTCGGCACGCCCGGCTCGAGCAGCCGCAGCCGCGGGCCGAAGCCGAGCACGTCGAAGGTCTTGCGCAGATCTTCGCTGTTCTGGCGGAAATGCGCCCAGCCTTCGGTGTGAACCGGGACGATCATCGCATCGGGAAAAGCGCGTGCGGTCTCGATGGTATCGTTGGTGTCCATGGTGAGATGGAACGGCCCGCGCGTTTGCGCAGCGCCGGCGAAGGGCACCACCACGCCGCATTTGAAGCGGCGCGCGACCTCGGCAACGCCGTCGAACCAGGTGGTATCGCCGCTGATATAGACCGGGCGCGTCTCCTTGCGGCTCGACGACACCACAAAGCCGATGACATCGCCCGACAGCGGCTCGATGCCGGCCGGGCCGTGCCGCGCGGGCGTGGCGGTGATCGTCAGCGTGTTGCCGTCGCCATCCCTCAACTGCGCGGTGGCCCAGGGCGCGAGGCCCTCGACATCGCCGCCGAGGCGCTTTGCGCCGGCCTCGGTCGTCAGCACGCGCTTGACCTTGAAAAGAAACTCGCGGCCGGAATTGTCGAGATTGTCCGAGTGCTGGTCGTGGCTGAGCAGGACGGCATCGACCGGACCGATCGCATCGGCCTTCAGCGCGGGCCCGATGGTCTTCTCCAGCTTCACATGCGGCAGTTGGTAGGCGCCGGGCGCATCGAAGGTTGGGTCGGTCAAAAGGCGAAAGCCGTCGATTTCGATCAGCGCGGTCGGGCCACCAATCAGGGTGATGGATACGGGCATGAAAGATTCTCCTTAACCTGCTGCTTTCGCTGCCGGGCGCGTCACCAGGTAGATGCCGAGCGCGACCGGAATGACGCCGAAGAGGTCGCGCGCTTCGACATGCTCGCCGAGCACCAGGAAGGCGAACAGCATGCCGAGCGGCGGCATCAGGAAATGATACGCGCTCGCGGCGGTGGCGCCGCACACTTTCAGGAGATGGAACCAGAGCAGATAGGCGAGGATCGAGCCGCCGAGCACGAGGAAGGCGAAGGCGCCGATCAGGCTCGGCGTATAGTCGATCGCGTGGATGTCGGCGAAGGTCAGCGCGACCGGCGTCAGCACGATGCCGGCGGCGAGATTCTGGATGCCGTTGCCGATCCACAAGCTTCCCTTCGGCGCGAGCAGCTTGAACAGGATGGTGCCGGCGACGATGGAGGCCAGCGAGGCCAGCGTGAAGACGATGCCGTGCAGGCTGTCGGTGCCGACCGCGAGGCGGTGCCAGACGATCAGCGTCACGCCGATGACGCCGAGCAAGAGGCCGCCGGCCTTACGCCAGGTCATGCCCTCGCCAAGGACGAGAGCGGCCAGCGCCGCTGTGAACACCGGATTGGCCGAGACGATCAGACCACCGAGACCTGCAGAGACGGATTGCAGGCCGGTGTAGCCGAGGCCGAGATAGAGCGCGTTGTTGGCGATGCCGAGCACGGCGTAGATCGCGGCATCGCGCCATGACAGCGACCAGCCGTCGCCGCGGATCAGCGTTGCGCCGAGCATCAGGATGCCGGCGAGCGAGAAGCGCGCGGCGAGCAGGATCAGCGGTGGGCAATGGGTCACGCCGATCTTGCCGGCGACGAAGGCATAGCTCCAGAGCAGGCAGAACACACCGATATACAGCGGCAGCGGGTTGAAGCGGCTGCGGGGGACCGAAATTGAAGGCGCGAGGGACATGACATTCTCCTGAGCCCCCGATCTAGGGACCCGGCTTGTCATTTGGAAATTAAATGATTAACTTCCGATCAGTGGATTTTCGAATGGAGGCGGCCATGCTCGATCTGGAGCTCCTGCGCAGCTTCGTCTCGGTGGTCGAGGCCGGCGGCTTCACCCGCGCCGGCGAGCGTGTCCACCGCACGCAATCGACCGTGAGCCAGCAGATCAAGCGCTTGGAAGAAGATGTCGGCCAGGCGCTCCTGCACCGCGACGGCAAGGACGTGCGCCCGACCGAAGCCGGCGAGCGGCTGCTGTCCTATGCGCGACGGCTGCTCTCACTCGCCGAGGAGGCGCGCGACATGCTGCGCCAGCCTGATGGCGAAGGCGCAATTCGCCTCGGCATCCCCGAGGATTTTGCCGCCTACCGGCTCGCGAAGCTGCTCGGCGCATTCTCGCGCTCGCATCCGGGCCTGCGGCTGGATGTGCGCGCCGACCAGAGCAAGAATCTTAGCCGCGATCTCGAACGCGGCGAGCTGGATCTGGCGCTGTTCAAGCGCGCGGCTGGCGAAAAGGGCGCGATCGCGGTGTGGCCGGAGCGTGTGCATTGGGTCACCAGCAAGAGCCATCCGATCAAGACCGACGTCGCCTCCGTGCCGCTGATCGGCTTTCCGCTCGGCTGCCTCTATCGCGCCGGCGCCATCCACGCGCTGGAGAGCGCGGGCCGGCCCTGGCACATGGCCTATACGTCATCGAGCCTCGCCGGCATCCAGGCCGCGGTCGCTGCCGGAATGGGGCTGAGCATCTTGTCCGAGATGGCGATCCAGTCCGATCACCGCGTGCTGACCGCGAAGGATGGGTTTGCGCCGATCAACCGGACCGAAGTGGCACTGATGGCCTCACCCGGCGCCAGCCCCGCGACGCTGCGGCTCGCGGATCGGCTGGCGGAGTTTTGCGATAACGTGCAGGCGAAGGCGGCTTAGCTGCTGCAACGATCGTATCTGCCACCACGATGAAAGTAGGTTCCCTCCCCCCTTGCGGGGGAGGGAGCGCAGTGTGCGCGTGGCGAGAGGATCGAGATCAGATGGATTCGGCTATCGCCAATCAATAGCACCGCGACGCGGCGATGGCGTGGACGCGGCGGTCGCCGAGGAGATGCGCGACAAAGCCGTTCTTCGGGAAGATCTTTGCGAACGCGGCATCGCGGATGCTGAGGCCGCCGGCATAGGCACCGAAGGCGGGCATCACGGCGCGCATCCCGTCACAAGCGAAGCAGCGCCGCTCCATCGAACGGCCGCGCGCGGAAACGCGCGCCTTTGGATGCAGATGGCCGGCGATCTCACCGATTGCGCCGGTCGGCTCGTGGCGGAAGGTGATCGGCCCGACCGCGACTTCGTCCGCAAGTGTGCCGCCGAGATCGCGCGGCAGCAGCGGATCGTGATTGCCGGAGATCCAGATCCAGTCGCGTCGAGCCTGGAGCGCAGCGACGGTGTCGCGATCGGCCTCCGACAGCCGCTCATGCGCGGTGCGATCGTGAAAACTGTCGCCGAGCGCGATGACGATGCGCGGATCATGGCGGGCGACCACGGCGGCGAGTCGGCTCAGCGTTGCGACCGTGTCGTAAGGCGGCAGCAGTACGCCGCGCGCGGCGAAACTCGAGCCCTTTTCGAGATGCAGGTCGGAGACGACGAGCAGGCGTTGCTCTTCCCAGAACAACGCGCCGGAGAGATCGGTGTACAGCGAGATGCCCGCTACGTCCAAAGCGCGCGTTGAAGAGATTTGCAGCGCCGCGTGCTCCGTCATGGCCGGGCCTGCTCGCCCGGCGAAGCCTTGGCGTAGCCGGGTCCCGGCCATCCACGTTCTTGCCGCGGAGACAAAGACGTGGATGCCCGGGTCTTCCAATTGAAGACGCGTTCCGCGCTTTTGCCCGGCCATGACGATGTGGAGAGAGTTGCGCCCCGAAAAGTCATTTTTACAGCAGTCTACGACATCGCCTCTTTGACCAGCTCATCGGCGGCTTCCGCCAAAAGCTCGTCTGCAGCTTCGCCATAGACCGACTCGCGGCCGATTTCCAGCATCACGGGGACGGCGAGCGGGGAGACGTGATCGAGTTCCCGGTGGGTAATACGGCCCTGGATGCGCGTGAGCATGTCGCCGAGCCGACGCAGGTCGAGCAGGCCCGTGGCGGCATCGGCGCGCGCGGCGCGCAGGAGGACGTGGTCGGCCTGATGCTTGCGCAGGACGTCGTAGACGAGATCGGTGGAGAACAGCACCTGGCGGCGGCTCTTGTCCTCGTCGGCGAAGCGGCGCTCGATCAGGCCGGAGATCAGCGCGCAGTTGCGGAAGGTGCGCTTCATCAGCGCCGATTCCGCGAGCCAGGCTTCGAGATCGTCCCCTAACATGTCGGGACTGAACAGCGCATCGAGATCGAGCTGGCCGTTGCGGGTCATGAAGGAGGCATCGCCGAGCCCCCAGATCGCCACCGCATATTCGTTGGCGACGAAGCCGAGCGGCCGGGCGCGGGCGCGCTCCAGGCGGCGCGTCAGGAGCATGCCGAGCGTCTGGTGCGCGAGCCGGCCCTCGAACGGATAGCAGATGAGGTAATGCCTGCTGCCGCGTGGAAAGGTCTCGACCAGGAGCTCGCGCACGCCGGGGACGCGCGAAACGTCCTTCTGCAGCGACAGCCAGTCGCGCACCTGCTCGGGAAGACCATTCCAGGCACGCTTGTCGTCGAGCAGGCGGCGGACGCGCTCGGCGAGATAGGTCGAGAGCGGAAACTTGCCGCCCATGTAGGACGGCACCTTCGGATCCTTGTCGTTGGCGCGGGAGACGTAGACCTGATCTTCCGCCAAGGCCTCGTAGCGCACCACCTCGCCGCCGAACACGAAGGTGTCGCCGGGGCTCAGGCCCTCGATGAAATATTCCTCGATCTCGCCGAGCACCCGGCCGCCGCGGGCGATCGCGCCGGTCGAGCCGCTGCCGGTGGAGCGCGAGCGCACCAATCGCACTTTCAGCATCGGCTCCTCGACGATGGTGCCGACATTGAGGCGATAGCTCTGCCGCACCTTGGGATTGGCGACGCGCCAGCGCCCCTGCTTGTCCTGCTTGATGCGGGCGAAGCGCTCATAGGTCTTGAGCGCGTAGCCGCCGGTGGCGACGAAATCGACGACATCGTCGAAATCCTGGCGCGAGAGAGATGCGTAAGGGGCGGCGGTGCGCACCTCCTCGTAAAGCTCGTCGCCGAGGAACGGCTCGCCGCAGGCGCAACCCAATACGTGCTGGGCCAGCACATCGAGCGCGCCTAGGCGCAGCGGCGGCGTGTCCTGCGCATTCTCGGCGATGGCATCGATCGCGACACTGCACTCCAGCACTTCGAAACGGTTCGCCGGCACCAGCACCGCGCGCGAGGCTTCGTCGAGGCGGTGGTTGGCGCGGCCGATGCGCTGCATCAGGCGCGAGGATCCCTTCGGCGCGCCGATATTGACGACGAGATCGACATCGCCCCAGTCGACGCCGAGGTCGAGCGAGGAGGTGCAGACCACGCCGCGCAAGCGTCCTGCCGACATCGCGTCCTCGACCTTGCGACGCTGCGCGACGTCGAGCGAACCGTGATGCAGCGCGATCGCCAGGCCGTCGTCGTTCATGCGCCACAGATCCTGGAATAGCATCTCGGCCTGGCTGCGGGTGTTGACGAAGACCAGCGTGGTCTTGTTCTGCTTGATCAGCTCATAGACCTCGGGAAGCGCATGGCGCGCGCCGTGGCCGGCCCAGGGCAGCCGTTCGCGCGTATCCAGCATCTCGACCAGCGGCGGCGCCGCGCCGCCGGCGACGACGATGTCGGCGGCCTCGGCTTTGCCGCTCGGCTGCGGCACCAGGAAGCGCGCGAGTTGATCGGGCTCGGCCACGGTCGCCGACAATCCGATCGCGCGCATCTCGGGTGCGAGCCGCCACAGCCGCGCGAGGCCAAGCGACAACAAATCGCCGCGCTTGGAGGTCACCAGCGCGTGCAGCTCGTCGAGCACGATGCGCTTCAAGGAGGAGAATAGAAACGGCGCGTCGTCGGAGGAGAGCAAGAGCGCGAGCTGCTCCGGCGTCGTCAGCAGGATGTCCGGCGGATAGCGCCGCTGCCGCTGCCGCCGCGACACCGGCGTATCGCCGGTGCGGGTCTCGACCTTGATCGGCAGCTCCATCTCGGCAATCGGCCGCTCCAGGTTGCGCGCGATGTCGACGGCGAGCGCCTTGAGCGGCGAGATGTAGAGGGTGTGCAGGCCGCCGGTGCGCTGCACGGTGCGGCCAGTGGAGATGAGCTTGCCGTTGTCACCTCCCCC
Organism: Bradyrhizobium sp. ISRA430; assembly: GCF_029909975.1. Taxonomy (NCBI): domain Bacteria; kingdom Pseudomonadati; phylum Pseudomonadota; class Alphaproteobacteria; order Hyphomicrobiales; family Nitrobacteraceae; genus Bradyrhizobium; species Bradyrhizobium sp. ISRA430. The sequence continues at coordinate 4,934,807 of NZ_CP094516.1, forward strand.
CTTGTGGGGGAGGTCGGCAGCCGAAGGCTGCCGGGAGGGGGGTAGCCCCACGAGCGGTGCCCGTGGCCATCCCCCTCCCCGACCCTCCCCCGCAAGGGGGGAGGGAGAAGAGAGCTCCACCAGCGTCGGCAGAAATCCCGCCAGCGTCTTGCCGGCGCCGGTCGGCGCGATCAACAGCGCAGAGCGATCCTCGCGCGCCTTCTCCAGCAGCGCCAATTGATGCGCGCGCGGCGACCAGCCGCGACCCACGAACCATTGTTGGAAGCGGTCGGGCAGCAGCGCGGCCGGCTCGGCCGATGTTTTGAGGGTACGGGGCGGCACGGCGTAAGAGGTAAGCCGTGGGGATGGGTTCGTCGAGGGGTGAGAGCTCTACGATGAGCAAGACGCCGTCCCCTCTCCCCTTGTGGGAGAGGGTGGCTCGCCGCGTAGCGGCGAGACGGGTGAGGGGTCTGTCTCAGCGAGTGAACCTCTCTCATTCGGACACGCGGATAGAACCCCTCATCCGGCGCTTCGCGCCACCTTCTCCCACAAGGGGAGAAGGGAAGAAGGCGCCCTACTCCGACATCGGCTTGTCGGAGATCTCCCAGTCCTTGCCGCTGAAGGTGGAGATGAAGAGCGTCTTCATCGGCGTGTAGTCCTCGGGCGTATAGCTGTAGGTGACGCCGTCGAGGAAATAGGGCGAGTGGAAGCCGGCGAGCGTGGAGGCCTGCTTCAGCACGTTGGCGCGGGTGAGATCGTCGCCGCAGCGGCGCAGGATCTCACCCATGGTCACAGCCTGGCCGTAGCCGGCAAAGGCGATGGTGTTGTCGGGGTCGATGCTCGGCAGGTATTTCTTGCGCAGCTCCTCGAACGCCATCACGTCCGGATCCTTCTCCCACTTCGGCAGCCCCACCTCCTTGTTGTAGCGGATCGCGACGATGCCGGTGGCGTTCTCCAGGCCCGCGGCGTTGAGGATGGAGCGCCCGGTCGAGCCCGCCGACAACAACTGCAGCGGCTTCCAGCCGAGCTCGGCGACTTTGCGGATCGACTGAGACGTCGCCTTGCCGGTGGTGATGTTGTAGAAGACATCCGCACCCGACTTCGAGAGATTGATGAGCTGGGAGTCGACGGTCGGATCGGTGAGATCATAGGTCTGCTCCATGATCACCTGCGCGGTGCCGCCGGCATCCGCCAGCACCTTCTTGAAGGGCCCCAAGAAGTCGCGACCGAAATCGTCGTTCTGGTAGAGGATGCCGATCTTGGCGTTCGGCTTCACGTTGACGACGTGCCGCGCCAGGATGCGTGCCTCGGTCGGATACAGCGGCAGGCCCGCCATCGTCCACTTGAACTCCTTCGGATTGTTCCACTTGGACGCGCCGGTGTTGAGCAAAAGCTGCGGCACGCCCTTGGAGTTCAGGTATTTGTGCACGGCGGTCTGCGGCGCGGTGCCGAGCGAGCCGTAGAGCGCCAGCACCTCCTCCTGCTCGACCAGGCGCCGCGTTGCCTCGACGCATTTCGGCGCGCTGTAGGCGTCGTCCGACGTGATGAACTTGATCTTGCGCCCGTTGATGCCGCCCTTCTCGTTCAGCATCTGGAAATAGGCCTCGCCAACGCGCCCCAACACGCCATAGAGCGAGCCGGGGCCGGAATGCGGCACGGTCTGTCCGATCTTGATCTCGGTGTCGCTGGCGCCCGCATCGTATTTCTTGTCCGCGGCCCAGACATGCGGCGCGGGCAGCGTGGATGCAGCGATGGTCGCGAGCGCGGCGGCGCTGAAATCGCGCCGCGATGGATTCTTCATCATTGTTGTTTTCTCCCTAATGCAAGCATTGTGCTGGCATCGGGCCGCGCGTCGCAAGTGGCAAGTCGCGGCTTTGCGACGCAATGACGCTCAAATCGCTGCAAGTGCAGCGCCTAGACTCAAGTTTTCTCGGCGACGACGACGAGGCCGCGCACCGGCTCGTTGTTCTCGTTGCGTGGGGACGCGGCCTCGAGTGTCAGGAGCTTGAGCCCGGCCTTGGCGATCGCGCCGCGCACATATTCCGCGGAGTGGGCATAGCGCAGGCCTTCGCCGAGCACGACGCCGCTGCCGTCATGCGTTTCCAGCGTGAATGCGAGCACGCCACTGGGCGCGAGCACGCGCTTGGCTTCGCCCAGCACCGGCGCGAGATCGGAGAGATACACGAACGCATCCGCCGCAACGACGAGGTTCGCGCTTGCATCAGCCTTGCCGCGCAGGCCTTCGATCATGTCGGCGACTTCGAGCTCGGCGTAGAGATCGGTGGCGCGCGCCTCCTTGATCATGCCGGGCGACAGATCGATGCCGGTGAAATGATCGACCTGATTGGCGAAGGCGGACGCCGCGAGCCCGGTGCCGCAGCCGAGATCGACGGCGCGCTTGAAGAAGGCCGGCTTCTTCGCGGCAACGCGCGCGGCCAGCACCGCCTTGAAGATTAGCGCCGGCGCGCGATAGCCGAGATCGTTGATCAGCGCGTGCTCGAAGCGCGGCGCATATTGATCGAACAGCGCCTGTACATAGGCCTTGGGCATCTCCGCCAGTTGCGCCTCGCCGAGCCGCATCAGATGCAGGCCGGCGCCATGCTGGTCGTCCGGGTCGGAATCACGCGCCTTGCGGAACGCCGCAATGGCCTTGTCGCGCTCGCCGAGTTCTTTGCGGATTTCGCCAAGCATGAACCAGGCCGAGATGAAGTTCGGCGCGAGCTCGATCGCCTGCTCCAGGAGATCGGCGGCGGCGGGCAGGTCGCCCTTGAGCTGGAGGTCGCGCGCGAACTCGAAGCGGCGGTCGGCCATCAGATCGCCGGAGGACAGGAACAGGCGCAGGGGCATTTTGGAACCAGAGACTGTCGTTGCCGGACTTGACCCGGCAATCCATCTAAAAAAGGGAGTGTTTAAGAGGATGGATGCGCGCGTCCCGCCTCCGCCAATGGCTTCGGCGGGCTTTTACACCACTGGGGCGGCGAAGCCTAGCGGAGACGGCAAGCCCGCGCATGACGGGTGAACATTGCGGTAGCGGCGCCCTATATAACCGGCATGCGTCCGCAAGACATCCTGCTGCCAGTTGCTGCCGGCCTGTGCTGCAAGCCCGGCGGCTTCCATATCGATCCTGTCTGCTCCGTGGAGCGGGCCGTAATCACCCACGGCCATTCCGACCATGCGCGCGCCGGCCACGGCGCGGTGCTGGCGACGCAGGAAACGCTGGACATGATGCGGCTGCGCTATGGCGAGAATTTCGCGGGCTCGACGCAAGCCATCCGCTATGGCGAGGAGATCCGGCTCGGCGATGTCCGCGTCAAGTTTCACCCGGCCGGCCATGTGCTCGGCTCGGCGCAGATCGCGGTGAGCTGCAAAGACACCTGCATCGTCGCCTCCGGTGACTACAAGGATGCGCCGGACCCGACCTGCACGCCGTTCGAGCTCGTGCCCTGCGACGTCTTCATCACGGAGGCGACGTTCGGATTGCCGGTGTTCCGGCACGGCAATGCGGCCGACGAGGTGAAGAAGCTGCTCGCGTCGGTCGCGCTGTTTCCCGAGCGCGCGCATCTCGTCGGCGCTTATTCGCTCGGAAAAGCCCAGCGCGTGATCGCGCTGCTCCGGCGAGCCGGCTACGACGCGCCGATCTATCTGCATGGCGCGATGGAAACGATCACGCATTACTACCAGAGCCGCGGGATCGATCTCGGCGAGCTGCGACCCGTGAAGGGCATGAAGAAAGCGGCTCTCGCCGGCACCATCACGCTGGCGCCGCCCTCGGCCACATCCGATATCTGGACGCGACGCTTTCCCGATCCCGTGACCGCGTTCGCCTCGGGCTGGATGCGGGTGCGTGCGCGAGCGCGGCAACGCGGCGTCGAACTGCCGCTGGTGATCTCCGATCATGCCGATTGGGACGGCCTCACCGCCACGATTGCCGCGACCGGCGCCGGTGAGATCTGGGTCACACACGGCCAGGAGGACGCGCTGGTGCACTGGTGCAGGAGCAGAGGCCTGCAGGCGCGACCGCTCAATCTCGTCGGCTATGGCGATGAGGAAGAGACCGAGACGCCGCTCGCTGACGAGGCCGAGGCATGAACCGCTTCGCCGAACTCCTCGATCGCCTCGCCTACGAGCCCGGCCGCAACAACAAGCTGCGGCTGATCACCAGCTATTTCCGCGAGGTCGGCGATCCCGACCGCGGCTATGCGCTGGCCGCGCTGACCGGCGCGCTCAGCTTCAAGCACGCCAAGCCCGCGTTGATCCGCGACTTGATCGCGGCGCGCACCGACGAGGTGCTGTTCGGGCTGTCCTATGACTATGTCGGCGACCTCTCGGAGACGGTGGCGCTGATGTGGCCGAGGGGAATCGTCAACGACAATCAGTCTTTCCTGGGCCACCCCCCTCCCCAGCCCTCCCCCACAAGGGGGGAGGGAGCGCAGCAGCGAATATGGCGAGCGACCAACGAGGTAACTGACAGAGACCCCGAAAGTGATGGACGCACGGCTCTCAACGTTCCCTCCCCCCTTGCGGGGGAGGAGACGAGCTTCGCTCGCTCCGGGGGGCAGGGAGGGAGGTACCCCGGGCGAGATGCTGACGCATCGCTCCGCCCGCGCAATCATAACAACCCACCACCTCCTACCCTCACCGACGTCGTCACAACGCTCCGCACGCTCGGCAAGACCGACATGCCGGCACAGCTTGCGCGCTGGCTCGACGAGCTCGACGAGACCGGCCGCTGGGCGCTGTTGAAGCTCGTTACCGGCGCGCTGCGCATCGGCATTTCGGCGCGCTTGGCGAAAACCGCGGCCGCCGCGCTCGGCGACAAGGATCCACATGAAGTCGAGTTGATCTGGCCGGGCCTATCTCCGCCCTATCTCGACCTGTTCGCCTGGCTGGAGGGGCGCGCGGAAAAACCCGTCAACCGCGATCCGGCGCCGTTCCGCCCCGTGATGCTGGCGCATGCGATCGAGGAGACCGATTTTGCCACGCTCGATCCAGCAGACTACATCGCCGAGTGGAAATGGGACGGCATCCGCGTGCAGGCGGTCGCGGGCCGCGACGACCGCGGCCATATCACGGCGCGGCTCTATTCGCGCACCGGCGAGGACATCACGGGAAGCTTTCCCGATCTCGTGCCGTCGCTGCGCCTGCCCGGTGCGATTGACGGCGAGCTTCTGATCCTGCGCGACGGGCGCGTACAAAGCTTCAACGTTCTGCAACAGCGCCTCAACCGCAAGGTCGTCTCACCAAAGCTGATCAAGGAGTTTCCGATTCACTTGCGCGCCTACGACCTGCTCGGCGACGACGAGAACGATTTGCGCCAATTGCCCTTTGCCGAGCGGCGCGAGCGGCTGGAGACATTCATCAAAAAACTCGACGATGCCCGCATCGACCTGTCGCCGACGGTCCCCTTCGCAAGCTGGGAGGCGCTGACCGCGGCACGCGCCGATCCGGCCAACGCCGGCGCGGGCGAGGATGCGGACGCCGTCGAAGGCGTGATGCTGAAGCGGCGCGACGCACCCTACTTGCCTGGGCGGCCAAGGGGACAATGGTGGAAGTGGAAGCGCGATCCACACATCATCGACGCCGTGCTGATGTATGCGCAGCGCGGCCACGGCAAGCGCTCCTCCTACTATTCCGACTACACCTTCGGCGTCTGGACCTCGGGCGAGAATGGCGACGAGCTGGTGCCGGTCGGCAAGGCCTATTTCGGCTTCACGGACGAGGAGCTGCTGCAGATCGACCGTTTCGTCCGCCGCAACACCACGGAAAAATTCGGCCCCGTCCGTCACGTCGTGCACGAGCCCGAGAAAGGGTTGGTGCTGGAGGTCGCCTTCGAGGGCCTGCAGCGCTCACCGCGGCACAAATCCGGTGTCGCCATGCGCTTTCCCCGCATCAGCCGCCTGCGCTGGGACAAGCCGCCACGCGAGGCGGACCGGCTGGAGACGCTGGAGAAGATGCTGAAAGCGGACGAATCCCTACCAACAATTAACGCGGCGACCGGAACCGGCGGCCATTGACGGCGGGAGGCGGGTTCCCCATGTGCCCTGCCGTGACCTATAATGCAGGCGAATCCGGCGAGGAGTTTTTGCGATGGCCAACGACGTCAGAGATTTGCCGGCAAGCCATGACGGCCTGAACCGCTTCCTCGGCGGCTCGCCACTGGCGGTCGCATTCCGCCTCATCATGCTCTCGATCCTAGTCGGCGTCGTGCTCGCCGCGATCGGCTTCGATCCCTGGAATATCATCTACAGCATCCGGCTGCTGTTCCGGCGGCTGTGGGATCTTGGCTTCGACGCCGTCAACTGGCTGTGGCGCTACTTCCTGCTCGGCGCGGTCATCGTGATCCCGATCTGGCTGCTGTCGCGCGTCTTCGGCGCGCCACGCGGCCGGTAAGACGCAAGGAAAGAGCACAGCCGATGCAATTGCGCTTTGTCGGCTGCGGCGATGCCTTTGGTTCGGGCGGCAGGCTGAACACCTGCTTCCATGTTACCGGGCAACAAGCCAATTTTCTGATCGATTGCGGCGCGTCGGCGTTGCCGGCGCTGAAGCGGCTCGAGATCGATCGCAACGAGATCGATCTCATTCTGATCACGCATTTCCACGGCGATCACTTTGCCGGCCTGCCGTTCTTCGTACTCGATGCGCAGTTCTCGCGGCGGACGCGGCCGCTCATCATCGCCGGCCCGCAAGGGATCACGACGCGGCTTGCGCAGATGATGGAGGCGCTGTTCGAGCACTCCTCAAAAACCAAGCAACGCTTCGAGCTCTCCGTCATCGAGCTACAGCCCGAGCAGAGCCGCAGCTTCGGCGCTGTGACGGTGACGCCCTACCCTGTCGTGCACGGCGAATCCGGCGGGCCGTTCCTCGCCTATCGCGTCGAGGCCGAGGGCCGCACCCTCGCCTACAGCGCCGACACCGAATGGACGGAGACGCTCATTCCGCTGGCGCATGGCGCGGACCTTTTCATCACGGAAGCCTATATGTACGAGAAGGTGGTCAAGAACCATCTCAGCCTGAAGACCTTGGAACAGCATTTGCCCGCCATCGGCGCCAAGCGGCTCGTCCTCACCCATATGAGCGACGACATGCTGTCGCACCTCGATGACGTCGCGCATCTTGCGGCCGAAGACGGCATGGTGCTCGCGGTCTGACATGCACGCGCCCGCTCATCCCAAGGTCGGTACCCGCCAGGTCTTCGCCATTGCGGGGCCGGCGATGGTCGCGAATCTCACCACGCCGCTGATCGGCGTGGTCTCGACCACCGCGATCGGACGACTCGACGACGCCGCGCTGCTCGGCGGCGTCGCGATGGCCTCGGTGATCTTCGACTGCCTGTTCTGGCTGTTCGCCTTCCTGCGCATGAGCACGCTCGCCTTCACTGCGCAGGCGCTGGGCGCGGGCGAGACGCACGAACTCAGCGCGATCCTGGTGCGCGGCTTCATCGTCGCAGGCCTGATCGGCGCCGCGCTGATCGCGCTGCAACTGCCGCTGGCTGCCGTGCTGTTCGACCTGATGGGCGGCAGCGAGGGCGTGACGCGCGCTGCAACAACCTATTTCATGATCCGGATCTGGTCGTCGCCGTTCGCCTTCGCCAACTATGTCATTCTCGGCTGGCTGGTCGGTCAGGCCCGTGCCAATCCGGCGCTGCTGCTTCAGATCGTCATCAACCTCATCAATATGATGGCGACGATCCTGCTGGTGCTCGTCTACGACACCGGCATCGCGGGCGCTGCGATCGCCGCACTGCTTTCGGAAACGGTCGGCTTCGTCCTCGGCGTGATCGTCTGCCGGCGCTATGCGGATGGCGGCTTCGCGGTGCCGCGAAAGACGCTGCTCGACCGGGCGAAGCTGATGCGGATGCTGTCGGTCAATTCCGACATCATGATCCGCACCGCGGCGCTGATCGCCGCGTTCCTGTTCTTCACCGCCAAGGGCGCCCGCGCCGGCGACGTCACGCTGGCCGCGAACTCCGTGCTCAACAATTTCCTGCTGGTCAGCGCCTTCTTCCTCGATGGCCTTGCCAATGCAGCCCAGCAGCTCTGCGGGCGCACCTTTGGTGCACGCGACGCAAAGGGCTTTGCCGCTTCGACCCGGCTGGTGCTGATGTGGGGGCTCGGTTTCGCGTTGGTGGTTGCGGTGCTGTTCGCCCTGTTCGGGCCGGCCATGATCGACTTCATGACCGCGAGCGAAGGCGTCCGCCGCAGCGCGCGCGACTTCCTAATGTTCATCGTGCTCGCGCCGGTGCCCGGCGTGTTCGCCTTCGGCTTCGACGGCATCTATGTCGGCGCGACCTGGGCGCGCGAGATGCGCAATCTGATGCTGGCCTCGCTCGCGATCTTCTTCGGCACCTGGTGGGCGCTGCAATCGCTCGGCAACGCCGGACTGTGGTGCGCGCTGCTCGCCTTCTATGTCGCGCGTGGCGGGTTGCAGGGCGCGCGCTATCCGGCGCTGTTCAGGGCGACGTTTGCTTCTCCCTCTCCCCGCTTGCGGGGAGAGGGTTGGGGTGAGGGGGACTCTCCGCGGGGGCAGTGACAGTTGGACTCGCGGAGAGTCCCCCTCACCCGGATTGCATCTTCGATGCGATCCGGCCTCTCCCCGCACGCGGGGAGAGGCGAAGGGCTACATCCCCGGCCAGTCTTCCGCCGTGAGCGTCGCGGCGTCGGCGCCGACGATTTCGGAGAGGGAATCCCTCCCTGTGCGCAACAGCGTCGAGGTGAGGTCGCGTTTGATCTCGTCGACGAGGCCGAGGCCCTTGTAGACCAGCGACGAATAGAGCTGGATCAGGCTCGCTCCGGCGCGGATCTTCGTCAGCGCCGCGCCGCCGGAATCGACGCCGCCGACGCCGATCAGGGGGAACGCACCCTCGACCCGCACATAGGTCTCCGCGACCATGCGCGTCGACAGGCGGAACAGCGGCCGGCCGGAGAGACCGCCCTGCTCTTTCGCGCGCATCTCCTCGCGCAGCGTGCTCGGCCGCGCGATCGTCGTGTTCGACACGATCATGCCGTCGACCCGGCGCGAGCGCGCGACCTGCACGACGTCATCAAGCTGGGCGAGGCTGAGGTCCGGCGCGATCTTGAGCAGCACCGGCGTGTCGCCGGCCTTCTGGCGCACCCGCTCGCGCGCGTCGATCACCTTGGCGAGGAGATCGTCGAGCAGCGCACCTTCCTGCAGGTTGCGCAGGCCCGGCGTGTTCGGCGAGGAGATGTTGACGGTGAAATAGCTCGCAACCGGCGCAAAGGTCTCAATCAGCTTGACGTAGTCGGCAACGCGGTCCGGCGAATCCTTGTTGGCGCCGACATTGACGCCGACGATGCCGCCGTTCTGCGCGCGCGCGGCCAGACGTCGTAGCGCGGCCTCCGCGCCGTCATTGTTGAAACCCATGCGATTGATGACGGCCTCGTCGCGCTCGAGGCGAAACAGCCGCGGCCGCGGATTGCCGCTCTGCGGGCGCGGCGTCACCGAGCCGATCTCGACGAAGCCGAAGCCGAGCCGAAGCAACGCATCCGGCACCTCGGCGCTCTTGTCGAAGCCAGCGGCCATGCCGATCGGATTGGGGAAGTTGAGCCCGAAGGCGCGCACCGCGAGCTTGGGATCGTCCTCACGGGGCTTTCCCGGCGGCAGGAACCGCAACCCCTGGATCGCGAGCCGGTGCGCATCCTCCGGATCGAGCCAGCGCAGGACCGGCAGCGACAGGGCATCGAAGGCGCGGATCACGGCGCAAGCTCCGGAATGTCGTGACCGCCATCGGAGCGCATTGCCAGGTTGATCACCGAGATCACCGCGCCGAGGTCGAGTTCGCCATAGAGGTGCGGAAACAGCTCGTCATTGCGCGAGCGCTCCCAGCGCAAGTCGGCGCCGAGCGCATCGCCATCGACCTCGACCAGGAACAGCGCACGCTGCCCGAAGAAATGCTTTCGCGCGGTCTCGGGAACCTGGGATGCGGTCGAGAAATGGATGAAACCGTCGCGCGCGTCATCCGCGCTGCCCCGGTAGACACCCTGCCGCTCCGCCTCGCGCCAGGCCGAGGCCGGACAGATTTTGTAGATCTTGACCACCGCTTAACGGGCCCTGTTTGCTCTTTGAGTCTCTTGGGGTTTTTCGCCTGGTACGGGTCCGAAAACCCGGGCGCGACCGTAAAGGCGGCCCCTGCCGAACTCAAGGCTTGCATGCCGCCTCTTGCACGGAAAACGGAAAACCGGTTGATTTGAGGATAGTTTTCCTGAGTTGCGACGGGCTGGACCTTCCATGGTCAGGCAGGCCAAAGCGCAGAGGATGCTGACCCACGATCAGATCTGGGGCGCGCTGGATCGGCTGGCCGCGCGCGCAGGCCTGTCGCCCTCGGGCCTTGCCAAGCGCGCCGGGCTCGATCCCACCACCTTCAACAAATCCAAGCGCGTGACCTCCGACGGCCGCGAGCGCTGGCCCTCGACCGAATCGATCGCAAAGGCGCTCAGCGCGGCCGGTTCGTCGATCGAAACCTTCGTCAGGCTGATCGACGACAGCCCGGGCGATGGCCGCTCGGTGCCGCTGATCGGCTTCGCGCTCGCCGAGGGAAGCGGCTATTTCGACGATCGCGGCTTTCCATCCGGCAAGGGCTGGGACCAGGTCGCGCTGCCTTCGGCCGAGGACAGGCATACCTTTGCGCTGGAGATTTCCGGTGACGCGCTCGCGCCGGCCTATCGCGACGGCGACATCATCCTGGTCTCGCCGGGCACACCGATCCGCAAGGGCGACCGCGTGGTGGTGAAGACCCGCGCAGGCGAAGTGATGGTGAGGACGCTGATGCGCCGCACGGCGAAGGCGCTGGAACTGCAGCCGCTCGATACGGCACAGGCCGGGCGCACGCTCGCCGTCGCTGACATCGCGTGGATCGCGCGGATCGTCTGGGCGAGCCAGTGATTGCCTTGCGCCAGGCCTCGTCAAAGGACGATGACAGGACGATCGCTGCGTAGGGTGACGATCCGCCCCCGATCGCCATTGCGACTCACCGTACCTCTCGCCTAGGTTGCGCGCCTATCGCGCACCGAATCATCGCGAGGGGGAATATGATGGATCGACGTCATGCATTGAAGGCGCTTGCAGGTCTCGCGCTGTGTCCGCTGTGCAAGCCGGCATTCGCCGCCGAAGGCGCGCATTGGAGCTATGAGGGCGCCGGCGGCCCCGCCAAATGGGGTGAACTCGACGCGGCCAACAAGGCCTGCACGGTCGGCCTGCAGCAGTCGCCGATCGACATCGAGGCGGCGATCAAATCGCAATTGCCCACGCTGAAGCTCAACTGGGCCAGGAGCGCCGATACCATCGTCAACAACGGGCACACGATCCAGCTCAACTTCGCGGAAGGCAGCACGCTGACGCTCGGCGACGTCAAATACAAGCTGCTTCAGGTCCACTTCCACCGCCCGAGCGAACACACGATCGGCGGAAAGAACTTTCCGATGGAGGCGCATTTCGTCCATCGCGCCGACTCGGGCGGGCTCGCCGTGGTCGGCGTGCTGATGGCCGAGGGCAAGCCGAACGCGGCCTTCAGCCGGATCGTCAAGACCATGCCTGGCACGGAGGGTCCTGTGGTGAAGGCGGATGCGGGCATCAATCCCAACGCCATGCTGCCACCGAGGCTCGGCTATTTCCGCTATCCCGGTTCGCTGACGACGCCGCCCTGCTCGGAGATCGTCGAATGGCTGCTGCTGACCGATCCGATCCAGGTCGCCAGCGCCGACATCGCCGCCTTCGCAAAGCTCTATCCCATGAACGCGCGCCCGGTGCAGAAGGACAACCGGCGCTCCGTGCTGCGATCGATCTGATGGGCGACACGACACGGCTATCAATGTCGTTCTGGCGAAAGGACGATTGCGCATGAAGATGCGGTGCCGACGCCCCAATCAACAATGTCGTCCCGGCGAAGGCCGGGACCCATTACCACAGGGAGCAGTTTGGCGAAGATTCGTAGTTGCGCCTTCGTCGGTACCGAGACCGCCGTTCCCCGCTAGAGCATGATCCGGAAAAGTGTGCAGCGGTTTTCCTAAAGCGCGATGACGATTTATCCTAATCTCATCGCGCTTTAGATCACGCGGTATGCGTCCCGGCCTTCGCCGGGACGACGTTGGGGAGATCGCTTGCGCCGCAACGGAGGTCTGTCGCCCGGATGGAGCGAAGCGCAATCTGGGACGGCTGGTGCCTTGTGAAGGCCCCGGATTTCGCTTTCGCTCCATCCGGGCTTCACGTTCACTACGCCGCTCACGCACTCCGCGCCAGCGCGCCGTCGATCATGTTGACCGCGTTCTGGATGCCGTAGACGGCGACGAAGGAGCCGAAGCGCGGGCCTTTCTCCTGGCCGAGCAGCACCTGGTAGAGCATGTTGAACCAGTCGAGCGTGACCCCGGGACGGCCGTCCTTACCCTTCTTGACCTGATCGAGGAACGGCTCGCGCCGGCCGATCTCGTAGACGACGTTCTGGATATCTTCGGCCGAGGCGTCCTGCGGAAGCTGCGACAGCGCGTCGCGCAGATCCTGCAACGCGGCGCGCTCGGTATCGGTCGGCTCGCGGAACTGCTTCGTCGGCGCGACGAAGTCGCGATAATAATTGATGGCGTAGCCGACCATCGCATCGAGCTTCGGATGTGTCTGCGGGCTCACGCCGGGCCGGTAGCGGCCGATGAAGCCCCACAGCGTCTCGGCGTTCTCGGCATTCGACGATGACACCAGCGTGAGCAGGAGCTGGAAGGTGACGGGCATATCGCCGCTCGGCGGATTGCCGTTGTGGATGTGCCAGACCGGATTGCCGAGCTGCTGCTTGGCATCCTGCCTCGGGAAGCCATCGATGAACTGCTGATAGTCGTCGACGTTGCGCGGGATGACGTCGAAATACAGTCGCTTGGCCGCCTTCGGCTCGCGATACATGAACAGCGACAGCGATTCCGGCGAGGCGTAGCGCAGCCATTCGTCGATGGTGAGACCGTTGCCCTTCGACTTCGAGATCTTCTGGCCCTGCTCGTCGAGGAAGAGCTCGTAATTGAAGCCTTCGGGCGGCGCGGCACCGAGCGCCCTGGCGATCGCGCTGGAGAGCTTCACCGAATCGATCAGATCCTTGCCGGCCATCTCGTAGTCGACGCCGAGCGCGACCCAGCGCATCGCCCAGTCGGCCTTCCACTGGCACTTCACGTTGCCGCCAGTGACGGGCGTCTCGACCTCCTCGCCGCTGTCGGGATCGACATAGGTCACCGTGCCGGCGGCGACATCGCGGCGGATCATCGGCACCTGGAGCACGGCGCCGCTGGTCTTGCTGATCGGTAGGAACGGCGAATAGGTGGCGCGGCGGTCGGGCCCCAGCGTCGGCAGGATGATCGCCATGATCTCATCGTAGGCGGCGAGCATCTTCAGAAGCGTCGCGTCGAAGCGGCCCGACTTGTAGTAGTCGGTCGAGCTCGCGAACTCGTAGTCGAAGCCGAAATGATCAAGAAAGGCGCGCAGGCGCGCATTGTTGGCGGCGCCGAATGAGGGATGCTCGTTCGAGAACGGGTCCGGCACGGCGGTCAACGGACGGCCGAGATACTGCGCCAAGAGCTCTTTATTCGGAACGTTGTCCGGCACCTTGCGCAGGCCGTCCATGTCGTCGGAGAAGGCGAGCAGGCGCGTCTTGATCTTGTCCTCGGTCAGCACGCGGAAGGCGTGGCGCACCATCGAGGTGCGCGCGACCTCGCCGAACGTGCCGATATGCGGCAGGCCGGACGGGCCGTAGCCGGTCTCGAACAGCACCTCGTCCTTCGGCTTCTTCTTCAGCCGCGCGACGAGCGCCTTCGCCTGCTCGAACGGCCAGGCGTTGGATTGTTCGGCGAGCGCGCGCAGATCGCTCGGGTTTGCGGCAAGATCGATAACGGACATTACGGGGCCTCCGGGCCGCGGAAATTAGCGATTTCCGGGCAGAATGCAATTTTGTGGGATGATGCGGCACCACACACCGTCATTGCGAGCCAACGGGTCCGCGCGAAGCGCGGCCCGATGACAGGCTCCGCGAAGCAATCCAGAATCTTTCCGCGGAGACACTCTGGATCGCTTCGTCGCTGCGCTCCTCGCAATGACGACGGAGGCGGCAGCGACAGAACTAAAACGGACTCACCGAGAAGTAGCGCAGCCACAGATCGGTGTAGCGGCCTTTTTCCCAGACGCGGAACAGCGCCCAGTTCAGGGCCTGGCGCAGCACGTCATTGCCTTTGCGCACGGCAATGCCGATGCCCTCGCCGAAGAAGCGGCTTTCGACGAAGGGGCCACCGGAGAAGGCGCAGCAATCGCCCGAATCCGTGCCGTTGATCCAGAAGGCGAGCGAGATGGCGTCGCCGAAGATGAAATCGACCTCACCCCTGCGGAGAGCGGCACGCAACGCCTCGTCATTGGGATAGGCGTGCAGCTCGGCGTCGGTGAACATCGCCTTGAGGTAGGCCTCATGCGCGGAGCCCGCGATGACGCCGACCTTCTTGCCCTCGAGATATTCGGGGCGGATCTCCGGCATCACCGCGTCCTTGCGCGAGGCGAAGCGCGCCGGCACGCGGTAATAGGGATCGGTGAAATCGACGCGCGCGCGGAGCTGCGGGCTCACTGCCATCGAGGCGATGATGGCATCGCCGCGATTGGACGTGAGCGCATCGACCAGCGTCTCGAAGCGGCGCATCTGCACCGTGCAGGTAATCCTGATCTCATCGCACAGCGCGCGGGCGAGATCGACGTTGAAGCCGGCCGGATTGCCGTCGGCCCCGGTATAGTTGAACGGCGGATAGTCCGTCTCGGTCAAAAAGCGGATCACGGTCAGGCGCGACAGGTCCGGCCGCTCAGGGCGCCGCCGCGGATCCCAGAAGCCGGGCACGGCCTGGGGGGCCGCGGCTTGAGGGGGGGCTTTGGGCGGAGCCTGAGGCGCCGCAGCCGGCGGCTGGGCCGGGGTCTGCGCCTCCGCGCCCGGCGCCAGCGCGAACAGGCACACCCCGACAGCCAGCCCGGTCAGGAGGCCACGGACAGTTTTGGGCAATTTCGCCTGTTGCGATGGGGCCATCGGCGGAAAATGAACGAATTTCGTTGAGATCGGAGGGCCTTATAGACCATCCCACCGGGAACGCGAGCGGGGATTGTGGCCAAGCGGGAGAGGTGCACCGAGTCCATGGATCGGTCGATCCCGCCAATGAAAGTATCAGAGATATCGCTTCAGCTCGGCCGCGGCCTCTTCCGGCGTGCGCTTCAGGTTGAAGGGGGAGACGAAGCGGCCGTCGCGGTCCATCAGGTAGATCAGTGCGGTGTGGTCCATTGTGTAATCGCCGTCCTTGGTCGGGACCTTCTTGGCATAGACCCGGTAGGACGTGATCACCTTGGCGATATCAGCGGGATCGCCGCTGAGGCCCTCGAGGTGAGGATCGAAGCTCGACAGGTAATCCTTCATCGCGGCCTGGGTGTCGCGCTCGGGATCGACCGAGATGAAATAGGCGTTGACCTTGTCGGCATCCTTGCCCATCGCGCGCAGCACCTCGGAGATCTCGAACAGCGAGGTCGGGCAGACGTCGGGGCAATGGGTGTAGCCGAAGAAGATCAGCGTCGGCTTGCCCTTCAGGCTCTTGTCGGTGACGGTCTTGCCGTGCTGGTCGGTGAGCTGGAACGGGCCGCCGATCGCGGCCGGCTGCGCCACCTTGCTCACGCCGCCCATCGTCCAGAACACCACGAGCAGCCCGACGACCAGGCTTGCGGCGAAGGCGGTTGCGATCACCAGCGGGCGGGTGGTGGAGCTCATGGTCGAAAAACTTCCTGTTGTCCCAGCGTCAGAAACAGGCGGCAAAGCCGGTCCTGATCATTTCAAAGAACACCTGGGTGCCATAGTGGAACCACAATGCGAGCGCGCCGATCACGATCAGGCCGCCGAGACCTGCGCCAGCCAACACCAGCATGGACGGCGTCCGGCCGGCAGTGGGCGAATTGTCCAATACCGGATGGGCGGGGTGCAGCGGTTGAGCCATGACAACGATCCGGGCGAACGCTCCGGTTCCCTGCCCTTCAAATAGGCGCTAGCCCGCGGGCGGGCAAGCGCCGCCGGCGGGCAAAACGATCAGGTCACGTCGCGCTGATGGATTTAGTGAAACAACTCGCCCCGGGCGGACTCGAGCTGGTCCGCTGGCGGAAGAGGCCGGCGCAGCGGCCTGCTGGTCGAAGCCTGCGCGTCCAGGTAGCAGGGCTTGTACATGGCCTGAAGCTGCTTGCCCCGGAGGAAGAGCATGTGCGGGGTGAGACCGCCACGCTGTGCGATCCAGCGCCTCACCTGCGAGGGATACATCGCGTAGAGCATCTGGGTGGCTTCGGCATTGGTGATGGCCCGGCCATTGGCGCCAAAATCCCAAGCCGCGTGGAAGCCCAGCGTCGCGTGCGAGGTGACGCAGATGCGATCGCGCGGGATCGCGCCGAGGACGATGGTGCAGGCCGAAGCACAAAGGCCGTCGATGATGACGGTTTCACCGGACTGGCGCAGATCCTGGTAGCGGTCGACATAGGTTCCGATCCGGCCGCCACGATCGTCCGCGATCCGAACCACCGCGTGAGAGGCCCCCATGCCCGCGATCAAGAGAATCGCCGCGAGCAACCCCGTCAGAAGCTTCATTTCCCCGCCCCAGTCGATTTCGAATCTTTGTGTCTGGTGGTGATGCGCAGCTAGCGTCCGTCGTAACCGTGGTTTTGTCTAGGCACGCTGGCCCGCTCAAAACAAATTCAAATCCAGTGTTGCGTCCGCGCTGCACTCCGCCGGCCTCGGTCCCAAACCGGAACAAGTTAACGGACTCTTACGCCTTCCACACTTGATCTCAGCTACGGCCGCTGGCTTCAATCCGGACAACTACAGGGGGAACCTCATGACCGTACATTCGGGCGAGCAGGCGGACGTCATCGTCGTCGGCGCGGGACTGTCGGGACTGGTGGCCGCAACCGAGATTGCGGATGCCGGCAAGCGCGTGATCGTCGTCGACCAGGAGGGCGAACAGTCGCTCGGCGGCCAGGCGTTCTGGTCGTTCGGCGGATTGTTCCTGGTCGATTCACCCGAGCAGCGCCGGCTCGGTATCAAGGACTCCTTCGATCTCGCCTTGCAGGATTGGATCGGCACCGCCGGTTTCGACCGCGACGAGGATTTCTGGCCGCGCCAATGGGCCGAGGCCTATGTGGCGTTCGCCGCCGGCGAGAAGCGCGACTGGCTGCGCGCGATGGGCCATCGCATTTTTCCGGTGGTCGGCTGGGCCGAACGCGGCGGCTATGACGCGATGGGCCACGGCAATTCGGTGCCGCGCTTCCATGTCACCTGGGGCACCGGCCCCGGTATCGTCGAGCCGTTCGAACGCCGCGCGCGCGAGGCGGCGAGTTCCGGACGGCTGATCTTCAAGTTCCGTCACCGCGTCGATGCGCTCTCCGTCACCAATGGCACGGTCGACGGCGTGAGCGGCGTCATTCTCGAGTCCGACAACGTGGAGCGCGGCAAGAGCTCCTCGCGCAAAGTCGTCGGCGAGTTCGCGCTGAAAGCGCAGGCGGTGATCGTCGCCTCCGGCGGCATCGGCGGCAATCACGACCTGGTGCGGCAGAACTGGCCGAAGCGGCTCGGCGAACCGCCGAAATTCATGATCTCCGGTGTGCCCGAGCATGTCGACGGCCGCATGATCGGAATCACCGAGGCGGCAGGCGCGCGGCTGATCAACCGCGACCGCATGTGGCATTATGTCGAGGGCATCCAGAACTGGTCACCGATCTGGCCGCGCCATGGCATCCGAATCCTGCCCGGCCCTTCCTCGATGTGGTTCGACGCGACCGGCACGCGCCTGCCGGCCCCGCTGTTTCCCGGCTCCGACACGCTCGGCCAGCTCGGCTACATCATGTCTACGGGCTATGATTATTCCTGGTTCGTCCTGACGCAGAGCATCATCAAGAAGGAGTTCGCGCTGTCGGGATCGGAGCAGAACCCCGATCTTACGGGGAAGAGCTGGCGCATGACGCTCCGCCGCGCCACCAACAAGGGCGCGCCGGCGCCGGTGGAAGCCTTCAAGAACCATGGCGTCGACTTCATCGTGCGCGACAAGCTCGAGGACCTCGTTGCGGCCATGAACAAGCTTGCCGGCAACGATCTCCTCAAGCTCGACTATGTCAAAATGCAGATCGAGGCGCGCGACCGCGAGATCGCCAACCCTTACGTCAAGGATGCGCAGGTGATGAACATCCACAATGCGCGCCGCTACATCGGCGACAAGCTGATCCGCACCGCCTCCCCGCACCGGATCCTCGATCCTGCGCACGGGCCGCTGATCGCGGTCAAGCTCAATATCCTCACCCGCAAGACGCTGGGCGGCTTCGAGACCGATCTCGACTCGCGCGTGTTCGGCCAGGAAGGACAGATCATTCCCGGGCTCTACGCGGTCGGCGAGGCCGCCGGCTTCGGCGGCGGCGGCATGCACGGCTATCGGTCGCTCGAGGGCACCTTCCTCGGCGGCTGCCTGTTCTCGGGCCGCAATGCGGGCCGCGCCGCGGCGAAAGCGGTGGGATAGATCGCGCGCCGGCACGCCGTTGCGGCATTCGCCGATACGATCGACGTCAAGGGCGTGACGACTCGATCCGGGCTTTTTCGGCCGATTTCCGTGGGCGACGCATGCGCCGCACGGGGTGGCAGAGCGCGAGGCCCTGCGCTAGACAGGGCCGCCCTTCCATCAGGAGACCCGCAATGAGCATTCAGCGTTTCGAAACCGGCCCGCGCATGAGCCAGGTCGTCGTGCACGGCAACACCGTCTATCTCGCCGGCGTCGTCGCCAACAAGGCGGCCGGCGAAAGCGTGACCAAGCAGACCCAGGACATCCTGGCGACGATCGACGGCCATCTCGCCAAGGCCGGCACCGACAAGTCGAAGCTGCTGTCGGCGACGATCTACATCACCGACATGAAGACCTTCCAGGAGATGAACGCGGTGTGGGACGCCTGGGTGTCGCCTGGCAACACGCCGGCGCGCGCCACCGTCGAAGCCAAGCTGGCGGCGCCGCAATACACCGTCGAGATCATGGTGACCGCGGCAAAGTGACGCCGCGTGATTTGTGCGCGCGCCGATAACCTCAGAGGTAATCGATCGGCGCGCGCAAACCTTCGATAGTCACGGTCAGCCGAACCACACGGCGCCATCGAAGGAGAGCACCATGACCGATCACGTCACCATCGCCCGCCGCTATATCGACCTCTGGAACGAGCGCACGGCGAGCCGCCGGCGCCAACTGCTCAGCGAAAACTGGACGGCGGACGCGAGCTACGTCGATCCCCTGATGAAGGGTGACGGCCATGACGGTGTCGACGCGCTGATTGCCGGCGTGCAGCAGCGCTTTCCCGACTTCAAGTTCAAGCTGATCGGCGAGCCCAACGGCTATGGCGACCATGTTCGTTTCAGTTGGGGCCTTGGCCCCGACGGCGTCGACAGCCCGATCAAGGGCACCGACTTCGCCGTACTCCGCGACGGGCGCATCAAGAGCATCACGGGATTTCTGGATCAGGTGCCCGCGGGGGCGTGAGGATCCGCGTTCTGCTTACCCTCTCCCCTTGTTGTGGGAGAGGGTGGCTCGCCGCGTAGCGGCGAGACGGGTGAGGGGTCTCTCTCCGCGAATAACTCTGCTGCGGTGAGCGCGCGGAGAGAGACCCCTCATCCGGCGCTTCGCGCCACCTTCTCCCACAAGGGGAGAAGGGGCAGCGAGGTCGCGGCTTTAGTTAGCCAGCAACCGATACGCAGCCTTCGCATTCGCCCCAAACGCCTTCTCGCGCACATGCGGGCCGAGCTTCGCCAGGCACGCTTCCAACGCGCCCTTGATCTCGCTGTAGCTTCCGGCAAGCAAACACACCGGCCAGTCGGAGCCGAAGATCAGACGGTCCTCGCCAAAACATTTGGCGACGTGGTCGACGTAGGGAAACAGCCGCTCCGCGGTCCAATCGTCCCATTTCGCCTCGGTCGCTAGCCCTGAGATCTTGCACCAGACATTGCCGCAAGCGGCGAGCGCGGCGATGCGATCGGACCATTCGGCGCTGCCGCCATCGGCGATCGGCGGCTTGGCGGCGTGGTCGAGGACGAAGCGCGCCTTGGGAAAGGCCTGCGCGGTAGCGATCGCGGCCGGCAGCTCGCGGCTGCGGACCAGGAGGTCGTAGGCGAGATCGTGCGCGAACACCGCGGTGAGTCCGCGCTGGACGTCCTCGCGCAGCAGCCAATCCGGATCGGACTCATCGTGGACCTGGTGGCGGATGCCGACGAGCTTCTCGCCACCAGGCGAAGTACGCAGCCGATGAAGCGTCTCGTCGAGCGCGCCGTCCGTAAGATCGGCCCAGCCGACCACGCCGATGACGGAGGGCGTTGCGCTGGCAATGCGCAAGAATTCCTCGGTCTCCGCCAGCGCGGAGCGGCATTGCACTAGGATGCTCGCGTCGATGCCGTTCGCCTTCAGAAGCGGCGCGAGGTCGACCGGGCCGAATGCGCGGCGGATCGGCGCCAGCTCCGGCGCTTCCATCCAGGGATAGTCGGCGCGCGCCGGATCCCAGAAATGCTGATGGCCGTCGATCACCATGCGCTACACTCCACCGGGCAACGGCGCCCGCGCATCGACGAGGTTGCGCGCGCGCAGCTCCTGCCAGAAGGCCGGCGGCACGGTTCGTTCCGACATCGCGATGTTGTCGGACACTTCCGCCGGCGTTCGGGCGCCGGTCAGCGCGACCGTCACCGCCGGATGGGCCATGCAGAACTGGAACGCGGCCGCCTTCAGCTCCGTGCCGTGCTTGCGACAGAGCTCGTCGAGCTCGATCGCGCGCTTGACGAGCACTGCGTCGGCATCCTCATAGTTGAATTTCGCGCCGGCGCGCGGATCGGCGAGGATGCCGCTGTTGTAGATGCCCCCGAGCAGGATGCCGATGTTTTTCCTAAGGCACAGCGGAAACAGCGCATCCAGCGCGCCCTGGTCGAGCAGCGTGTAGCGACCGGCCAGCAGGAAGCAGTCGAGGGACACGGCCTCGGCGAAGCGGACCAGCATCTCGGACTGGTTCATGCCGGCGCCGATCGCCTTCACCGTGCCCTCATCGCGGAGGCGACGGAGCGCGCGGAAGGCGCCGGCAACTGCGGCCTCAAAGTGGTCGTCCGGATCGTGAACGAGCAGGATATCGACGCGGTCGAGCCCAAGGCGCTTAAGGCTCTCCTCGACCGAACGCATGACGCCGTCATGACTGAAGTCGAACACCGGCCGCTCGCGCGGCGTGTCCTTATAGTGATCGTCCTCGCCCGCAACGCCGGCCGGCGCCCGCAAGAGCCGTCCGACCTTGGTGGAAATGACATAGGAATCGCGCGGTTTTTGCCGCAGGAAGCCACCCAGCCGCCGCTCGGCGAGGCCGAAGCCGTAGAGCGGCGCGGTGTCGAAGAAGCGGACACCAAGCGACCATGCGCGCTCGATCGTCGCTTCCGCGTCAGTGTCGCTGACCGCGGAAAACAATCCTCCGAGCGGCGCGGTGCCGAGACCGATTGATGTGACATCGAGAGCGCCGAACTGCGACCGTTTCATTGCCGTTCCTTCCGGGAGCCAGTGTCCCTCCCGCTTGCGGGCTCTGCAAGCGGGAGGGAGCATAAGAGTGTGGGGCTGGCGACACTCCTATTTCAACATCTGTGCGACGTTGTCCTTGGTCACGAGATCGAGGCCGGTATAGACGATCTCCGGCACCTTCTCGCCCTTCTTGATGGCGAGCAGCGTATCCATCGCCTTCTCGCCCATCTCGAACGGGCGCTGGCCGACCAAAGCATTGGCATAGCCGTCGCGCAGCAGCTCGAGCTGCATCTTCAGCGTATCGGCGACAACAAGCGTGAACTTGCCGGCGTCGATGTCCTTCTTGTACCTCGTGGCGAAAGCTTTGAAGCCTTCGGGGGCGAACATCGGCCAGCCGCCCACGGGAACGATCGCGGCGAGGTCGGGCGTCGCGGTACGCAAATCCGTCATCTGCTGGACCGCGAGCGCGGGATCATCGTTGCAGAAGGTCGGCGAGCCGCCGACCTCGGTCCATTTCGAGCCCTTCAGCGCCTCGCGAACGCCATCGACGCGTTCGGCGAGATTCTTGGCACCGGGGCCGCCCGAGACCATGGCATATTTGCCGCCGTCGGGCCGAAGCTTCAGCAATTGCTTGCCGAGCGCGAGGCCGAACTCCTTGTTGTTGGTGCCGATATAGGCGATGCGCTTGGAACCCGGCGCATCGGCGTCGAAGGTGATGACGGGGATGCCGGCCGCGGTCGCCGCCTCGATCGACTTGGTCATGGCCGCGACGTCGGCGACTGAGATCGCAAGGCCATCGACCTTCTGGGTGATGAAGTCCTGGATGATCTGCGCCTGCGTCGCCGGCTCGTGCTCGACCGGCCCCTTGTAGATGCACTCGATGTTGCCGAGCTCCTTGGCGCGCTTCTGGCAGCCATCGCGCGCGAAATCGAAGAACGGGTTGTTCATCGCCTTGGGCACGATCACGAAACGGTAGTTCGCGGCAAACGCCGGGGCCGCCATCATCACGACGGCCATGCCGGCAAGAAGAAGTCTCCTCATTGCTCTCCTCCACCCTTGTCTGGCGCCTATCCTCTCAAAATCGTCCGGGAAGCGGATAGGCGGCATCTTCGTTGCCCTCCCGAAACGACGTCACTTCAGATCATCCGCGAGCGGATGCGGTCGACCAGCACCGCCAGGATGATGATCACACCCACCAGCGTCTGCTGCCAGTAGGAGCTGACCTGCGCCAGCACGAGACCGTTGCGGATCACCTCGAGCAGCACGCAGCCGACGATGGCCCCTAACGGACCGCCGACGCCGCCGGCAAGATTGGCACCGCCGATCACGGCCGCCGCAATCACGTTGAGCTCATAGGATGTCGCCATGTTGGCCGGCGCCGATCCGAGCCAGCCGGAGATGATGATGCCTTGGAGTCCCGCGGCGAGCGCGCAGATCACATAGACCTCGATCTTTACCCGCACGACCGGGATGCCGGTCAGTTCGGCCGCCTTCTCGTTGCCACCGAGCGCGAAGACATGCCGGCCGAAGCTGGTGTGGTGCAGGACGATGGCCATCGCCAGCGCGAGGATGACGAGATAGATGAAAGGTACGGGTACGCCGAGCACGTCACCGGAGGTCGCTGCGTAGAAGTAATCGGCGTCCGGCCCGCCCGGAAAACTGCCGCGGCCGTTGGAGACGACATAGCCGAGCCCGCGCACGATCGAGAGCATACCGAGCGTGGTGACGAAGGGCGACAGGCCAAGCACGGCGATACAGAAGCCGTTGACGAGACCGGCGATCAGCGCGACGCCCAGACCGGCGAGGAGCGAGATCAGCAGGATGAGCCCCGGCACGTTGGCAATCACGGTCTTGCCGTCTGCGGCCATGTGAACGAACAGGGAGGCTGCGGGCGAGCCGGGCGTCGACAGCTCGGTCATGACCATCGAGGTGATCATCGCCGAGAAGCACATCATCGAGCCGACCGAAAGATCAATGCCGCCGGTGATGATCACGAAGGTGACGCCGAGCGTCGCAATGGCGATGAAGGAGAAATTCTTCGCCACGTTCTGCATGTTGCCTTCGGTGAAGAAATAGGGGCTGGCGAAATGCATGATCGCCAGCAGCACCGCGAGCGCGAGCAGGACATAGCCGGTCTGGGAGGCGAAGATGCCGCGCTGCCACCACCTGGCCTTGCCGATATTGGTGAAGGTGATCGGGGATTCCATGGGCATGGCCATCACGCCGCCTCCTTCGCGCCGGTGATGAGAGCGGTGACTTCCTCAGGGGACGTCTCATGGATCGGCTTGTCGGCGCGCTTCTCGCCGCGGCGCATGACCACGACGCGGTCGCACACCGCGAATACGTCCGGCATGCGGTGCGAGATCAGCATCACGGCGACGCCCTGCTCTTTCAGCCGGTGGATCAGGCTCAGCACCTGCTCGACCTGACGCACCGAGATCGCGGCCGTCGGCTCGTCCATCATCACCAGCCTGGCATTGGAGAGCCGCGTCCGCGCGATCGCGACCGCCTGGCGCTGGCCGCCCGACATCTGCTTGACGAGATCATACGGCCGTGTCTCCGAGCGCAGTTCGCCGAACAGCTCCAGCGCGCGCGCCGCCATCGCCTTGTGGTCGAGCAAGGCAAACGGGCCGAACTTGCGCTTCAGCTCGCGGCCGAGAAACACGTTGGCGGCCGCCGTCAGATTGTCGGCCAGCGCGAGGTCCTGATAGACCACCTCGATGCCGACCGCGCGGGCATCGACCGGGCGGTTGAAATGGACCGCGCTGCCGGCAAAGCGGATCTCGCCGTGGCTCGGGCGAAAATTACCGGCGATGATCTTGACCAGCGTCGACTTGCCGGCGCCATTGTCGCCCATCAGGCCGACCACCTCGCCCGGGAAGACCTGCATGTCGACGCCATGCAGCGCACGGATCGCGCCGAACTCCTTGCCAATCCCGGTCAGTTCGAGGACTGGCTGCTGTGCTGCTGCATTTGCCATAAGCCGCCTCGCTCAGACGTAGCGGTTGACCAGGGATTCCAGATACTCCTGCCGGCCCGAGCGCGGCTGCGGGTCGAAGCCGGGTGTGAGTGCACGATCGGCGAGATCGGCAAGCGAACGCTCTCCGCCGAGAATGGCACGGCCTTCGGCGCCCGCCCATCTGCCGTAACGCTCGGCGAGCGGCGCGGTGAGAGCGCCGGCATCGATCATGTCAGCGGCGGCAAGGAACGCGCGCGCGCAGGCATCCATCGAGCCGACATGGGCATGGATCAGGTCGTCGGGATCGATCGACTGGCGCCGGATCTTTGCGTCGAAATTGAGCCCGCCGGAGGTGAAGCCGCCGCGGTTCAGGATCTCGTGGAACACCAGGGCGAGCTCCGGCACGTTCATCGCGAACTGGTCGGTGTCCCAGCCGAGCAGATCATCGCCGCGGTTGATGTCGAGCGAGCCGAAGACGCCGAGCGCCTCGGCGAGCGCGACCTCGTGATGGAAGGAGTGGCCGGCAAGGATGGCGTGGTTCTGCTCGATGTTGAGCTTGACGTCGTTCAAGAGGTCGTAGCGCTGCAGAAAGCCGTAGCAGGTGGCGACGTCGAAATCGTATTGATGCTTGGTCGGCTCCTTCGGCTTGGGCTCGATCAGGATCGGGCCCTTGAAACCGATCTTGTGCTTGTGCTCGACCACGAGCGAGACAAAGCGGCCGAGCTGGTCGAGCTCGCGCCTGAGATCGGTGTTGAGCAGCGTCTCATAGCCCTCGCGCCCGCCCCACAGCACATAGTTCTGGCCGCCGAGCCGATGCGTCACTTCCAGCGCGGCGCGGACCTGGCCGGCGGCATAGGTGAAGACGTCGGGATCGGGATTGGTTGCAGCACCTGCCATGTAGCGGCGGTGCGTGAACAAGTTTGCGGTGCCCCAGAGCAGGCGCACCTTGCTCGCGGCCATCTTCTTCTCGAACAGATCGGCGATCGCGTTGAGGTTGGCGACAGATTCGGCGAGCGAGGCGCCTTCCGGCGCCGCATCGACGTCGTGGAAGGTGAAGAAGGGCACGTCCAGCAGGCGGAACAGCTCGAAGGCGATATCGGCCTTGGCCCGCGCCAGAGCCATCGCATCGGTGCCGTGGTGCCAGGGCCTCAAGAACGTCTCGCCGCCGAAGGGATCGCCGCCCGGCCAGCAGAACGAATGCCAGTAGCAGACCGCAAAGCGCAAGTGATCCTCGAGCCGCCGGCCATGGACCATGCGGTCCTTGTCGTACCAGCGGAAGGCAAGCGCTTGTCCGGCATCCTTGCCGGCAAAGGCGACGGGTGCGCTTGCATCGAAGAATTTGGCTGACGCGTTCACTTAAGCGGACTCCTTCAACGCGGGGTAAAGATCGCGCCAGCGGCGATAGGCATCGTCGTAGGCGGAAGCAGTGGCTGAGCGGGGCATGAAACTCGCAAGCCGCCGCGGTCGCGAGCAGACCTCTGCAGGCTCCTCGCCGGTGGCGGCGAGCCGGCCGAGCCGCGCGGCGCCGAGCGCTGCCCCCACCTCGCCTTCCTCGACGCGGTGGACGGGAATGCCGAGCACGTCGGCGCAGATTTGCGCCCAGAGTGGCGAGCGCGAGCCGCCGCCGACGAGATCGACCTCCGCGATCGGTCCGCCCGCTGCGCTCAGCGCCGCCAGATTGTCGCGCGCGGCAAAGGCGACGCCTTCCAGCACGGCCTGAACGATCTGGCCGCGGCCGGTCGCACCGCGTAGGCCTACAAAGGCACCGCTGGCCGCAGCGTCGTTGTGCGGTGTGCGCTCACCGTCGAGATAAGGCAAGAATTTGACGGGACTCGGCCGATCGACACGCTCACCGAGCGGCGCCAAGAGCGCAGCCGCCGGTGTCTCCATGACGCCGGCCAGCCAGGCAAGCGAGGCCGCCGCCGACAGCATCACACCCATCTGGTGCCACAGGCCGGGCAGCGCGTGGCAGAACGCATGGACGGCCGAGGCCGGCGCCGGCGCAAACCGATCGGTCACGCGAAACACCACGCCCGAGGTGCCGAGCGACAGGAAGGCATCGCCGGGTGCAATCGCGCCGAGCCCGATAGCACTCGCCGCGCAATCGCCGGCGCCGCCGGCGACCACGACGTCCTTTGCCATGCCCCAGCGCTGCGCCAATTCCGGCGCGAGCGTCGCGCTGACCTCGCTGCCTTCGATGAGGCGCGGCATATGGTGAAGATCGAGCCCGGTGGCATGCAGCAGCAAGGCGGACCAGCGGCGCTGGCCGACGTCGAGCCACAGCGTACCCGCGGCATCCGACACGTCCTCGACCATCTCGCCGGTGAGGCGATAACGGACATAGGCTTTCGGCAGCAGCACCTTTGCCACGCGCTCGAATATCTTGGGCTCATGCCGTGCGACCCAGAGCAGCTTCGGCGCGGTGAAGCCAGGCATCGCCAGATTGCCGGCGATGCCCTGCAGCGATGGACAGCGCCGCTCGAGCGCGGCGCATTCGGCCTGCGAGCGGCCATCGTTCCACAGAATGGCCGGGCGCAGCGGACGGCCGTCCGCGCCGAGCAGCGTCGCGCCATGCATCTGACCGGACAACCCGATGCCGCGCACCCGCGCGACCTCGCGCGGATGGCTTGCGGCAAGATCATCGACGGCGCCGATTGCCGCATCGACCCAGGCGTCCGGATCCTGCTCGGACCACAGCGGCGCGGGATGCGACAGCGCAAGCTCGCGCGCGGTCGTCGCGACGATCGCGCCGGCCTCGCTCACGAGCACCGCTTTCACACCGGACGTGCCGATGTCCATTCCGAGATACACGCCATCCTCCCTTTCGATCCTGTCGCGGCGTGCGAACTTTCGTCGCCTTCCCGCTAGGGGCCTTCTCGAAATCCGTCCTGCCGTTCGGCTGATCGTCCCTTGGGCCTAGGGCAGATTGTCCCGCATCACGATGTCGATCCTTATCTTCTCCTGTTCGCGCAGGATCGGCTCGCCGCGGGCGAGCGCGAGCAGCACGCGCACGGCGGCGCGCGCTTCATGCCCCGGGTTCTGCGAAATCGCGGCATCCATTACGCCCTGCAACAGCAGTCTGCGCGTCAGCACCGTGACGTCGTGACCGACGAACACCACCTGCTTATCCCGTCCGGCATCGCCGAGCGCCTTGGCGACGCCTTGCGTGCCGGCGCCGACGTTGTAGAGGCCGACTATGTCGGAATGAGCGCGCAGCAGTCGCCCCAAAACCTGTTCCGAGCGGTCGTCCTCGTCGCGGCCTTCCAGCACCGGCAGCACGTTAAGCCCGTGAAATTCCGCCGCCATCACCTGGGTGAAGCCGAAGATGCGCTCTGCATGGTCGCGCAGCCCCTGCGATCCCGCAACAATCGCGACCTTGCCGGACTTTTGACCGGCCAGCCGCCCCACCAGCGCGCCGGCGGTGCGGCCCGCGGCGATGTTGTCGATGCCGACATAATGGTGGCGGCGCGAGGACGGCACGTCCGAAACCAGCGTCACCACCTTGGTGCCGGCATCGACGAGGTCGTTGATCGCGGCGCGGACGCTCGGATGGTCCAGCGCCACCACGGCGACACCATCGCAATCGCCCGACAGCGCCTCAAGCGAGGCGGCGAGCACGGACGGATCGAACACATCGGTTGCAACGACCTCGACCGCGAGGCGGCGGGCCGAAAGCCAGGCCGACATCTCGCCGAGATAGTCCTGGATCTGCTGCATGAACAGGTTCGGCCCCGACGGCATCACGAAGGCGAAGCGGCGGGCCCGGCCGCGGGCGAGCTCGGCCGCAGCCACATGAGGCTGGAAGGCGTTGCGCGCGATCGCCTCCTTGACGCGCCGGACCGTGTCCGGCCGGACGCCCGGGCGGTTGTGCAGGACGCGGTCCACTGTCGCAAGACTGACGCCCGCCTGGCGGGCGATGTCCTTCAACGTCAGCGCGGTGCCGGCGACCGTGTCGGTATGCGTGTCGGTTTCCTCGGCCATGGCTGAAGGCTAGCAGAGGCGTTTTGAGGTACGCAACTCATTTTGAGGGGGCAAGCGGTGTTTTCGAGTCACGGTTGTGCGCCGCACGCCGCGCGAAAGCTCAACGATCACTCAAATCGAGCGTCAGGAACAGGCTGTTGGGGTCCTCGACATAGCCCTCAAACGGGCCGCAGGGCACGAAGCCGTGCGCGCGGTAGAGCGCGACCGCGGGCTTGAAATAGTCCCAGGAGCCGGTCTCGAGACTCAGCCGCTTGAGGCCCCGCGCGCGGCCGGCCGCGATGATGTGGCCGAGCATCTGGCCCGCAAAGCCGCGGCGTCGCGCTGCTGCAAGCGTGTGCATCGACTTCACTTCGCCATGGTCAGCCGAAAGCGTCTTCAGCGCGCCGATGGCAACCAGCGTCTCGCCGTCCCAGCCGGTCCAGAATGCAACGTCGGGCGCGCGCAGGCCTGAGAGATCGAGCGCATGCGCGCTGCCCGGCGCGGTCTGGGCCCGCGCCGTCGTGGCGTGATAGTCAAGGAGCGCGATCACACGCGGATCGTAGGTGTCGCCGGTGCGGATCTGCATCGTCATGGTTTTACCTCGCTCGCGAGCCGCCGCTGCATGAAGACGTCCGCACGGTCAGCGACATCACATCTTCCCGTAAGAGGTGCCGCGCCGCACGATGATGATGTAGCGCGCGTCCTGCCTGGTTTCGTTCTCGAAGATCACCGAGCGCATCACGTCGAAGTCGAGGCAATCGCCCTCGCGCAAGCGCACCGTCTTGGCGTCGATGTGCACGGCGATCGCGCCCTCCAGCATCAGGAGTTGCTGGGTGAAGGCGTTGCGGCCCCAGGGGCTGTACGGCACCCGGGCGCCGGCCGGCAGGTCGACGACGATGATCTCGATGCCGCTCGCCGCATCGGTCGGCGAAGCGTGGCGGCGGCGAT
The DNA here is from genome assembly GCF_029909975.1 of Bradyrhizobium sp. ISRA430. NCBI lineage: Bacteria > Pseudomonadati > Pseudomonadota > Alphaproteobacteria > Hyphomicrobiales > Nitrobacteraceae > Bradyrhizobium > Bradyrhizobium sp. ISRA430. The sequence goes on from NZ_CP094516.1 coordinate 4,964,192, forward strand.
AGCCGCTCTCGGGATCGCGCCAGTGCGGCTGGTCGGCAAGGCGCACCAGCCGCTCCGGCGGCTTCTCGGCGAGCGCGACCACGTCGCTCAAGGACACATCGAGCGCCGCGCAAAGTTTTCCCAGCAGCGAAGCCGTGGCGCTGCTCTGCGCCCGCTCCACCCGTCCGATCATCGCCCTGCTGACGCCCGAGCGCGCGGCGAGTTCGTTCAGCGTCATCCCGGCATGCGTCCTCAAGGTCTTCAAGCGGCGACCGATCGCGCGATCGAGTTTTTGCTGGTCCATGGCCTTCATCCGAACCTCGCCCGGCATCCGGACCGCACCTGCCGGGCAAGAGGAGCTTAGGCCGGGACGCGGCGAATGCCGGGAATGAGGGACCAATATATTAGAATCTTGGCGCTGCGCGCGACGGAGCGCTGGCGCCTGTCTGGCCGGCTCGAAACGGAATTAGCAATCAAAGGAAACTTGGAGCGGGCGAAGGGAATCGAACCCTCGTATGCAGCTTGGGAAGCTGCCGTTCTACCATTGAACTACGCCCGCGAGATGCGCGGCAACCAGCGCCCCTCCTGATTAGCCGAGACAGCGGCCCGCGCCAAGCGCTTTGGCGCACCCGGCCGGACGCATCTTAACTTCTTGGCAAGATTCCAGGTGCGGCGGAATGTGGCGGTGTTATGATCGCGGCCGGGTTGAGGAAGCGTGGTGTGAGTGGGGCGTGCGCATGGTGGGGCGTGCTTACGCGATATTCGACACGGCCATCGGGCGCTGCGGCATCGTCTGGAGCGATACCGGCGTGGTCGCCGTGCAATTGCCGGAGGCGCGGGAGATCGACACCCGCCGCCGGATCTTCCAGGTCCATCCCGAGGCACGCGAGCAGCGGCCTTGCGACAACGCCGAGCTGGCGATCGAGGGCATTGCGCTGCTGCTGCAAGGCGGCGATCCCGATTTTTCCGACGTCAGCCTGGATGCCGGCGGCGTGCCCGCCTTCCATCGGCACGTCTATGAATTTGCCTGCACCATCCCGCGCGGGGAGACTCGCACCTATCATGAGGTCGCCAAGGCTCTCGGCGCCTCCGGCGCCGCGCATACGGTGGCACAAGCGATCGCGAAAAATCCCTACGTGATCATCGTGCCGTGCCACCGGGTGCTGGAGACCGGCAACTACACCGACCGGATCTCGCCGTACGGCGGGGTGATCTCCAAGCGGCGGCTGCTCGCGCTGGAGGGCGCTCACCCTGTCGCGAGCAAGACGCTGTTCGAGGTGTTGCTGCCCGTTGCCCCGCCGCGGGCGCCCTCCTAAATATCGCGGATGGATGCGACCACGCTGCTGACGACCCAAACGATGACGGTCTCCGAGTTTCGCTGCGATGCGGGACCGGACGACAAGCCGTTCGCGGAGTGCCGCACCGGCCATTCCATCGCCTATGTCCGCGCGGGCAGTTTCGGCTGCCATTGCCGCGCCGGCTTCTTCGAGCTGGTGGCCGGCTCGGTGTTGGTCGGCGCGCCCGGCGAGGAATACACCTGCACGCATGAGCATGTCTGCGGCGACGTTTGCCTGTCGTTCTTCCTCAGCGAGGACTTCGTCGACGCGCTCGGCGGGCGGCGTGAGGTGTGGCAGGTCGGCGCGACGCCGCCGCTGCCCGAGCTGATGGTGCTGGGCGAGCTCGCCCAGACGGCAGCAGATGGCAACAGCGACATCAGCCTCGACGAGGTCGGCCAGATCTTTGCCAGCCGCTTCGTCGATGTGGTCTCGGGCAAGGCGCGCAAGCAGGCCACGCCGACCGCGCGCGATCGCCGCCGCGCGGTCGAAGCTGCGCTGTGGATCGACCAGAATTCGCACGCCGAGGTCGACCTGGAACAGGCCGCCCGGCAGGCGGGACTGAGCCCCTTCCATTTCCTGCGGCTGTTCTCGGCCGTGCTCGGCGTCACCCCGCATCAATATCTGGTGCGCTCGCGCCTGCGGCATGCGGCGCGCCTTCTGACCGATGACGGGATCGCGGTCACCGACATCGCCTATGACGTCGGCTTCGGCGATCTCTCCAACTTCGTCCGCACCTTCCATCGCGCCGCCGGTGTCTCGCCGACGAAGTTCCGCCAGGCCTCGCGCGGGGAGCGCAAGATTCTCCAAGAGCAGCTCGCCCTCAACTGAGTAGGGTCGTCTCCGGCGCGCGCCACCACGCGGCGCGCTTTGCAAATGGAGACGATCATGTACGATCACATCGGACTACGCGTTGCCGATCTCGACGCCGCCACGCGCTTCTACACGGCGGTGCTGGCCCCGCTCGGTTACGTCCTCTGCTCCAGCGGCGACGGCTATGCCGGCTTCGGGCCGAAGGGCGAGCCCGCGCTCTGGCTGCATCTGAACAAGGGACGCAAAGCCGACGGCGCCCACATCGCCTTCCGCGCGAAGGACCACGACGCTGTCAAGACATTCCATAGCGAAGGACTGAAGAACGGCGGTCGCGATAACGGCGGCGCCGGCCCCCGCAAGGATTACAGCCCGACCTACTACGCCGCGTTCCTGATCGATCCCGACGGCAACAATGTCGAGGCGGTTTGTACGTGAGCGCTGGCCACTAGTTCCGTCATTGCGAGCGAAGCGAAGCAATCCAGACTGTCTCCGCGGATGCTTCTCTGGATTGCTTCGTCGCTTTGCTCCTCGCAATGACGATCCCTCTACAACAAGGACTGTTTCATGGCCTCCATCCACAACGACATTCCCCTCAATGCCTCCGCGCGCGACGTCTGGGACGCGGTGCGCGATTTCGGCGCGTTGCACGAGCGCCTGGTGCCGGGCTTCGTGACCGCCTGCACGCTTGACGGTGACGCGCGCGTCGTCACCTTCGCCAACGGTTCGGTGGCGCGCGAGGTGCTCGTCGATTGCGACGACGCGCGGCAACGCCTGGTCTATGCGATCAGCAACGAACGGCTGAAGCATTACAGCGCCTCGGTGCAGGTGATCGCCGACGGCGAGCGCAGGAGCCGCCTCGTCTGGACCATCGACATGCTGCCGAACGAGCTTGCGGCTTACGTGCAGGGGCAGACGAATGAGGCGGTAACCGCCATGCACAAGGCGTTTCCGCCCGCGGCCTAGCGGCGGCGCCGTCGCCGCCACAAGCTTAGTCCGCCGCGCTCGACAGGGCCGGACGAATGCTGCGATTGCTCTCGCGCGGCCCCCAGCGCGTCAGCACCACGCTGGAGCATGAGAGCACCCCGAGCACGACCATCGAGCTCGCGGCCAGCCAGAAGAAGCTTTGCGCGGTGGCATCATGGGTCGACAGCCACCACCCGCAAGCCGCGATGTAGACGAGCCGCGCGGTCTGCGCCAGCACCGGCCCGATCACCTTGGCCGCGCCTTGCGAGGAGAAATACATCGTCGAGGCAAGGCCGATGAAGGCGTAGAACGGCGCCACCGTCGACAGATATTGATGGCTCGTTCCGCGCACCGCCGCGCTGTCGGTGAAGATGTTGACCCAGAGATCGGGGAACAGCGCGACAAGGCACGCCGGCGCGCCGACCGCCACGAAGGCGGATGCACCCGCGATCCAAGCGATGCGCCGGGCACGCGCGATGCGGCCGGCGCCGACCGCCATGCCGATCATCGGCACCGAGGCGATGCCGAACGAGAACGCGATCGAGGTCAGCAGAAACTCGAGCCGGGCGCCGATGCCGTAGCCGGCGAGGATCGCGGTGCCGAACTTCGCCAGCATGTGGGTGAAGATCGAGATCGTCAGCACCGATTGCAGCGGCGAGAAGCAGGCAATGGCGCCGACCTTCAGGATGTCGAAGAACATCGCCCATTGAATGCGCAAGCCGCGCAGCTTCGGCACGACACGGGCACGGCCGGAAAACAGGTACCAGCCCATCACGCAGATGTTCATCGAATAGGCGATCAGCGCGCCGGCCGCGACGCCGCGCATGCCGAGTTGCGGCACCGGCCCGAGTCCGAGCCCCAGCGTGCCGCCGAGCACGACCTGCCAGACCGCGGAGTTAAGGATCAGCAGCGAGGGCAGCTTCATGTTGCCGGTGCCGCGCAACACGCCGGCCATGGTGTTGAGCAGCCAGGGCAGCACAGCGCCGCCGAAGAACACCTGCGTGTAGGCGATCGCATGCGCGAGCACCGCGCCGCGGCCGCCGAGCACTTCCAGGAGCCGCGGCCCGAAGATGAGCATGCCGAGCATGAAGACGAGGCCGAAGCTGATGCCGATCAGCAGCGCATGCGCGGCAAGCGTGCCGGCGCGCTCACGATCGCCGGCGCCCAGCGCGCGTGCGATAGCCGAGGCCACCGCGCCGCCCATCGCGCCGCCCGACATCGTCATGGTCAGGATCACCGTCGGAAACACCAGCGCCATCGCCGCCAGCGCCTCGACGCCGAGCCGGCCGATATAGGAGGTCTCCGCGATCACCACGCAGGTGCCCGCCGACAGCGCAACCACGTTCGGCCACGCAAGCCCGAGCAGCGTGCGCAGGATCGGTCCATCGGTGAGCGCGCTCTTCACCGGCCGCGAAGGCGGTGGCAGCGGACGCTCTCGTTCATCGACCGGGATTTCGGCGATGTCGGACATTTCCTCTCCGGAGCACGGACGCCGATCAAGGGCGCGGCAATGACTAGGTGTGCCAATGGTTTTCTTCGCGCGGAAGGCGCGCTGCGGTGCTTGTTAGCACGGCGGGCGCAGATTCCTCCTGCGCCGGGCGCAGGCGTGCCCTGCGGCAGCGCATTTCAGCGGATGGAATTGAGCTGCTTCCGCTCCTTCTTCTCCCTCTCCCCGTTCTTACGGGGCCGCGACGAGCTTCGCTCGCGCTGAGAGGACCGGGGTGGGGGGCCGCTTCCGCAATCACGTAAATTGACGGACTCGCGGAAGCCCCCCTCACCCGCATCCCATCTTCGATGGGCTGCGGCCTCTCCCCGCAAGCGGGGAGAGGCGAAACCTGCGGATCGAATCTTCGCTAGCCGATCGTCCACACCAGCGGCGGCCGCCCACCGCCAGCCGCGCGCATGTGCACGCCGATATGCCGGCCGCATCCGGCGGCGAGTCCCCCGAACAGGCCCTCCAGCACCTTGGCGCATACAGGATGATAGTCGGCGACGTCGTCCATCAGCTTCCAGCTCTGCTGGCGAACTTCGAACGTGCCTTCGGACCTCATCGTCTCCTCGGCATCGTCCTGCGCGGCGAATAGCGCTTGCAGGAACGATGCGAACTCGCCCGCGCCACCACGGCTTGCCGACAGCGCCGCTGCGACCTCGTCGAAATACTGCATGCCGATCAGCTTGCCGGTGAGATGCAGCAGATAGCCGGCATCCTCCGGGCCGAAGAGTTGCACCATCACGGGCGCGGCGGTGCGCACATATTCCATGGCGTAGTTGCGATGCGCCTTTTCCAGCCGTGGCTTCGGCCAGCTTGCGACCGGCAAGGCCGGTGCCATCTTCGCATCGAACAGCGGCGCCTCCAGATGCCGCGCGAACACCAGGCGCTGGTCGAGTTCGAGCGGATGATCGTATTCGTAATAGTATCCTTCGAGCCCGTCCTGGCCGTCGACGCTCTGCTTGGTGCAGACGAAGCCGAGCCGGAGATCGCCGAGCGCGACGCCGTTGTTGGCGTGCCAGCCGCGCAGCATCGCGCGCGAGACCTCGCCCGGCACGCCGCAGATCGCGGTGCCCTTCCAGATCCAGCGCGGCGGCGGATAGCGTATCCAGGCCTTAGCGTCACTCTCATACATGTATTCGACGTGCACGCCGCCGATCCAGTTGGAGAGATAGTGATATTGCGCGGCCGCCACCGCGGGCGGCAGATGATTGATCCCGAGCTTCTCGAGCCCGGGCAGGAAGCGCTCCTGCTGCTGTCTCCTGAACACGCGGAAGACGAATTCGGCAGCATCCGCCGTGCCCCGCCGCGTCACCACAGTGAGGATGAGGCCAGTGAAATAGGCGTGGTAGAGGTCGGCGATGGCGCGCCAGCGTTTCCACTGGGCTTCCTGCGCGGAGTCTAAAGCTGCGGCCATGTTCACTCCCGATCGTTGTTTTGATCGAGTGTGTCACTGCCCCTCGTGGCAGGCAACATGATGCGCATGCAGGGCGCCCTGCACGGCTGCCCGTCAATTCCGCATCACGAATTTTGCGACGTTGCCGCCTTGGCGGCGCGCTCGCGCTCGACCCGCTCGGTCACGTCGCGCGCCATCGCCACCGACCCCTGCACGGCGCCGCCGGCGTCCCGCACCAGCGCGAACGTCATCTCAATGTAGAGCCTGCGTCCGCTCTTATGCAACGCGCGGGTCAGCGTCGGCCGCCCTGCAAGCTTCATCGCGCCGCTCGCAATCGCAGCCTCAAATCCCTTCCAATGCGCGGCGCGCAAATGTTCGGGAATGATCAGATCGAGATTTTGGCCGAGCGCTTCTTCCGCGGAGAAGCCGAACAGAGCGCTCGATGCCCGATTCCAGCGCACGATCGTGCCCGAGCGATCCGAATAGATCAGCGCATCCGCGACGTCGTCGAGGATTCTTGCGTCGAGTTGGGGTTGATCTGTCATTTCGGTACCTCGCACGAAATGTAGCCCGGATGAAGCGCAGCGCAATCCGGGATATTTGGTGGGGAGAGTTCCGAATGTCGCTTCGCGACCTGACGCACATTCGGTGTCATCGCCCGACTTGATCGGGCGATCCAGTATTCCAGAGGCCGTGACGAATACGGAGAAGCTGCGGCGTACTGGATTCCCCGCTTTCGCGGGGAATGACAGCGGAGAAATATGCGAAACAGTCGCCCGCATCAGCGCGAAGCGAGCTGCGGGATCACCAGATCCCGGATGTCGCTTCGCTGCATCCGGGCTGCTGCAGGATGTTGCTACACTCGAAAATGCTTCGATAGCTTGAGGCCCTGCGCCTGGTAGTTGGAGCCGATGCGCTGGCCGTACATCGCGTCGGGCCGCGCCAGCATCTTCTCGTAGACGAGGCGGCCGACGATCTGGCCGTGCTCGAGGATGAAGGGCACTTCGCGCGAGCGCACCTCCAGCACCGCGCGGGCGCCCTGCCCGCCGGCGCCGGCATAGCCGAAACCGGGATCGAAGAAGCCGGCATAGTGCACGCGGAATTCGCCGACGAGCGGATCGAATGGCACCATCTCCGCGGCGTAGTCGGGCGGCACCTGCACGGCTTCCTTGGAGGCGAGGATGTAGAACTCGCCGGGATCGAGGATGAGGTTGCCGTCGGGACGCGCCGAGATCGGCTCCCAGAAATCCTCAACCGCGTAGCCGGAGCGGCGGTCGACATCGACCACGCCGGTGTGGCGCTTGGCGCGGTAGCCGACGAAACCGCCGCCCTTCTCGCCGGAGAGATCGACCGAAACGGCGACACCGCCGGAGAGATCGGCCTCATCGATGTCGACGAGACGCTCGGCCGCATGCAACGCATCGAGCTCATCGGCATTGAGGATGGCATCGCCGGTGCGGAAGCGCACCTGCGACAGCCGCGAGCCCTCACGCACCAGCACCGGAAAGGTCTTCGGGCTGATCTCGGCATAGAGCGGACCGTGATAGCCGGCGCCGATCATGTCGAAGCGGCGGGTGCCGTCGGCGATCACGCGGGTGAAGACGTCGAGCCGGCCGGTGGAGCTCTTCGGGTTCGCCGCGGCGACGATCTCCGGCGGCAGCGCGAGGCTTTCCAGCAGCGGCACGATGTAGACGCAGTTGGTCTCCAGCACCGCGCCGTCGGCGAGACTGAACTCGTGCAGCTTCAATTCGTCGATGCGTTCGGCGACGGTGGCCCCGGGGCCCGGCAGAAAGCTCGCGCGCACGCGGTAGGCGATGTCGCCAAGGCGCAGGTCGAGGCTTGCGGGCTGGATCTGGCTTTCGACGAAGTCGTAGGCGGGCAGGATGAGCCCGTCATCCGCCATCGCCGCGATCATGCGGTCGGGCAGGATACCATTGGCATCGGCGGCAACCGTGAACGTCAAACGGTGGTCCTCAACTCGGGTCAAAACGCATCCGATACGCGGAAAAACGAACCTTTTACCGCTATCCGATGGACGCCTTGACGGGAAGGGCGCGGCAGAATAAGAGCATGACTTATCCCGTGGTGATTTGAGCCGGCCGGCTTGCAGCCACGTTAAATAAGTCGCTAAACAGGCCGGGGACCTCTGTGATCCCGGCCAGTGGAGATATCCAGGCCGGTTTTTTTGTGACCATTTTCGCTCATGTGGTCACGTCGGAGGTACCTATGTCGAAGTCGCCTGCCAACTATCGTCCCGAAACCCGCCTGGTCCATTCCGGCACTCTGCGCTCGCAATATGGCGAGACGTCGGAGTCGCTGTTCCTGACCCAGGGCTACGTCTACGGCAGCGCCGAGGAGTGCGAGGCGCGGTTCAAGGGCGAGGATCCCGGCTTCATCTACTCGCGCTATTCCAACCCGACCATCGCCATGTTCGAGCGCCGCATGATCGAGCTGGAGGGCGCCGAAGCCGCCCGCTCGGCGGCGACCGGCATGGCCGCGGTAACCACCGCGATCCTGGCGCCACTGAAGGCCGGCGATCACGTGGTGGCCTCGCGGGCGCTGTTCGGCTCGTGCCTCTATGTCGTGCAGGACCTGTTGCCGCGCTACGGCATCGAGACGACGCTAGTGGACGGCCTCGACCTCGACCAGTGGCAGCGTGCGCTGAAGCCGAACACCAAGACGTTCTTCCTGGAAAGCCCGACCAATCCGACGCTCGACGTGCTCGACATTCCCGCCATCGCCGAGATCGCGCACAAGGGCGGCGCACGGCTCGTCGTCGACAATGTGTTCGCAACCCCGATCTGGCAGAGCCCGCTCGCGCTAGGCGCCGACGTCGTGGTCTATTCCGCGACCAAGCATATCGACGGCCAGGGCCGCTGCCTGGGCGGCATCATCCTCTCCTCGGAAGCTTTCATCGCCGAACACATCCACAATTTCATGCGCCAGACCGGGCCGTCGATCTCGCCCTTCAATGCCTGGGTTCTGCTGAAAGGCCTGGAGACGCTCGGCGTGCGCGTGCGCGCGCAGACCGATACGGCCGCCCGTGTCGCCGAAGTGCTGGCGAGCCATCCGAAGATTTCGCGATTGGTCTACCCCGGCCGCGCCGACCATCCGCAGGCGGCGTTGGTGAAGAAGCAGATGCGCGGCGGCTCGACACTGGTCGGCTTCGAGGTGAAGGGCGGCAAGGCGGCTGCTTTCCGCGTGCTGAACGCGCTCAAGCTCGCGAAGATCTCCAACAATCTCGGCGACGCCAAGAGTCTCGTCACGCATCCGGCGACCACGACGCATCAGCGCCTGAAGCCGGAAGACCGCGCCGCGCTCGGCATCAGCGAGGGCTTCATCCGCTTCTCCACGGGGCTGGAGCATGCGGACGATCTGATCGAGGATCTCACCGCGGCGCTGGAAAAGGCGTGAGATCGCAGAGAAGTCGCAAATCGTAGGGTGGGCAAAGCGCAGCGTGCCCACCATTCACGATCACACTGTCGATAGATGGTGGGCACGGCGCGCCAAGAGCGCGCCTTTGCCCACCCTACAACTGCAGCGCTGGAGCAGGCGTGAGGTACGAATGGCGAGTGGTGAATCCCTATTCGCTATTCGCGATTCCCTACTCGCTTCTGCCTACATCGGCCGATACGTCCGCACGTCCGCCGGCACATTCACGCCGAGCTTGATCTGACCGACGGACTGGATGATGTCGTCGCCGAGGAGCTGGGCGAAGCAGGCATAGCCCCAGTCGTTCATGTGCAGGCCGTCGGCGATGACGAAGCTCTCCACCGGGATCGCCTGCTTCTCGTGCCACTCGCGCATCACCTCGAAGCGCGGAAAGATGCCGACGTGACGGAGCTCGGCGACCTTACCGAGTAGCTTCACCATCTTGCCGGCGCTCTCGGCGCGCCGATTGACCTGTGGCGAATATTGCGGGTCGACCAGCACGATGTCGGCGCCGCCGGCGGCCTGGATGCGGCCGATGCCGTCCTCGACGAGCTTCGCCGTCTCGCCGGGATCGAGATTGCGCAGCACGGCGTTGGTGCCGACCTGCCAGATCACGAGATCCGGATGCCGGTCGATCACCTCCGTCTGAAGGCGCTTCATCATCTCGGGCGCGTCCTCGCCGCCGACGCCGGCGTTGATGACGCTGATGTCGGCGGTTGGATAGTGCCGGCGAAGCTGGGCTGCGAGGCGGTTCGGGTAGTTGAACTCCGGCGAGCTCGCGCCGAAGCCTGCGGTCGACGACGATCCGAACGCAACGATGACGACGGGCTTGCCCTCGACCAGCTTGTTCGCGACATGCGGCAGCGAGCCCATCGTCTTCGCGCCGCCCTTCGGCGGCAGGCAGGGCACGCGGTTGAAGATGTCGCCCGCGGACTTTGCCGCCTGCTTCACCTTGTCAATGGCGCGCGCGGTGATGCCGCGCTGCTCGGCAGGCGGCTGCGTGGTCGCGGCCGCCGTGGTCTGGGACTGTGATGCGGGAGCAGGATTATTGGCCGTCTGCTGCGGCGCGGGCGTTGCCTGCGCGGCCTGCGCCTGCGCCGGCGAGAGCGAGGCAGATGTCAGCAGCAGCGCCGCCGTGGACGCGGCGAGCCATGCCGACAGGCAAAAAGGGCGGAGAGAACTCATTAACTCTAGACCTCAATTTTGCTGCTGGACCGGCCCAAGATGGGCGGCGTCGATCAGGAATTGCGCCAGCGCCCGGCCGAGGCAGTCGTGGACCTGCTTTGCCAGTTCGGGGCCACGCGATGGGCTGAATAGGTCAAACTGACCCTGATCATTCCATTGCCGCATGATCGCGAAACGGTCGAACAGCGGGACGTCGTGCTCCTGGGCCACCACGCGCATATTGTCGAGATAGGGCGGCACCGAGATCATGGTTTCGGTTCGCGGGCTGTACTGCAAATTCATCAAGACGACGTCAGCCCCTGCATTTTGCAACGCAGCAACCCCTTCGGTGACTGCGCCACGAAAATCGTCGGGATCGATGGATCGGATAGCATCCACGGTCCCGGTCTGCCAGATGACCAAAGTAGGCTTTTTCTCTTCCATCAGCTTAACGAAGGTGGAGGCGGCCTCCTCGGCGGTCTTCTTGCTCTGTATTTCTACGGAGACGTGCACTGCCTCCGACGGCGGCAGCATCTCCTTCAGGATCGCCTCCATGCGCGCGGGATAGGAGCTGTTTTCCGAGGACGGAATGGTGGTCGAACGGCTGCCGATGACCAGGATCTCGAGCGGCTTGCCGGCCTTGACGGTATCGGCGACCTTGTGGAGCTGGCTATCGGTCGTGAGCAGGTAGGACGGCAGCTCGCAGGATGGGGGTACGGCCGCAGCGGGCGGCGCAGCATCCTCCGCGCGCGCCGACGGCGCGGCGAGGCCACCGCATAGCAGGATCAGGCTCAGGAGAACCTTCGCCTTCATCAGCCCCCTCCCGCCATATCGGCGTTGCCGACGGCGTTTTTGCTTTTCGTACCGCTCTTGTCAGCCACGCGCTTGTACCACGAAATCACCCAGGCCACGCCCCACATGATCAGGATTCCGCAGAGACTAATCAGCGCATGCATGGCCGGGCCGCCGGAGACTTCGGCCAGGATGAAGTGGCCGGCGAAGGCCAGGAACACGCCGAGACAGAATATCTCCAGCGAATGCTGGCCGCACAGGATCAGTGGCCGCAGCCAGGGCGATTTCAGCCCCGGCCAGTCCCGCGGCAGGAAGCGCACCGTGAGCGCGGCGAGCGCCAGGAAATGCGTGAAGCGCAGCACGTCGAGATCGGTCTTGTCGATCGGGTACATCCACTGCTCGATCCGCTTCGGCATGAAGTGGGAGAGCTGCGGCACGTACCAGGTCAGCGTCACGTAGAACGCCGCGGCCAGATAGGCGATCGCGATCCACGTCGTGACAGGCGATGCCAGGATCCGCGACATGCGCCGCGCACCTCCGAGCGCGCACCAGGCCCCGAATACGAAAAGCAATTGCCAGGCCAGAGGATTGAACGCCCAGAAGCCGTTCGGATAGGCCGAGAAATACAGATCAAATTCCCAGGTGACGACGTAGAGAACGACCGAGAGGCCGAGCGTGACGTCGGGCTTCCACTTCATCGACCAGAGGATCACCGGCAGCGCCAACATCAAGACGATGTAGAGCGGCAGCACGTCCATGTTGACGGGACGGAAACGCAAAAGCAGCGCCTGCACGATGGTGACGTCGGGCTGCTTGAGGAAATCCATGATGCCCATCTCTTCCGTGTAGAGCGGGTTCTCGAAGCTCGTCGCGACATAGGAAATTTCCGCGAGGAAGATCGTGAACAGGAAGACGTGGGCGACATAGATCTGCCAGACCCGGCGCAGGATGCGCGCGGTGGCGATAACGAAGCCGGAATCCAGCATCGCGCGGCCATAGACGAAAGCGGCGGTGTAGCCGGAGATGAAGATGAAGATCTCGGTGGCGTCGCTGAAGCCGTAGTTGCGGATCGTGAACCAGGTCAAGAGGTTCGGCGGCAGATGGTCGATGAAGATCAGCCACAGCGCGAGCCCGCGGAATAGATCGAGCCGAAGCTCGCGTTCGCCGATCGCAGGCAGCGTGATGGCCGGCGCGGCTGCGCGCGACTTGGCGTTGGCGGTTCCCGCGATCGGCGATCCCGTCACTTGGTCGGCAATGGTCATCGGGGCCAAGAACCCTTTGCAAATCGCGACGTTGGAGGAGTGTACTGGTCCGCCGTCGCCTAGCAAAGCGACCGGATCACAATCGAAGTGTACTTCCCTGTCAATTCGGGCGGGACGATGTCGCGAAAAGCGACGCGGGCGTTTGGTTCCCGGGCGGGATTTCGGTATGATGGCAGCTATGTACCGCGCCGTGACCCGCCAGATCGAAGTGACCGTCGAGCCGAACTTTGTTCCGGAGCAGTCGTCGGCCGAACGCTCGCGCTATTTTTGGTCCTACACCATCGTCATCACCAATTCCGGCGAGGAGACCGTGCAGCTCAAGACGCGGCACTGGATCATCACGGATGCCTCCGGCCGGCAGCAGGAGGTCAAGGGCGAAGGCGTGGTCGGTGAGCAGCCGATCCTGGCCCCCGGCGAGCGCTTCGAATACACCTCAGGCGTGCCGCTCTCAACCGCGTCAGGCTTCATGACCGGCCGCTACCAGATGGTCAGCGAAAGCGGAGAGCGCTTCGAGATCGACGTGCCGACGTTCTCGCTCGACAGCCCGGACAGCAAGCGGGTGTTGAATTAACGCACGGCGCGCTGCCGTAGAGTGGGTCAGCCCCGCGGCTGCGCAAAGCGCAGTCCGCTGGCGTAACACACCACTTCTCTCTTCGCGCGGATAGTAAAGAGGTGGGTTACACTGCGCTAACCCGCCCTACGATTCCGGCGTCAGGCGTTTTCGACGCCCGCCTCGTGTGGCGTGAATTCATACACCGACGAGCAGAACTCGCAGGTCACGACGACCCTGTCGTCCTTGACCATCGCGGCGCGATCGTCAGGCGAGAAGCTCTTCAGCATGCCGGCAACCGCATCGCGCGAACAGGAGCATTGCGCCTTGAGAGGCTCCGGATTGAATACGCGCACGCCGCGCTCGTGGAACAGGCGGAAGAGCAGGCGCTCGCCGGACAGCTCGGGATCGATGAGCTCGACGTCCTCGACCGTTTCGATCAGCGAGCGCGCCTCGACCCAGGCGTCGTCCTCGGCGATACTGTGCGCCTCCGTGCCTTCCGGAGCGTCACCGGGATGCAGATCCGCCTGCCGCGCGCGCTCCGGCGCCTTCGGCAGGAACTGCATCAGCATGCCGCCGGCGCGCCAGCGATGCTTGCCGCCGTCGCTCGAGCGCCACTCCTCGCCGACCGCGAGGCGAACGCGGGTCGGGATCTGCTCGGAGCGCAGGAAATATTCATGGGCGGCATCTTCCAAACTGCCGCCGTCGAGCGCCACCAGGCCCTGGTAGCGGCTCATGTCGGGGCCCTGATCGATGGTCATGGCAAGATGGCCACGTCCAAGCAGCGCGCCGGAATCCTGCGCCGCGCCGAGACGCGAAGCATCGTAGCGGGCGTAGGCCCGCAAGCGATCCGGCGCCTTGTAGTCCACGACCAAGAATGACACCGGGCCGTCAGTCTGGGCCTGGAGGATGAAGCGGCCTTCGAATTTCAGTGCCGAGCCGAGCAGCGTCGTCAGCACGATGGCTTCGCCGAGCAGCTTGCCGACCGGCGCGGGATAGTCGTGCTTGGTCAGGACCTCGTCGAGCGCCGGACCAAGCCGCACCAGGCGACCGCGCACGTCGAGCGCGTCGACCTCGTAAGGCAGGACCGCGTCATCGATCGGAACCGCTGATGGCGCGCGAACCGGGCTTTCAGGCCCGGTCTTCATGTCAGGGGATTGGAAAACCATGGCGCTTTATCTGGGGTCGGAGGAGGTGAAATGGAAGAGGCGTGAGGAACTCCTGTTCCGCGCAGAGCAGATTGTACGAAGCAACCTCAAGTTCGGAGTCGTCCCGGCGAAGGCCAGGACCCATAACCAAACCTACTTCACCGCGTCAAAGCACCAGGCCAGGATGCCCTTCTGCGCATGCAAGCGGTTTTCGGCCTCATCGAACACGACCGATTGCGGACCATCGATCACCTCGTCGGTAACCTCTTCGCCACGATGGGCGGGCAGGCAGTGCATGAACAGCGCGTCGGGCTTGGCCAGCGACATCAGCTTGGAATTGACCTGATAGGGCTTGAGCACGTTGTGGCGGTGTTCGCCTTCCTTGTCGCCCATCGACACCCAGGTGTCGGTGACCACGCAATCGGCGCTGCGTACGGCGGCCTCGGGATCGGTGCCGAGCACGATCGGGGCACCGGTCGCCTTGATCCAGTCGCGCATCGCCTTCTTCGGCGCGAGCTCCGGAGGCGTGGCCACATTGAGCTTGAAGTTGAAGCGCTCGGCGGCATGGGCCCAGGATGCCAGCACATTGTTGTCGTCACCGGTCCAGGCCACCGTCTTGCCCTCGATCGGGCCGCGATGCTCCTCATAGGTCATGAGGTCGGCCATCACCTGGCAGGGATGCGAGCGCCGCGTCAGTCCGTTGATGACGGGCACGGTCGCATTCGCCGCCAGCTCGAGCAGCGCATCGTGATTGAGGATGCGGATCATGATTGCATCGACGTAGCGCGACAGCACGCGCGCGGTGTCGGCGATGGTCTCGCCGCGGCCGAGCTGCATCTCGGCGCCGGTCAGCATGATCGCCTCGCCGCCGAGCTGGCGCATGCCGACGTCGAACGACACGCGCGTGCGCGTCGAGGGGCGCTCGAAGATCATCGCCAGCGTCTTGCCTTCGAGCGGCTTGACCGGCTGATGCGCCTTCTGCTTCGCCTTCATGGCGGAGGATGCGGCGAGCATGCGCTTGAGCTCCGACAGCGGGAGCTCGTTGATATCCAGGAAGTGCCTTGGCATTTTATTGGGCGCCTTGCTCATCAGCTTGCCGCCCGCTTGTTGCCGGAAAGCGCGGTGCAGGCGCGCTCGAGCCGCGCGACGCTGTCCTCGATCTCGGCTTCAGTCACGATCAACGGTGGCAGGAAGCGCACGACGTTGTCGCCGGCCCCGACGGTGAGCAGCTTTTCGTCGCGTAGCGCCGCGACCAGATCGCCCGAGGGCACCACGGCCTTGATGCCGATCAGGAGCCCCTCGCCGCGAACCTCGCTGACGATGTCGGGATGACGATCGATCACGGACGCGAGCTTCTGCTTCAACAAGAGCGACATCTTCTGAACGTGATCAAAGAAGCCCGGCTTGAGCATGACGTCGAGCACCGCATTGGCGGCCGAGATTGCGAGCGGATTGCCGCCGAAGGTCGAGCCATGCGAGCCGGGCGTCATGCCCGAGGCGGCTTCCGCGGTCGCAAGGCAGGCGCCGATCGGGAATCCGCCGCCGAGCGCCTTCGCCAGCGACATCACGTCGGGCGTGACGCCGAAGCGGCGGTGCGCGAAGAGATCGCCAGCGCGGCCCATGCCGGTCTGCACCTCGTCGAACGCGAGCAACAGGCCGCGCTCGTCGCAGAGCTGGCGCAGCGACTTGAGGAATGCGGGCGTCGCCGAGCGCACGCCGCCCTCACCCTGGATCGGCTCGATCAGGATGCCGGCGGTCTGCGGACCGATCGCCTTCTTGACGGCGTCGAGGTCGCCATGCGGCACCTGGTCGAAGCCTTCCATCGGCGGCCCGAAACCTTCGAGATATTTGGCCGAGCCGGTTGCAGCCAGCGTCGCGAGCGTGCGGCCGTGGAAGGCACCCTCGAAGGTGATCATGCGATAGCGCTCGGGATGACCTTTCGACGCGTGATAGCGGCGCACGACCTTGATGACGCATTCCAGCGCTTCCGCGCCGGAATTGCAGAAGAACACGAAGTCCGCAAAGCTCTCGTTACAGAGGCGCGCCGCAAGACGCTCGCCATCCGGGCTCTGGAACAGGTTCGACATGTGCCAGAGCTTCGTCGCCTGCTCCTGCAACGCCTTGACCAGTGCGGGATGGGCATGGCCGAGCGCGTTGACCGCGACGCCGGAGGTGAAGTCGAGATAGCGCTCGCCATTCGTGGCGATCAGCCAGCAGCCTTCGCCACGCTCGAAACCGATGTCGGCTCTGGCGAAAACAGGAAGCAGATGCGGCGCGGCGCTCTTGGTCATGACTGTCACTTGGTGTTGAGGACGGCCTCAACGCGCATTGCGCAGCGCACCATTGACCGTCCCGGAAAACGAAACGTGCCGCCTTTTCAGGGCGGCACGTAGAACTATCTTATGCTTGGTAGAACGCCTGTCAATGCCGCCGGCAAGCCTCGGGAAACGCAGAATCCGTAGTCTTGCGGTGCCTACTTTGCGGGGTTTTCGTTACGGAACATGTGGAAGCGAGTCGGCGGACTCTTGCGCGTGAGTCACGCCATATTGTAGCGTTTGGGCTGTCAGATACGACATCTCGTGCAGCGGTTCTGATCCTCTAAGTTCTCATGTACCGGCGTAAACGTTCGGGCGCTCTAGTCGCGCCCGGCGAGCCTTAAAGGATTCTGGCGGCACGGGTTTTCGAGGCTTAGGCATTCGCCGCGAGGGCCAGGGTGGCTGGCGCGCGGCGAGGGAAAGGGTGCAATGACGGTTTTGACATGGTCCGACGATCGCGTCGAGCAGTTGAAAAAGCTCTGGGAGGCTGGACTTTCGGCCAGCCAGATCGCAGCCGAGCTCGGCAATGTGACCCGCAATGCCGTGATCGGCAAGGTGCACAGGCTCGGCCTGTCCGGCCGCGCCAAGAGCCCCTCGTCGGCGGCGCCGCGGCCGCGTAAGGCGCGCCCCGCGCAGCACATGATGCGGGTGGCTCGTCCGATCTCGCGCGGCAACACCGCGCTGGCGCAGGTCTTCGAGGTCGAGGTTGAGCCCGATCCGGTCACCTACGACAACGTCGTGCCGATGAGCCAGCGGCTGTCGCTGCTCGAGCTGAACGAGGCGACCTGCCATTGGCCGGTCGGCGATCCCTCGAGCCCGGATTTCTTCTTCTGCGGCGGCAAGGCGCTCACCGGCCTGCCCTATTGCGCCCAGCACTCGCGCGTCGCCTATCAGCCGGCGGCGGATCGCCGCCGCGCTCCGGCGAAGCCGGGCACGCGCTGAGTTAGCGTTTAGTCGGTGAACTAGGTGCCGTCGTTACACGACGGCACTTCAACTAGCTCGGTGTCGTCCCGGCGAACGCCGGGATCCATAACCACCGGCCGATGTGGTTACGGGGACTCGGAGTTATCATCGTCGCGCGACAACTGCGCCCTGGGGTTATGCGTCTCGGCCTTCGCCGGGACGACGACTGAAAGTGTGGCAACAACCAGCCATCCCGCCCCAGACTTTACGTCTGCTCCGCCTTCGCGAAACGGTCATCCAGCGCATAGCCGGCGCCGCGCACGGTGCGGATCGGATCCTGCTCGCGGCCGAGATTGAGCAGCTTGCGCAGGCGGCCGATGTGCACGTCGACCGTGCGTTCGTCGATGTAGATGTCGCGGCCCCAGACGCTGTCGAGAAGCTGCTCGCGCGAGAACACGCGACCCGGATGCTCGAGGAAAAACTCCAACAGGCGATATTCGGTCGGACCGAGATCGATCGGCCGGCCCGAGCGCGCCACGCGGCGCTTTTCACGATCGAGCTCGATGTCGCCATAGGCGAGCACGGTGGCGAGCCGCTCGGGGCTTGCGCGCCGGAGCAGGCCCTTTACGCGCGCCAAGAGCTCGGGCACCGAGAACGGCTTGACGATATAGTCGTCGGCACCGGTCGCAAGACCCCGCACCCGCTCACTCTCCTCGCCGCGCGCGGTGAGCATGATGATCGGAAGCTGCTTGGTGTCGGGCCTGGTGCGCAAGCGCCGGCACAGCTCGATGCCGGACAGGCCCGGCAGCATCCAGTCGAGCACGATCAGGTCGGGGATATGTTCCTTGAGACGGGTATCGGCGTCGTCGCCGCGCATCACCGTCTCGACGTCATAGCCGTCGCCTTCGAGGTTGTAGCGGAGGAGCTCGGTCAGAGCCTCCTCGTCCTCAACCACCATAATGCGTGCGCCCATGGGGTCGTCGCTCCTTACGTATTCGGGACCGTCGTGGCGAAGGTCGTCATGTCGCCCTTCGGCCGCTTGTCGGCGATGGCCTGACCTTCGATCATGTAAAACACGGTCTCGGCGATGTTGGTGGCATGGTCGCCGATCCGCTCGATGTTCTTGGCGCAGAACATCAGATGGATGCAGAACGAGATGTTGCGCGGATCCTCCATCATATAAGTGAGGAGCTCGCGGAACAGCGAGGTGCAGATGGCGTCGACTTCCTCGTCGCCCTTCCACACCGCCATCGCCGCCGGCAGGTCATGCGCGGCATAGGCGTCAAGCACCGACTTGACCTGCTGCTGCACCAGGTCGGTCATGTGTTCCAGGCCGCGGAACAGCTTTAGCGGATGGAAGTCCGTCTCCAGCGCGGCGACGCGCTTGCCCATGTTCTTGGCAAGGTCGCCGATGCGCTCGAGGTCGGTCGCCACGCGCATCGCACCAACGATCTCGCGCAGGTCGATCGCCATCGGCTGACGGCGGGCGATGGTGAGCACGGCACGCTCCTCGATACGCTTCTGCAGCGCGTCGAGCTCGACGTCGGTGGCGACGACGCGCTGGCCGAGCGCGACGTCGCGGCGGATCAGCGCATCGACGGAATCGACGATCATGCGCTCGGCAATCCCGCCCATCTCTGCGACCAGTCGAGTGAGCTCCTGAAGGTCGGTGTCGAAGGCCTTTGCGGTGTGTTCGGAACCCATATCCTGTCTCCTCAGCCGAACCGGCCGGTGATGTAATCCTGCGTACGCCGATCGCTCGGCGACGTGAAGATCTTGCTGGTGTCGTCGAACTCGATCAGCTCGCCGAGATACATGAAGGCGGTCTTGTCGGAAACGCGCGCCGCTTGCTGCATGTTATGGGTGACGATCGCGATCGTGTAGTTCTCGGACAGCTCCTGGATCAGCTCCTCGACCTTGGCGGTCGAGATCGGGTCGAGCGCCGAGCAGGGCTCGTCGAACAGGATCACTTCGGGGCGCACCGCGACGGTGCGCGCGATGCAGAGGCGCTGCTGCTGGCCGCCGGAGAGCGAGAGGCCCGAGGCGTTGAGCTTGTCCTTGACCTCGTTCCAGAGCGCGCCGCCGCGCAGCGCCTTCTCGACGCGGTCGTCCATCTCCGACTTCGAGATCTTCTCATAGAGGCGGATGCCGAAGGCGATGTTCTCGTAGATCGTCATCGGGAACGGCGTCGGCTTCTGGAACACCATGCCGACGCGGGCCCGCAGCAGGTTGAGATCGAGCTTGGGGTCGAGAATGTTGGTCTGGTCGAGCATGAGCTGACCGGTCACACGCTGGCCCGGATAGAGATCATACATCCGATTGAAGATGCGCAGCAGGGTCGACTTGCCGCAGCCCGACGGACCGATGAACGCCGTGACGCGGTTGGTGCCGAGCGTCAGGTTGATGTTCTTCAGCGCGTGGTGTTCGCCGTAATAGAAGTTGAGGTTGCGAACCGTCACCTTGGCCGGGGCCTCCGGCAGCGGTTGCGACGCCAGGTGACCGTTGGAACTCACGGATACGGACAGGTCGGTCATTTTGCGGTCCTCTCGGCGCCAAGGATGCGCGCGCCAATGTTCAGGGCAAGCACGGTGAGCGTGATCAGCAGCGCGCCGCTCCAGGCGAGTTGCTTCCAGTAGGCGTACGGGCTCTGCACGAAGTTGTTGATGGTGACCGGCAGGTTCGCTATCGTCTTGTTCAGGCTCAGGCTGAAGAACTGGTTCGACAGCGCAGTGAACAGCAGCGGCGCAGTCTCGCCGGCGACGCGGGCGGTCGCGAGCAGCACGCCGGTGATGAGGCCGGAGCGCGCCGCGCGATAGGCGATCCGCTTGATCACCAATGAACGCGGCAGGCCCAGTGCCGAGGCCGCCTCACGCAGCGCGTTCGGCACCAGGAGCAGCATGTCCTCGGTCGTGCGTAGCACCACCGGGATCACGATCACGGCGAGCGCGAGGCTGCCGGCGATCGCCGAGAAGCCGCGCATCGGCACCACCACCGCGCCGTAGATGAACAGGCCGATGATGATCGAGGGTGCGCTGAGCAGGATGTCGTTGATGAAACGGATGACCGAGGTCAGCTTGTCATTGCGGCCGTACTCGGCGAGATAGGTGCCGGCGAACAGGCCGAGCGGCGCACCGATGCCGACGCCGAGCACGGTCATGATCAGCGAGCCGACGATGGCATTGAGCAGGCCGCCTTCGTTCGAGCCGGGCGGCGGCGTGCTTTCGGTGAAGATCTGGAGGTTCAATCCCGTCAGGCCGTTGTAGAGCAGCGTGATCAGGATCAGCGCGAGCCAGGTCACGCCAAAGGCGGCGGCGCCGATGCAGAGACCGCGGATCAGGATGTCCTTGCGGCGGCGGCGTGCATAAATCGGGTTCATGGCGTCACTTCCCCGCTTTCTTTTCGAGGCGCAGCAGCATCAGCCGCGCGGCCGCGAGCACGAAGAACGTCAGCACGAACAGCAGGAGGCCGAGCAAGATCAGGCCGGATTGATGCAGGCCGTCGCTTTCGGCGAACTCGCTGGCGATCGCCGCCGAGATCGTGGTGCCCGGCGCGAAGATCGATGAGGAGATCCGGAACGAGTTGCCGATGATGAAGGTCACCGCCATGGTCTCGCCAAGCGCACGGCCCAGCGCCAGCATGACGCCACCGATGATACCGACCCGCGTGTAGGGGATCACCACGCTGCGGACCACCTCCCAGGTGGTGCAGCCGACGCCGTAGGCAGCCTCCTTCAGCACCGGAGGCACGGTCTTGAACACGTCGACCGAGATCGAGGTGATGAAGGGCAGCACCATGATCGCCAGGATCAGCGAGGCGTTGAACAGGCTGAGATAGGACGGCGGGCCGGCGAAGATCGCGCCCAGCACGGGAACGCCGTCGAAGATTTTGATCATGAAGGGCTGGAAGGTGTTGGCCAGGAACGGGCCGAGCACGAAGAAGCCCCACATGCCGTAGATGATGGAGGGAATGCCGGCGAGCAGCTCGACCGCCATGCCGATCGGACGGCGCAGCCATTGCGGGCAGAGCTCGGTCAAAAAGATCGCAATGCCGAGACCGACGGGGATGGCGATCAGCATCGCAATGAAGGAGGTGACGAGCGTGCCGTACATCGGCCCGAGCGCGCCGAGCACGGGCGGATCGGCGGACGGCGCCCAGCGCTGCGTCCACAGAAACGACAGGCCATACTCCTTCATCGCCGGGAAAGCACCGACGATCAGCGACACAATGATGCCGCCGAGGATGAGCAGGACCGAGATCGCACTCAGCCGCGTGATCCAGTAGAAGGTGAGATCGCCGAGCTTGAAGGCGCTCAACGCCTTGGCACGATCATAGGGTCCGGCGTCATCAATCACGTCGCTCTGAACGGCCATCTCTGCCACGCCGATCCCCTGTACTGACTGTATTTGCTCTTTTGTCACCGGTCTCGCGCTCCGGATGCGTCTCATCGCGACAGCGACCCGACGCATCCGGGAACGAGGCCTTGCGGATCCCGGACCGACAGCGCGGCAGATGATGCCGCGCTGCGCCCAGGACAAGAGCGCTTAGCTCTTGATCTCGGCAGCCCAGGTCTTCTCGATCTGCTGGACGACGCTGTCCGGCATCGGGATGTAGTCGAGCTCCTCGGCCATCTTGCCGCCGTTCTTGAAGGCCCAGCGGAAGAACTTGATGGCTTCCTGCGAGGCCGCCTTGTCGGTGCCTTCCTTGTGCATGAGGATGAAGGTCGCCGCCGTGATCGGCCAGGACTTGTCGCCGGGCTGGTCGGTCAGGATGACGTAGTAGCCGGGCGCCTTGGACCAATCGGCGTTGGAGGCGGCCGCCTGGAAGGCCTCGACCGTCGGCTGCACCGTCTTGCCGGCCTTGTTGACGAGGCCGGTGTAGGTCAGCTTGTTCTGCTTGGCATAGGCGTACTCGACGTAGCCGATCGAGTTCTTGGTCTGGCTGATGTTGCCGGACACGCCCTCGTTGCCCTTGGCGCCGACGCCGACCGGCCACTCGACAGCCGTGCCCTCACCGACCTTGCTCTTCCAGTCAGCGCTGGCCTTCGAGAGATAGTTGGTGAAGTTGAAGGTCGTACCCGAACCGTCGGAGCGGCGCACCACGGTGATCGCCTCGGACGGCAGCTTCACGTTCGGATTGAGCTTCTTGATGGCAGCATCATCCCACTTGGTGATCTTGCCGAGATAGATGTTGGCGAGGGTCTCGCCATCGAACACCAGCTCGCCGGCCTTGACGCCCTCGATGTTGACGACGGGAACGATCGCACCCATCACCATCGGCCACTGGGCGAGGCCGTCCTTCTCGAGCTGCTCGGCCTTGAGCGGCGCGTCGCTGGCGCCGAACGTCACGGTCTTGGCCTGGATCTGCTTGATGCCGCCACCGGAGCCGATCGACTGGTAGTTCAGGCCGTTGCCGGTCTCCTTCTTGTAGGCGTCAGCCCACTTGGAATAGATCGGGAACGGGAACGTCGCACCGGCGCCGGTAATATCGGCGGCGAAAGCCGACGTCGATGCGGCGACCAAGCCAGCAGCGACGATAGTTTTGAGGAAATTCATGCTGGTCTCCATACTGGGGAGCGAAGCGCCATCCGCGCCCGATCGCGCTCCCGCGCCGCCCCTTTAGGAGCGGTCGGCTGTGCTTTTACGAAGGTTTGGTGACAGTCAGATGACAGCTTTAAGTGGCTGGAATCGCTTGAATATCAGGTTGACGCCGAGGTCCTGGCCTGGGGAAAACAGGCGGTGAAGGTGGCGCCCTGCTTGGGCACGCTTTCGATCAAAAGCCGGCCGCGATGACGGTTAAGAATATGTTTCACCAGCGATAATCCGAGGCCCGTCCCGCCTTGCGAGCGGCTGTCGCCGACGTCGACCCGGTAGAAGCGCTCGGTCAGCCGCGGCAGGTGCTCGGGCGCGATGCCGGGGCCGAAATCGCGCACGAAGACGCGGATTTCCTGAGTTCCATCAGTCGCCGCGCCGATGTTGAGCGACACGATGACGCGCCCGCCCGAGGCACCATATTTGAGCGCGTTCTCGATCAGGTTCTCGAACAGGCGCAACAGCTCTTCACGGTCGCCCGCGATCATCACCGGGCTCTCCGGCAGATGGGTCTCGACGTCGACCTGGCGTTCGCGGGCCAGCGGCTCGAGCCCGTCGGCGACCTGGCGGATGATCGGCACGAGATCGACCAGGGTGTCGGGTCGCACATGGGCGGACAACTCGACGCGCGACAGCGACAAGAGGTCATCTATCAGGCGCGCCATGCGTGTGGCCTGAGCGTGCATGATGCCGAGGAAGCGCTCGCGGGCCTTGGGGTCGTCCTTGGCCTGCCCCTGGAGCGTATCAATGAAGCCCGACAGCGCGGCGAGCGGCGTGCGCAATTCGTGGCTGGCATTGGCAACGAAATCGGCGCGCATCTCCTCGACCCGGCGCAGCGGCGTCTGGTCGTGGAAGGTCATCAGCATGCATTTGTCGGCGCCGCCGAAGGTGGTGGGCACCGGCACCGGCGTGATGATGAGCTCCATCCAGCGATCGACCGGCACATGGTCGAGATAGTCTGCGCGCCGCGGCTCGGTGGTGGCGATCGACTCGCGCAGCGCGGTGATGATCTCCGGCGAGCGCAGTGCGAACTGCGCCAGCTCGTTCTTGCGCAGCGCCGGCGCAAGCTGGGCGGCGGCCGCATTGAGATGGATCACACGGCCGGCGCGGTCGAGCAGCACCGCCGGATCCGGTATGCCGGCGACGACCGCCGCAACCGCCGCGCTTTCGACGGGATTGATGCGGCGGACGTCGTCGCGCGAGGCCGCATTGTCATGCAGTCGCCACGGGATCAGCGCGGCGGCCGCTATGCAGAGAAACACCGCCACGGCGCGCACCGCCGACAATTCGCCGAGCGAAACCACGACCGACAGCGCCAGCGCTGCGGCGATCAGGATGATAGTCGAGTGCCGCAGCCGGTCGGACCAGGGCTGGGCGGGAGAAGGAGGGGCATCAATCGCCATCGGGGCGGGCTTCTCCTAGGGGCTTGCGCGGTTCAGGCGCCGCTGTCGCTGCGCTCTCTCACATAGGCGGCTTCAGGTGCCGGACCGGGGTCGAGCTTGAGCGCCGCCTGCTGCAGGCGCTTCGATCGGGCGCCGATGATAACCTCGCGAAACGTCAGCAAGATTACAGATATGACGAAGGGTGAAAGATAATAGAGCACCCGGAACAGGAGCATGCCGCCCAGGAGCTCCTCCCGGTCCATCTGCCAGAGGCCGACAAGCATGGCAGCGTCGAAGACGCCGAGGCCCCCGGGCGAATGGCTGGCAAAGCCGAGCAGCGTCGCCGAGACGAAGATCACCGCGACCACGACGAAGCCGAGATTGGGCTCGTCCGGGACCAGCACGTACATCGCGAGCGCGCAGAAGCCGAGATCGATGATGCCGATCGCGATCTGCAGCAGCGTCAGCGGGCCGCCCGGCAGCACCACCGTCCACGGTCCGCGGCCGACCACCCGCGGCTGGGTCCAGACCCAGACCACATAGGCAACCAGCGCGACGATGATCCCCATCGCCGCCGTGCGGTTCAGCCAGGGCGGAAGCTGGTCGATCGAGGCGGCCGCCTCCGGATGGTAGGAAATTCCAAGCCCCAGCACGGCGGCGTTGCCGAGCCAGAAGGTCAGACCGGCGAGGAAGCAGATCTTCGCGACGTCGATCGCGTTCAGGCCATGGGCTGAGTAGATGCGGTAACGCACCGCGCCACCGGTGAAGACGCTGGCGCCTACATTGTGACCGATCGAGTAGCTCGTGAAGGCGGCCAGCGCGTTGATGCGATAAGGCACATGGGCATGGCCGATCGCGCGCACGGCGAACAAGTCGTAGAAGGTCAGGGTAAAATAGCCCGCGGCGACGAACAGCGCCGCCATCGCAATCTGACGCGGCTCGGTGCTCTTGATCGCTTCGACCACCTCGTTGAAATCGATGCCGCGCAGCATGTGATAGAGCACATAGCAAGCGATGCCGATGACCGTGACGCTGATGACAACGCCAAGCTTATGCAGGATTTGCTTCTGGCGCAGAAACGACATCGCCCTGCGTATGGCTTCCAGCATCTAGACCTCGAACAACGCTCCAGCGGCCACGTTGGCCGGCGAATTGACGGCCGGCGAACCCGCGCCGCCGGCGCCGGCATCGCGCATTCCCCCCGCCCCTCCAGTAGCGCGTTTCGGGCCGGAGTGGAATTCGCCAATGCGACCAAAAAGCCGTTCCTTCAATGTTTTAGATAGGCTTTCGAGCAGGGAATACACGGGGGGCGGCTCTTTCCGCGACAGGGTTCACGCGAATCTCCATGGCAATCCTGCGCAGGGGCCGTGAAGTTTTGATGATTTCGATCGTGCAATGTTCCGTCCGGCCTTAAGCCGACGTCAATCTATGCGCCGCGCCCGACTGTTGAAAGGCGGGACGGCACGGCCGGTTTTGCGTGGATTATCCTCTGCGCTGAGAGGTCGCGGCGTGAGCGCCGCCTAGGGCGCGGTCAGATAGCCGCGCTCATAGGCATGGGTCTGATCCTCGAAGATGGCCATGGCCGTGGTCATCCGGCGGAAGCCGAGACGTTCGTAGAAGGCCTCCTTGCCCGGCACGGCATAGAGGATGATTTTTCGGTGCGAGCCGCAGCGCGCAAGCAGCCGCTCGATGATCTGGCGGCCGAGGCCCTGGCCCTGACAGTCCGGGTGCACCGCGATATCGCAGAGATAGGCGCAGTCGCGGCCGTCGGCGAGCACGCGGCCGGCGCCGACGAGACGGCCGCTATCGTAGACGAAGGCCCGGAACATGCTGTTGCCGAATACCAGCGCGAGATCGGCCGGCGCCTTGTTGCCCAGCGGCGCGATGCGGTAGAGCACGGAGAGTTCGTCCCAGTCGATCGCGGTGAGATCGTCGGTCCAGACAATCGACATCGGCAAACCTTCCTGTGCTCAATCAGCGCCGCGCGGCGGCAACGGCGGCGACGATCTCGTCAGCTCCAGGAAAATGCCCCTTGCTGCGGCTAGCGACAATCCTGTCGCCGAGCTTGAGCTGGAAGATCCCGCCCTTGCCCGGCACGAGATCCGACTCCAGCGCCAACTGTTCATGCAGCGCAGCGGCTGCTTCCTTCGCGCGTTTTTCGTAGCCGCAGGGCCGACAATAGACAATCGTGACGTCCGACATTTTGCTCTCCGTTCAAGCCGCAAGCTGCGGGCGCACCGCTTCGATGCCGGCGATCCAGCCCGCGACCGACCGGCCGATCGCCTCGGGGTGATCCTCCTGGAGGAAATGCAGTCCCGGACCAAGACGCACCAGCGCGCAGTGCTTCAACGGAGCTGCGAACCGCTCGGCAAATTCGGGCGAGACCAGCGCGCCAGGCTCGCCCGTGAACAGCAGCTTTGGATAGGACGAGGTTGCCAATGCCGCATGGGCGGACTGAAGCGTTTCATAGACATCGGCAGGCTCGCCAGCGATCGGCAGTTCGCGGGGAAGGGCGAGAACGGGGCGGCGGCTCTCGGGCGTCGGGAACGGTGCGCGATAGGACGACATCTCCTCGTCGCTGAGCCTGCGCAGGATGCCGCCGGGCAGCACGCGTTCGACGAACGCATTGGCCTGAAGGATCATGGCCTCGCCCTCGCCCGGTGTTCTGAACTTGCGAAAGATGGCCCTCGCCGCCTCGGCGTGCTCGAACTCCTCCGCGACCTCGCTGTGGTGGAAATCCTGCCAGGTCGGCATCGGGCGGATGAACTCCATGAAAGCGAGGCCGCGGACGAAATCCGGCCGGCGCGCAGCAAGATGAAATGCGAGCGCGGTGCCCCAGTCCTGCGCGACGAGGTAGGCCGAGGAGATGCCGAGTTCGTCGATCAGTGCATCGAGATGGCGGACGTGGTCGAAGAAGCGATAGTCGATGTCGGGCTTGCCGGACCGGCCGAAGCCGACGAGATCGGGCGCGATGCAATGCGCCACCGGCGCCACCAGCGGCAGGATGCTGCGCCAGATATACGACGAGGTGGGATTGCCGTGCAGAAACAGCGCGACCGGCGCATCCTGGGCGCCCGCCTCGCGCCAGGCCATGGTCGTTCCCAGGATGGACGTGTTGCGAATCTCGATCTCGGCTTGCTGGCTCATGTCGACTCCTTGAACACGGTTTGGAATGCGATGCTCTTGAAACGCTCGAGCGCTTTGGGATTGCGATCGACCTTCATGCGCAGGATCGCGCCCTGCCAGGATGCGAGCAGGAAGTCGGCAAGCTCCTCGGGCTCGAAATCCGACGCTATCTCGCCACGTTCCTGGGCTTCTGCGATGCAGACGGCGAACGGCACGCGCCATTCGGCAAAGATCTCGGCGAGGCGCGTGCGCAGCATCTCGCTGCTGCCGGTGGCCTCCAGGCTGAGATCGCCAATCAGGCAGCCGCGGCCATAGCCGTCGGCCTCCAACCTGCCGGTGATGATGTCGAGGTAGCGGCGGAGCCGCGCGCGCGGTGTCAGCGAGGTATCCTCGAGCGCCTGCGCGACCAGCCCCCTGGTGACGCCAAAATAGCGGTCGAGCACTTCGGAAGCGAAGGCCTCCTTGGAACGAAAATGGTTGGTGAAGGAGCCCTGCGGCGCGCCCGCCGCGGCGGTGACGTCGCGCACGCTGGTGCCATGATAGCCGGTGCGGAACATGACCTTGAGGCCGGCGTCGAGGATAGCGTCTTTGAGTGAGGGCTTTGGCATGACATGCACAATACGCACGTACGTATTATTGTCAAGCTCAACTTTTCGCCTCGACGTTCTCCTTTGTCATCAGACAGTTACCGCAATGTTGGATGCGCCTATACGCGGGCCGGAAGCTCAGGCCGCTGGCGCGCTGCGCGAGACCACGCGATCGCGTAGCCACGCGCCGATGGTGCAGCCGACCAGATAGCAGGCAAAGATAATCAGACCGAGGTCGAGCCAGTAGCCGAACCGTCCGGGGACCACACGGGTGAGCGACGCCGCGACCAGTCCCGCGACCAGCACCGCCAGCCAGCGTGCTGTCACCTTCGAGGTGCCGTTGCCGCGCTGGACCACCGAAATCCAGCCCATCGCCAAGCCCAACAGCAGCGATCCGATCAGCCAGCCCAAATGAAACGAGACGAGATACGGCATCGTCACCTCACCAGAAATTCGATGCGGCGGTTCTGCGCCTTGCCATCATCGGTGTCGTTGCCGGCGACGGGCTGCGTCGCGCCATAGCCGACCGCGGTGAAGCGGGTCGCCGGCAGGCCGGCCTTGACCAGATAGTCGATCACCGCCTGCGCGCGCTTTTCCGAGAGGGCCTGGTTGAAGGAATCCTCGCCATCGGCATCGGTGTGGCCGGCAACCTCGATATTGGTGGTCGGACAACGCAGCGCCGTCTCGATGAGATGGTCGAGAATGCCTGCAGAGTCCGGATCGATGTTGGCGCGCTTCGGCTCGAAGCGAATCTTGCCCTTGCCCAGGAGCTCCGAGAACAATTGCTGGCAGACGGTGCCGTCGACCGGGCCCGCCGCAGGCTTCACCGTTATTTCCGGCTTGTACTGCCAGGTCTTTGGAAAATCCTTGCCGAGACCGGCGCGAATATCGTTGGCCGCGCCTTCATACAGCGCATCGCCCGACAGCTTCACCTCGCGGTCGGACACCACAAGTGTGCCGGTCGACAGCCGCGACAGCGCGCCGAGGGCTGCGACCACCGCAGTGCTGAAGGAGCTAGGCGCCCCGATGCTGGACTTGAGATTGTCGACGACCTTTTCGGTGAAGAACCTTCGCGAGGCGCTGCTTGCGATGGCCGCGTGCACGTTGTCGTCAGGCACGTAGCCGGTCAGCGTCAGCGTCGCGGCGACCGGATCCTTGTAGGCCTGGAAGATATAGGGCGGTGCCTTGACCTCGTTCGCGGCGATTGAAAAACCTTCGGGCAGGTTCTTCAACGCCACCGCGATCGCCTCGCGGCCGCCGAGGTCCCGGGCCATGCCCGACAGGCTGATCTTGGTGTCGGAGATCGTGATCTTGCCTTCCTTGAGCTTGCCGATCTGGTCGAGCAGGAGCATCGCGGCCGCCTCGAACCGCGGTGGCGCGCCGCGCGCCAGCCCCATCTGATCGGCCACCTCGACCCCGCCGAGCTCCTTGCGCGCCGCCTCCACGAGCCGCGCCTTCATCGCCGGCAACGGCGCGCTGCCCGACAGCGTCACCCGGACCACGTCGCGCTCGGCGTTCCAGACGAAGGGCTTGGCCTCGGGAACGAGGCGGGTCGCGTCGTCGACGAGGCGAACGCCTGGAACGTTCTCGACCGCCATCACCGCATCGCGGCGGCCCTCCTCGGAGAAGGCATCCGCGGCCAGGCTGACATCGCGGCCGTCGACGGCAATCCGGGTCTTGTCCAGAACGGTGCCCTTGAGCGCGGCGCTGCTTCGGGCCGACAGGTCGGCTTCGACCGGCAAGGTGTTATTCCAGGCCGCAAATCCCCACATGACGGCCAAGGGGATCAGCCCCGGCCACCATTTGCTGGCCCACTTGAAAAGCTTCTGCATTCGACGACCCGAACTCTGGAACCGGAGACAAAACAAACCCTTGGCAGGCTGTCAAACCGGAAATGCCGGCCGTCTGAAGGCCCTGCGTGGACAATTGGAATAACTTTTTCTTCAAGGGTCCTTCCTTAAGTTGAAGGCGGAATGCCAGGGGTCCGCCAGCCTTCGATGAAACAACTCCGCAACAACGTCATCCGCGCCGGGCTGGGAGCACTCTATTTCAGCGGCGCGCACCATCTCCTGCGTCCGCTTTTGTCGGGCGTCGGTGCCATTTTCATGCTGCACCACGTGCGGCCGGCCCGAGACGACGCATTCCAACCCAACCGGCACCTCGAGGTCACCCCGGATTTCCTGCGCGCGACCCTTTGCCACCTGCGCTCGCGCGACATCGACATCGTCAGCATGGACGAGTTGCATGAGCGGCTGGTCCAAGGCAACTTTGCTCGCCGCTTCGCCGCCTTCACCCTCGACGACGGTTACCGCGACAATCTGGAGTTTGCGCTGCCGGTGCTGCGCGAGTTCGACGCGCCTTCGACCGTCTATGTCACCAGCGACTTCGCCGAAGGCATCGGACGCCTGTGGTGGATTGCGCTGGAAGCGGTGATCGCCAAGGCCGAACAGATCGACGTGCAGATCGGCAAGGCCGCGCTTCGCCTCGATGCGACGACGCCTGCGGCAAAGCAGGCGGCGTTCGACCGCCTGCACGACTGGCTGCGCGCGCTGCCGGGCGAGCATGATCTCAAGCGCGAGATCGAGACACTCTGCACCAGATACGACGTCGATATGGCCGCGCTGTGCCGCGGCCTTTGCCTGCCCTGGGGCGAGGTCACGGCGCTTGCCGCCGATCCACTGGTCACGATCGGCGCCCACACCATCAGCCACTGCAATCTCGCCAAGCAGAGCGAGGCGATCGCCGCGCAGGAAATGGCAATGAGCCGCGCGCGGATCGAACAGGCGCTCGGACTTCCCGTGCTGCATTTTGCCTACCCCTATGGCGACCGCGAGGCAGCAGGCCAGCGCGAATTCGCGCTTGCCGCTTCCGCCGGTTTCAAGACCGCCGTGACGACGCGACCCGGTATGCTGTTCGCCGAGAACGCCGGCCACATGACCGCGCTGCCGCGCGTCTCGCTCAACGGCAACTACCAGGACACCCGCATCCTGCCGGTGCTGACCTCGGGCGCCGCGACCGCGATGTGGAACGGCCTACGCCGGATCGCTGCGGCCTGATCGATCCGCACACTCAGACCTCATCCTGAGGAGCGCTCCGAAGGAGCGCGTCTCGAAGGATGGTGCGCCCGCATCCTTCGAGACGCGCTAACGCGCTCCTCAGGATGAGGGCGGAGCTAGCGACGGTTCCTTGACTCCCCTCATCGCCCCGCCCACAACGAGTGCCAACCAAGGGAGGCGTCATGTTCAAAAATCTGTTCTCGCTCGAAGGCCGTGTTGCGCTCGTGACCGGCGGCTCGCGCGGCATCGGCAAGATGATCGCAGCAGGCTTTCTTGGCGCCGGCGCGGCGAAGGTTTACATCACTGCGCGCAAGGCCGGGCCTTGCGAGGAGACCGCCAAGGAGCTCTCCGCGCAATTTAACGGCGAATGCATCGCGCTGCCGATCGACATCTCCGCGCTTGCCGGCGTCGAGCTGCTCGCGGGCGAATTCAAAAAGCGCGAGCCAAAACTCGACATCCTCGTCAACAATGCGGGAGCAGCCTGGGGAGCGAAGTTCGACGAGTTTCCGGAGAGCGGCTGGGACAAGGTGATGAACCTCAACGTCAAGTCGCCGTTCTTCCTGACCAAGGCGCTGGCAGCTCCCTTGCGTGCGGCTGCAAGCGCGGAGCGGCCGGCCAAGGTGATCAACATCGCGTCCATCGATGGCATCTTTGTCAATCCGATGGAGACCTACTCTTACGCGGCAAGCAAGGCCGGGCTGATCCACCTGACGCGGCGGATGGCGGTGAAGCTGATCTCCGATCATGTCGTGGTCACCGCGATCGCGCCGGGACCGTTCAAGTCGGACATGAACCGCGCCGCGCGCGATCACGGTGACGAGGTTGCGACGCGCGTGCCTGCAGGTCGGATTGGCACCGACGAGGATATGGCGGGCGCCGCAATCTATCTCGCCTCACGCGCGGGCGACTATGTGGTGGGCGCGACGATCGCGGTGGATGGCGGGATCGTCTATGCGAATCCCGGCATCAAGGGGAGCGGGTGGGATAGTTGAGACTGGCTGCGAGTGCAGCACCCTCGCCTCACACTCGCTGTCATGCCCCGGCTTGACCGGGGCATCCAGTACGCCGCGGCCTCTCTGCGAAGCCACGACCGCCTCTGGAATACTGGATCACCCGCTTTCGCGGGTGATGACAGCATTCGGTCTTGCGCAAAACTCAGTCCCTGGCCCTTACGACTCGATCTTCACGTATTCGAAATCGCCGGGCTTGTTGTCGATGCCGACTTTCGGCGGCGAGATCCAGGAGGCGAACTTGCCGGTCTCGGTGACGGGCTGCATCAGCGATGTGATGAAGTCGCCGTCGCTGGCCGACGGCAGCCACTCGTCCCTGCGCTTGGCCCAGGTGGCATCGTCGATCAGGATGCCGTCGGGCGTGGCGTGGACGTCCTTGAACTCGCCGATGTGACGATGGAAGGCGACGTTGGGCAGCGTCAGCTTGAAGTCGTAGCCCGCGGTCGAGATCACCTTGTTCCAGCGCAGCATGCCCTTGACGCAATCCTGGCTGTAGTC
Organism: Bradyrhizobium sp. ISRA430; assembly: GCF_029909975.1. Classification (NCBI taxonomy): domain Bacteria; kingdom Pseudomonadati; phylum Pseudomonadota; class Alphaproteobacteria; order Hyphomicrobiales; family Nitrobacteraceae; genus Bradyrhizobium; species Bradyrhizobium sp. ISRA430. Next base: position 4,996,979 of record NZ_CP094516.1, read on the forward strand.
GTCGCGCAGGCGCATGTTGAGCGCGGTCAGCGCCGGCTCGTCGACCAGCTTGGCTTCGCCGTTGATCAGCTTGAGCACCGGATAGGTGGCATTCTTGAGTTGATGATCGTCCTCGATCTGGGTCTCGTGATAGCGGCCCTTGATGCCGGCGTTGAAGGCGTTCGCCGCATTGGTCGAAACTTCGGAGCCGAACAGGTCGAGCGACAGCGTATAGTGCAGGTTCAGCTTCTTCTGGATGGTCGGCAGATCGATCACGCCGAGTGCGCGGACCTTGGCGATATCCGTCGGATCGGAGATGCCCGCTTCCCGCATCGCATCGCAGGTGCGCTGCACGACGCGGGTGATGCCGGTCTCGCCGACGAACATGTGGTGCGCCTCTTCCGTCAGCATGAAACGGCAGGTGCGCGACAGCGGATCGAAGCCTGACTGCGCGAGGCTGTGGAGCTGCATCTTGCCGTCGCGGTCGGTGAAGTAGGTGAACATGAAGAAGGACAGCCAGTCCGGCGTCGCCTCGTTGAAGGCGCCCAGCATGCGCGGCGCATCCGCATCACCCGAGCGGCGGCGCAGCAAATCGTCGGCTTCCTCGCGGCCGTCGCGGCCGAAATACTTTTGCAGCAGATACACCATCGCCCAGAGGTGACGGCCTTCCTCGACATTGACCTGGAACAAATTGCGCATGTCGTAGAGCGAGGGCGCGGTCTTGCCGAGATGACGCTGCTGCTCGACGGACGCGGGCTCGGTGTCACCCTGGATCACGATCAGGCGGCGCAGCATGGCGCGATGCTCGCCCGGGACTTCCTGCCAGGCCGGCTCGCCGTAGTGCTCGCCGAACGGCACGACGCGCTTTTCTTCCTGCGGCGCAAGCAGAATGCCCCAGCGATATTCGGGCATGCGGACATAATCGAACTTGGCCCAGCCGCGCGGATCGACCGAATAGGCGGTGCGCAAGTAAACCAGCGATTCCTGAAAACCTTCCGGTCCCATGTCGCTCCACCAGTCCATGTAGCCGGGATGCCAGCCTTCCAGCGCTTTCAGCACCTGGCGATCTTCGGCGAGATTCACGTTGTTCGGAATCTTGGTCGAGTAGTCGACGTTCATGATGTTCATGTTCATGGCGCATCTCCCGTGGGGGACTGGTTCATTTAATTTCTGGCGTCGAACTGCGGATCGCGAATAGCGAATGGCGAGTAGTGAATGGACTTCCCTCATTCGCTATTCGCCATTCCCTACTCGCTATACCCGCGTCATATCGAATTTCGGCTTCTGTCCGCTGCCGTAGCGGCGCAGTGCGCCTTCCTCGCCGACGGCATTGGGGCGCTGGAAGATCCAGTTCTGCCACGCAGTCAGACGCGCGAAGATCTTTGACTCCATCGTCTCCGGGCCGACGAAGCGCAGGCTCGCTTCCATACCGGTGAGGCTGTCGGGCGAGAAGCTGGCGCGCTCCTCGAGGAAGACGCGGACCTCGTCATCCCAGTCGATGTCGTCGAGCGCGAAGGTGACAAGGCCGAGCTCCTCGGCCTGCTCGGCGTCGAGCGCCTCGCCGGTATGGCCCTTGGCGCGTTCGACCTCGGACGGATCTGCCTGGAAGCGCGACTCGAGCCGCGTCAGCCCGTGGCTCATCGGATACGGGCCAAAATTCATCGCGGAAAGCTCGATCGCGGGCGGCGGGCGGTTGTCGCCTTGGCGCGTGCCGACCAGCATGTAGGAGCGGTCGGCGGCGAAGACGAGCTCGGCGAGCGTACCAGCAAAGCAGGAGCCGGGCTCGACCAGCGTCACCAGCGTGCGCGAGGTGACGTCGATGCGCTTCAAGACACGCTTCCAGTAGTGGCGGATCTCGTTGACGAGCCAGTGCGCCTTGTTGGCTTCGAGGAACGCGTCGCAGGCGAGCACATGGGCGCGGTCGCCATGGCTCTTGAACACCAGCATGGCGATCTCGAGCTCGTTGATGCGCAGATGCAGGATGGCGTCATCGAGCTCGCGCGCGACCTGAAGCGGCCAGAACGAGGCACCCTGCGCCATCATGCCGTCGATATCGGCGGGCGGTGAGGCCTCCGGAGCCTTGATCGCGACGGTGGCAATGCGGGCGGCGCGGTCGATGTCGACGCTGACGAAGCCGTAGCGGACGCTGTTCTCGTCGATCGTCCGCTTGAGCGGCGTCAGCGCGATACCCTTGCCGCTGCCGTTGCGCTTCGAGGCGCCGGCGAACTCCTTGGCGCGCTCGGCGATCCTGGCCTCGAGCTTGGAATTCGGCGCGATCTCGTCGACCAGGCGCCAGGCCACTGCGCGCTTGCCCTTCACACCTTCCTCGATGGTGCAGAAGAAGTCGGCATGGTCGCGGCGAACCTTGCGCTTGTCGACGACGCGGGTGAGACCGCCGGTGCCCGGCAGCACCGCGAGCAGCGGCACTTCGGGCAGCGCAACAGCAGAAGAGCCGTCATCGGCGAGGATGATGTGGTCTGTGGCGAGCGCGAGCTCGTAGCCGCCGCCGGCGGCCGAGCCGTTCACCACGGTGATGAAGCGCTGGCCGGAATTCTCCGAGGAGTCTTCCATGCCGTTCCGGGTCTCGTTGGTGAACTTGCAGAAGTTGACCTTGTGGGCGTGGGTCGAGCCGGCAAGCATGCGGATGTTGGCGCCGGCGCAGAACACGCGGTTCTTGGCCGAGCGCAGCAGCACGACCTTCACCTCCGGATGTTCGAAGCGCAGCCGCTGGATCGCATCGGCGAGCTCGATATCGACGCCGAGATCGTAAGAGTTGAGCTTGAGTAGATAGCCCTCGAACAGGGCGCCGTTCTCGTCGACATCCATGATCAGCGTCGCGACCTCGCCGTCGACCGCGAGCTTCCAGTGCCGGTAGCGGGACGGATCGGTCTGGAAATCGATGAATGTCGCACCGCCTGCGAGGCGACGATCTTCCCCGGCCATGGGCCACCCTTGAGCTGGATTATGAGCTTCGGTCTTTAACCGTTAGATGCACAATAATGCATCTTTTCGGATGCGTCTAGCCCCCGCGCTGTCGCCACATGCATTTTGTTTCATGGGTCGGGATCGCGGCGGCGCGCCGGACCACGGCTGCGGCCCGCTCGCCTTTAGCGGCACACCCATCAAAGATGTGCCTGCAACAGTTCAAGCGGCCCGTCCCTGAAGACTCTGGTCGTCGCGCAGGGCCGCCGTTGCAAACTGGACAATCGCGTCAAGCGTCGCACCCGGCGCTTCGCGATGCGGCGAATGCCCCGCGCCTGAAATGACTTTCAAATCTACCGGGCAATAACATTCTGCCTGCGCGATCTCGACCTGACGCAGTGTCCCGTATTGATCATCGACACCCTGCAGGACCATCACAGGGACGCGGATGTAGGCGAGGTACTCGGAGATGTCCCAGTTGCGGAATTTTGGATCGAGCCAAGCGCCGTTCCAGCCATAGAAGGCGTTGTCGACATCCTTGTGCCAGCGCGCGAGTTTGGCCTTCAGGTCCGTGGTCTCGTAGGCCGTCTTGATCGCGGCGATCGACTGCACCGAGATATCCTCGACGATGAAATGCGGCGCCAGCAGCACGAGGCCGCCCAGCCGGTGATCCTGGTGCGAGCCGGCATAGATCGCCGCGATCGAGCCGCCGTCGGAATGGCCGAGCAGCAGGCCGCGCTTGAACCCGATTGCGTCGAGCACCTTCGGCAGCACGTCCAGCGCCTCGCGCTGCATGTAGTCGAGCGGCCGCGGCAGCTTCACGGGGCTCGACTGGCCATAGCCCGCGCGCGAGTAGACGAACATGCCGGCGCCGGTGGCCTGCTGCAGCTTCTCGGGAAAATCATTCCAGAGCCCGACCGAGCCGAGCCCTTCATGCAGCATGACAATGGTCGGCGCGTCCTGGACTTGTGGCGCGAGCCATTTGTATTCGAGGCTGGCGCCATCGATGCTGAGGAAGCCGGTGGGGGTGAGGTTGGTCATGCTGTGACTCTTCTTCGTTCGCGCAATGAGGACGAGACGCGTTCTCTCGCTCCGTCGTTCCCTCCCCCCTTGCGGGGGAGGGCTAGGGAGGGGGTTGCCACACGGCACCCTCTCTCAATTTGAACAAACGATGTTGTGACGATGGATAGACCTTTTGCTGGGCTACCCCGCTCCCACAGCCGAAGCTCCGCTTCGGCGTTCATTAGAAGGACGGCCGCCGAAGGCGGCCTACGCCTCCCCCGCAAGGGGGGAGGGAGCGCAGCGGAGTTCGCGGTAACAGCACTACGCCATATGAGCACGCTCAGTTCGCCCCTTCACGCAGCTTGAACCGCTGAATCTTTCCCGTTGCCGTCTTCGGCAAGGACTCCACCACGTCGATCCACCGCGGATATTTCCATGGGCCGATCTTCTGCTTGACGTGCTCTTTCAACATCTCCTGCAGATCGTCCGTCTTTGCGCCAGGGCGCAGCACGACGAAGGCTTTCGGCTTCAGCAGTCCTTCCGGATCGGCCTCGGGCACGACGGCAGCCTCCAGCACGGCGGGGTGCGTGATCAGCGCGCTCTCGACCTCGAACGGCGAAACCCAGATGCCGGAGACCTTGAACATGTCGTCGGCGCGGCCGCAGAAGGTGTAGCGGCCCTCGGCGTCGCGCACATATTTGTCGCCGGTGCGCGTCCATGGCCCTTCAAAAGTGCGGCGGCTCTTGTGGCGCTGATTCCAGTAGCCCTCACCGGCAGAGGGCGCATCGACCAGGAGCTCGCCGACCTCACCGTCGGCAACGTCCTGGCCGGCCTCGTTGACCAGCCGCACGGCATAGCCCGGTACCGGCTTGCCGGAGGAGCCGTACTTGATGTCGCCGGGCGCGTTCGACAGGAAGATGTGCAACAGCTCGGTCGAGCCGACGCCGTCGAGAATGTCGACACCGAAACGCGCTTTCCAGCTATTGCCGACGGATTCCGGCAGCGCCTCGCCGGCCGAGGTGCAGATGCGTAATGCGCTGCCGCCGCGCTCACTCTTCATCGTCTCGTCGTTGAGCATCGCCGCGAACAGCGTCGGCACGCCGTAGAAGATCGACGGATTGTACTTGTTCATCAGGCCGAACATCCGCGCCGGCGTCGGGCGCTCGCTATTCAAGACCACGCTGGCGCCCACCGACATCGGGAAGGTCAGCGCATTGCCGAGGCCATAGGCGAAGAACAGCTTTGCCGCGGACAGGCAGACATCGCTCTCGCGGATGCCGAGCACCTGTTTTGCGTAGGTGTCGGCGGTTGCCTGCAGGTTCGAATGCAGATGGCGGACGCCCTTGGGCATGCCGGTCGAGCCGGACGAATACAGCCAGAACGCCGGCTCATCGGGGTGGGTCGCGGCCGTCGCGAACTGATCGCTCTCACCCGCAAGCTCCTCAGTGAGCTGCTTGTGGCCGTTCATCTTGGCGCCGGACACCACGACATGCTCGAGATCCGGCATGCGGCCGACGACGTCCTTGATGACGGGATAGAGCGCTTCGGCGACGAACAGCGCGCGCGCGCGGCAGTCGGCGAGGATGTAGGCGTACTGGTCCGCAGTCAGCAGCGTGTTGAGCGGCACCGGCACGATGCCGGCTCGGATCGCGCCGAGAAATACGATCGGGAAGTCGACCGTATCCAGCATGATCATCGCCACCCGCTCCTCGCGGCGGACGCCAAGCCGGCGCAGCATGTTCGCGGCGCGCCGCGTTTCGCGCTGGAGCTCGCCATAGGTGAGCCGCGAGGCGGTATCGTCGAAGACCAGCTTGTTGCCGCGGCCTTCCTCGACGTTGCGGTCGAGCAGCCAGGTCACCGCGTTATAGGATCCCTCGCTCACGGACTTCTCCCCAGAATTTAGAATTATAATTCATAGAAAGACACCGGAGCGGCTTGCTGTCAATGCCATCAGGCATTATGTTTCATTTAAATGCGCCGCAGGACCTCCGCTAAAGAAGGCCCATGATCTGTAGTCCATGACCGACAGTCCCGACGCCGAATCCCGATTTCTCGAACAGCTCGGCCAGCGCGTGCGCACCATGCGTGCGCTGCGCGGCATGTCGCGCAAGGTGCTCGCCAAGGTATCAGGAATTTCGGAGCGTTACATCGCACAGCTCGAGAGCGGCAAGGGCAACGTCTCCATCGTGCTGCTGCGCCGCGTGTCGGACGCGATGGGTGCGCATCTCGAAGACCTGCTTCCCTCAGCCGATCCGACGCCGGACTGGCAGATGTTTCGCGATCTCCTCCGCAAGGCGACGCCGAGCCAGATCGCGCAGGCCAAGGATCTGCTTGCCGGCGGCAGCGCCTCGGCGCCGCGGCGTGCGCCGTTCTGCGGCATCGCGCTGATCGGCCTGCGCGGTGCCGGCAAGTCCACGCTCGGCAAGATTTTGGCGAAGAAGATCGGCTGGAGCTTCGTCGAGCTCAACAAGGCGATCGAGGAGCAGAACGGGCTTTCGATCGCCGAGATCATCGCACTCTACGGCCAGGAAGGCTTTCGCCGCATGGAGCAGACGGCGCTGCAACAGCTCCTGGCACGCAACGAGCTGATGGTGCTGGCGACGGGCGGCGGCATCGTCTCGGAGCCGCTGACCTTCGACCAGATCCTGTCGTCGTTCTACACGATCTGGCTGAAGGCCGAGCCCGAGGAGCACATGGCGCGCGTGCGCCGCCAGGGCGATCTGCGCCCGATGGCCGATGACCGCTCCGCAATGACGGAGCTGCGCAACATCTTGCTGAGTCGCGAGCCGCTGTATTCGCGTGCGACGGCGGTGGTGGATACCGCCGGCCTCTCCGTCGACGCCGCCGCCGCGCGCCTGATCGACGCAGTGCGCCCCGTGCTCCAGAACGAAGCCCGCAGCTTCGGCCTGCGCAGCGTGGCGCTGTAGATTCTTCGCCGTCGTCCCGGACAAGCGAGCGCAGATGTTTGTGGGCGCGCCACAATGCATATCCGAACCCGGCAGCAAGCCTTGGGATTAGCAATGACCGATAGCGACGTCGCAGCTTCCATGTTCGAGCGGATCGGCGGCAGCGCCACGATCGATCGGCTGGTCGAGCGCTTCTATGCGCGCATGGACACGCTGCCGGCTGCGAAAGTCATCCGCACCATGCATGCGGCCGATCTCGGCGACATCAAGGACGTGCTGAAGCGCTATCTCACCGAATGGACTGGCGGACCGCGACTCTATTCGGTCGAGAAGGGCCATCCGCGGCTGCGCCAGCGGCATATCGGCTTTGCGATCGGCGATGCCGAACGCGATGCGTGGCTGCTCTGCATGCGCGGCGCGCTGGAGGAGACGGTCGTCGACACGGCTGCGCGACAGGACCTCGACCGCGCGCTATCCGGCCTCGCCGACTGGATGCGCAACCGGCAGTGAGGGTGCCGGCAGAGGGGCGAGGACACGCGGGGCGCGACATGGAGCGCGAAGCGGCGGGGCATCAAGACGAATGAAGTCGATCGCCTAGATCGACCAGTAATTCGGATGCTGGTAGGGCCGCGAGCGGTCGCCCCAGTCGAACTCATCGCCATCGACCTCGCAGGGGCCGCTGCTCAGTTGCTCCGGCGTCAGCTCGACCTGGAAGGCCTGACGTCCCGGATCGTATTTCAGTGCGCTCCACTGCAGAGGATAATGATGGTGGGTCCCGAGCAGCCTGCCGGTCTTGATGACGGCGTAGGCGACCGTTCCGCTCACCTTGTCGAGCATCAATCGCTCAATCGTGCCGAGCTTCGTGCCGTCACATCCGTAGACGGCGACGTGCTCCACGCGATCACTGGGAACCATGGTGTGTTGCATGGCGTACTCCCTGGTCTTCTGTGGAGCACATTATAGCACAGGCTGCGGCAATGTAGGGTGGGTTAGCCGAAGGCGTAACCCACCTCTTTGCGTCGCACACGGTGAGAGAAGTGGTGGGTTACGCTTAGCTACAGCAACTGCGACCGCACCGCCTCGGCACCTTCCCGTAGCAGCGGCAGGAAGCGGTCGAGCAGTTCCCGCGCCGGCACGCGGTCGACATGGGCGCCCATGTTGATGGCGGCGACGATCACTCCGTCGTAGCGGCGGACGGGAACGGAGATCGAGCGAAAATGCGGCTCGGCCTCGCGATCGACCAGCGAATAGCCTTGCGTACGGTCGGCAATGATGCGCGCGCGCAGCGCCTCGGGATCGGTCACCGTTTGCGGCGTCAGCGCCTCGCGCGTCATGGCCTTCAGCCGCGCGGTGAGACCGGCATCGTCGAATTGACCGAGCATCGCGCGACCGACCGAGGTGCAGAACGAAGGCAGGCGGTAGCCGATTTCGAGTCCGCCCGAAAACACGCGCGCCGGGCCGCCGCGGGCGATGAATACGACATCGTCGCCATCGAGCACCGCAAGCGAGGAGATCTCCTGCGCGGCGGTTGCGACGCGGTCGAGCACGGGCTGAAGCACGGCGACGAGCTGGCTCGAACGCAGATACGACGCCGCGAGCGTCAGTACATGCGGTGTCAGCGTGAACAGCTTGCCGTCGCCGGCAACGAAGCCGCCGCGCTGGAGCGTGAACAGCATGCGCCGCGCGGTGGCGCGCGGCAGCTCGGCGGCGCGGGCGAGGTCGCTCAGCGTCATCGGACCCGCGGCGGTGCCGAAGCACTGAAGCAGGCGCAGGCCGCGATCGAGGCTTTCGACGAAATCCGTCGCGCGCTCCTCGCTCTCGCTCCGCTTCAGCTTGGGCATCGGTGTCGGGACATTCCTGCAAAATAGTGCTTGCTGCGGATCCAACGCATGGCATAATTCGCCCATTCGTTCAATAGGCGAACAGAACGCCCCTCCAGAAAAAGGACGCGACCCGCCATGATGAGCCAGGAGCAGAACGACCTGATCACCCGCACCGGGCCAAGGGACCCCTGCGGCAAGCTGATGCGGAGCTATTGGCAGCCGGCGGCGCTGGTGGATGAGCTGGAGGGCGCGCGGCCGATCCGACCCGTCAAGCTGCTCGGCGAAAATCTGGTGCTGTTCCGCGACGAGCAGGGGCGCTACGGCTTGATCGACCGCCACTGCGCCCATCGCGGCGCCGACCTCGCCTTCGGCCGGCTCGAGCATGGCGGCCTGCGCTGCGCCTTCCATGGCTGGCTGTTCGACGCGACCGGCCAGTGCATCGAGACACCGGCAGAGCCGAAGGACTCAAAACTCTGCCAGAACATCCGCCAGCGCTCCTATCCCGTGATGGAGAAGGGCGGCATCCTCTGGGCTTATCTCGGCGAGGGAGAGCCGCCGGCATTCCCGGAGATCGACTGTTTTGTCGCCCCTGGCACGCACACCTTTGCCTTCAAGGGCCACATGGCCTGCAACTGGCTGCAGGCGCTGGAGGTCGGCATCGATCCCGCGCACGCCTCCTATCTGCACCGCTTCTTCGAGGATGAGGACACCTCGACCGCCTACGGCAAGCAGTTCCGCGGCGCCTCCGCAGGGTCCGACCTGCCGATGACGAAGATCCTGCGCGAGTACGACCGCCCGATCATCAATGTCGAGCACACCGAATACGGCCTGCGGCTGATTGCGCTGCGCGAGATCGACGACGAGCGCACCCACGTGCGCGTGACCAATCAGCTCTTCCCGCACGGCTTCGTCATCCCCATGAGCACGGAGATGACGATCACGCAGTGGCACGTACCGGTCGACGACGAGAACTGCTATTGGTACGCGATCTTCACCAGCTACACCAATCCCGTCGACAAGAAGAAGATGCGGGAACAGCGGCTCGAGCTCTATGAGCTGCCGGACTACACCTCGCGCAAGAACAAGAGCAACGAATACGGTTTCGATCCGCACGAGCAGCAGACCGCGACCTACACCGGCATGGGCACCGATATCAACGTGCACGACCAGTGGGCGGTGGAATCGATGGGCGCGATCCAGGACCGCACCAAGGAGCATCTCGGGCAGAGCGACAAGGCGATCGTGCTGTATCGCCGCCTGCTGCGGCAGGAGATCGAGAAGGTTGCAGGCGGCGAGAAGCCGATGCTGTTCCTGGACGAGGGCAACGCGCGCAGCATCCAGGGGCCGGCGACCATGGACGGCATCGGGCCGACGCGGGGCTGGGAAACCTACTGGATGGAGGTCGACGTCAAGCGCCGCCGCGGCGCGCCCTGGACTGCACCGGTGCCGAAGGAGATCGAAGGCAAGGTGCAGCATTTGACGGCGGCGGAGTGATGTCGTCTCCTGCCGCCGGGTCACAACGGAGGCTCATACGCTCCGCTGTCATGCCCCGCGAAGGCGGGGCATCCAGTACGCCGCGGCCTCTCGTGGACACGCTACCGTCTCTGGAATACTGGATCGTCCGCCTTCGCGGACGATGACAGCGTGGAATATGCTCTCACCGAGCAGGAAGGAGCAATCAAAGTGACTTTCGTCGCGCGTCATGGGTTGTGGTCGGATGAGCAGAAGGACGCGGCGACGCGGCTGAGCCGTATCGTCGAGGAGAAGAACCTCGAAGTCATCCGCCTCGCCTTCCCGGACCAGCACGGCATCTTGCGCGGCAAGACGATCATCGCCTCCGAGGCGATCGCCTCGCTGGAAAGCGGCTGCTCGATCACCACGACCATGCTCGCCAAGGACACCTCGCACCGCACGGTATTTCCGGTGTTCACCGCCGGCGGCGGCTTCGGCATGAAGGAGATGGAGGGCGCCGCCGACGTGCTGATGGTCGCCGATCCCACCACCTTCCGCGTGCTGCCCTGGGCGCCGACCACCGGCTGGCTGCTGTGCGACCTCTACTTCAGCGACGGCCGTCCAGTCCCGTTCGCAACGCGCGGGCTCTATCGCAAGGTGCTCGATGAGCTCGCAAGCCGCGGCTACGATTTCGTTGCGGGACTCGAGGTCGAATTCCACATTTTCAAGCTCGACGACGCGCACATGCGCGCCGAGGATGCCGGCCAGCCCGGCACGCCGCCCTCGGTGAGCCTGCTCAGCCACGGCTATCAATATCTCACCGAGCAGCGCTTCGATCAGATGGAGCCGGTGCTTGAGATCCTGCGCCGCGACATCGTCGCGCTCGGACTTCCCTTGCGCTCGGTCGAGGTCGAGTTCGGGCCGAGCCAGTGCGAGTTCACCTTCCAGCCGAAGAGGGGAATGGAGCCCGCCGACAACATGGTGCTGTTCCGGTCTGCCGTAAAGCAGATCGCGCGGCGGCACGGCTACCACGCCACCTTCATGTGCCGGCCGAAGCTGGCCAATCTGTTTGCGAGCGGCTGGCACCTGCACCAGTCGATCGTCTCGCGCGCTACGGCTGAGAACCTGTTCATGGCGAAGGGAGGCGCCGAGCCGCTGAGCGAATTCGGCCGCGCCTATCTCGCGGGCCTGCTCGACCATGCCCGCGCTGCGACCGTGTTCACGACGCCAACGATCAACGGCTACAAGCGCTACCGCTCCTATTCGCTGGCGCCGGACCGCGCGATCTGGGGCCGCGACAATCGCGGCGTGATGATCCGCGTACTCGGCGGGCCGAACGATGCCGCGACGCGCCTGGAAAACCGCGTCGGCGAACCCGCCGCCAATCCCTATCTCTACATGGCCTCGCAGGTCCTTTCCGGCCTCGATGGTGTCGACCGCAAGCTCGACCCTGGCCCGTCGGCCGATACGCCGTACGAGACCAAGGCCCCGCTGTTGCCGAAGAGCTTGCGCGACGCTGTCGCGGCACTGAAGGACGACCCGTTCTTCCGCGAGAAGTTGGGCGCCGAGTTCGTCGACTACTACACCCACATCAAGAACGCCGAGATCGACCGCTTCCTCGCCGAGGTGACCGACTGGGAGCACCGCGAATATTTCGAGATGTTCTGATTGTTGGCGGTCATTTCGGGGCGGTCCGCAGGACCGAGCCCGGCATGACAAGAGCACTTCACACCCCTGTGAGGCGACTTCGTCCCGCCTGTTCCGACGACATCACTACCCTCGCCGACGAAGCCATTTTCCCGATCCCGCGAAAACCGTCGGAAAGACTGGCGCGCTAGGCTGCATCCAAGTGATCAAACAGCGGAATTGGATCATGTGGGGTCATTTCTTCAGCCTGATTTACCGCCTGTCCTGCCGGACAACCCTGATTGAAATCGGCACGCATCGCCTGGCGCGCTAGTGTCGGCGCGATCTAGGCAAGACCCCACAATGTCGTCCTGGCGAGAGCCGGGACCCATTATCCCAGGGGGATGTTTGGCGAAGACCGGTCGTCCGGGACCTCCTTTCACGCCCGATCGATAGATTCCGCGGGATGGGTCCTCGCTTTCGCCAGGACGACACCGACTCGGTGGCGCAGCCGCACCGCTCCTCATTCAGCCGTAGTGCCCGGACTTGTCCCGGGGAATGTATGTCTCGCTTCCTCGCGGCCCACGCCTGATTAGCCGGGACAGGCCCGACCACAACGACGCGGAGAGCGAACTAAATCCCCAGATAGCGGTGCTGCAACTCCGGCTCGGCCATCAGCTCGCTCGATGTGCCGTTCCATACCGTCTTGCCGCGCTCGATGATGTAGTGGCGGTCGCAGATGCGGGCGAGGTGATCGACGTTCTTGTCGACCACGAGGATCGACTGCCCGCGCTTCTTGAGCAGCGACAGGCAATTCCAGATCTCCTCGCGGATCAGCGGTGCGAGGCCCTCGGTCGCTTCGTCCAGAATCAGGAGCTTTGGGTTGGTCATCAGCGCGCGGCCGATCGCGAGCATCTGCTGCTCGCCGCCGGAGAGTTGGTTGCCCATGTTGGAGGCGCGTTCGGCCAGCCGCGGAAACAAGGAGTAGATCGCGGCAAGCGTCCAGGGATTGTCGATGCCGAAGCGGTCGGCGGCGGCGGCAACCAGATTTTCGCGCACGCTGAGGTTCGGAAAGATTTGGCGCCCCTCGGGGACGAGACCGACGCCGAGCTTTGCGATCTTGTAGGACGGAAGCTGCCGCACGTCCGCACCCGCAAACCGGATCGCGCCGGCGCGCGCCGGCGTCAGGCCCATGATGGAGCGGATCGTGGTGGTCTTGCCCATGCCGTTGCGGCCCATCAGCGAGACCATCTCGCCCGGCTTGATGGACAGCGACAGGCCGAACAGCACCTGGGACAGGCCGTAGCAGGTCTCGATGCCGTCGACGTCGAGCAGCGTGTCAGCCAGCCGATCAATCATGACGCGTCACCACGTGCTGGTCGCCGAGATAGGCGCGCTTGACCTCCTCGTTCTGCCGGATCGCGGCCGGGTCGCCCGAGGCGATGACGCGGCCATAGACCAGCACCGAGATGCGATCGGCCAGCGCGAACACCGCCGGCATGTCGTGCTCGACCAGCACGATCGAGACCTCTTTACGCAGCTCCTGCAGCAGCTTCACCATGCGCTGGGATTCGGTGACACCCAGGCCCGCCATCGGCTCGTCCAGCAGCAGCAGTTTCGGCTTGCTGGCCAGCGCGACCGCAAGCTCGAGCTCGCGCCGCTCGCCGTGACTGAGCCGCGAGACCACGACGTCGGCGCGATGGGACAGACCGACGCGGTCGAGCGCGGCATGCGCAGCATCGCGCAGCCCCTTTTCCTTGCGCGCATTGGCGAAGAAGCGGAAGGACGTGCCGGCATGCGCTTGCGCCGCCAGCGCCACATTGTCGGCAGCAGTGAAATCGAGCAACAGCGAGGTGATCTGGAACGAGCGTGCAAGCCCCAGCGCGCAGCGGCGATACGCCGGCAGGTAAGTGATGTCGAGACCGCCGAGCGAGACCGTGCCGGCATGCGGGGCAAGGTGCCCGGTGAGCTGGCTGATCAGCGTGGTCTTGCCGGCGCCGTTGGGGCCGATGATGGCATGCAGTTCGCCGGCCGCGACGTCGAGCGACACGTTATCGGTTGCGGTGATGCCGCCGAAGCGGCGTACCAGCTTTTCGACCCGGAGCAGCGGTTCAGCCACGGCCAACCCTCCCGAGCAGGCCCATGATGCCGCCGCGCCCGAACAGCACGACGAGCAGCAATAGCGGGCCCATGATCAGCGCCCAATATTCGGTGACCTGCGACAGCAGCTCTTCGAGCACGAGATAGACCACTGCGCCCATCACCGGGCCGAACAGCGTGCCCATGCCGCCGAGGATCACCATCACCATGAGGTCGCCGGAGCGGGTCCAGTACATCACGGCGGGGCTGACGAAGTCGGTGTTGTTGGCGAGCAGCGCGCCGGCGAGCCCGCACATGGTGCCCGATATCACGAAGCAGACGAGCTGATAGCGTTTCGCCGGAAAGCCGATCGCCTGCATGCGCTGCTCGTTGGAGCGCAGCCCCTGCACCACGAGGCCGAAGCGCGAATTGACGACGCGCCAGATCAGGAAGATCACGCCAAGGAGACACGCGACGCAGAGATAGTAGAACTGCACGCGGTCGGAGAGATTGACCAGGCCGGAGAAGTCGCTGCGCTTGTAGACGGTGAGGCCGTCGTCGCCGCCGTAACGCGCAAGGCCCGAGGCGACGTAATAGGCCATCTGCGCAAAGGCCAGCGTGATCATGATGAAATAGACGCCGCGGGTTCGCAAGCTGAGCGCACCGATCACGAGTGCGAACAACGCGGACGCGGCGAGCGCGACCGGAAACTGGACGAAGCCGGAGCCGACGCCTTCCTGCGCCAGAATGCCCACGGCATAGCCGCCGATACCGAGATAGGCGGCGTGGCCGAAGCTCATCATGCCGCCATAGCCCATGATCAGGTTGAGGCTCGCAGCCGCCAGCGCCAGGATGACGATGCGTGTGAACAGCGTCAGGATGAAGATGTTGCCGGAGAGCGACGAATAGAGAGGCAACAGCACGAGGCCCGCCAGCATCAGGGCCGTGACGGCCTTGCTCACGCTCAAACCCTTCATCGACGGTTGGCCGGAAACAGCCCCTCCGGCCGCACCACCAGCACGATTGCCATCAAGAGATAGATCAGCATCGAGGACAGCGCCGGCGCGGCGGTGGAGGCCGCGGTCGAGCTCAGCACCTGGCGCAACAGGTTGGGCAGGAAGGCGCGGCCGAGCGTGTCGATCATACCGACGAAGATCGCGGCAAGGAACGCGCCGCGGATCGAGCCGATGCCGCCGATCACGATGATGACGAAGGCGAGAATCAGGATGTTCTCGCCCATGCCGATCTGCACAGTGAGGATCGGCGCCTGCATCAGGCCCGCGAGGCCCGCGAGCGCCGCACCGAGGCCGAAGACCAGCGTGTAGAGCAGCTTGATGTTGATACCGAGCGCGCCGATCATCTCGCGATTGGAGGCACCGGCGCGGATCAGCATGCCGATGCGGGTGCGCATCACGCCGAGATAGAGCAGCAGCGCAACGAGCAACGCAACCACGATGATCGCGAGGCGGTAGGCCGGATAGTAGATGCCGGGCAGAAGCTGCACCGGCACGGTGAGCCAGGCCGGCAGCGGCAGCGCGAGCCCGGCGGGACCCCAGATCAACCGCACGGCCTCGTTGAAGAACAGGATCAGGCCGAAAGTCGCGAGCACGTGGTCGAGATGGTCGCGGCCGTAGAGATGCCGCAGCGCCGTCACTTCGAGCACGATGCCGAGCAGCAGCGTCGCGCCGAGCGCCATCAGCGCGCCGAGCACGAAGCTGCCGGTCCAGGCGACGAAGGTCGCTGCGAAATAGGCACCCATCATATAAAGCGAGCCGTGCGCGAGGTTGACGAGATCCATGATCCCGAACACCAGCGTCAGCCCGGCGGCAAGCAGGAACAGCAGCAGGCCGAATTGCAATCCGTTCAAGAACTGTTCGACGACGAGCAGCATCAAAACTCTTTCAGGCGCACGCAGCGTCGCGCCGATGTTCAAACACGGTCGCCATCAGTGAAAGAGCTCCCCCCGCCTCTTCAAGGCCGAAAAATGGGTAATGGCAGTATCGTTCCGAGGCAAGAGCGATTCTGCGCCAGACATGCACTTTGTTGCATCTCGGTGCCTGCAGCCGAGCGGCAATGCAGGAAAGTTGCCACGCTGAATGGGTCAACCTGCCGCACCGGCCTGCCTCCAGAACTGAGCGGTTGGTGTTGAACGGTCAGGTTGCTGACGGCGCCGGCCTGCAACTCTTCGGCTATGGCCGAAAGCAAGAGATGCGCGTGATCGGCACGGTGACGCCAACGAACGCGGTGCGATGCACCTCCATTCGAGGCGCGTGATCACCCCTCCCCGCAAGGAGGAGAGGTTGAGAGCATGCCCTTTAGGAACGGAAGAGGATCCGCCTAATGCGATGTCATCTGGTGAGGGAAATCATCCGGCTCGGCCATGACGGTGTCCACGGTGGAAGCTTCCAGCGCAGCCATCCGGAACAGATAGGCGAGCGTTGTCAGTCCGGAGTCCTCCGCCATTTGTGCAAGCTCGAGCGCCATGTCGGACATGTAGCCGAGGTTCTCGTCCCTGGTCTGCGCCATGATCTGGCTGTCCCGCATCATGTCCGACATCTCAGGCGGTCTTTCGTTGCGCCGCGGCGAGGCCGCAGCCGTTGGCAAGGGCGATGGCGTCGAGGCGCGGACCATCCTGTTGGATGACATGCGTCATCCCGATGCGATTCCGCACGATGTCGAGGGACTCCTGACGAACCTCGATCGTTGCAGCCATAGTCCAGGAGTCCTCGATCAGGGACGGCAGTCCGAGGGGTGTCACGACGAATCCGATGTCGTGGAAACGCGGCAACCACCACGTCTCCATGACCAGGCAGAGACGCTCGATGCCCTGGCTGAGACAGAACTCCTGCGCTGACGCCATGAGCCGCAGGTTGAGCGCGCCGTCGCGGCGATCGCGCGCGACGAAAAAGCGGGACCATTCCCAGACCAGCGGATCCACGGGGCAGCCGCGCACCGCGGCGAGATGCGGGAACACCTCGCTCATCATCGTCGGCTTGGTGGTGGGATAGAGCCGGTAGCCGCCGAGCACGCGGCGATCCTCCAGGGCGAGGAAGTAGATCGCGTCCTCGTTGTCGTAGACGTCGATCTCGCGGCCGTCGGGCTTGCGCAGCGCCTCCCACTTCCGCTCCTCGACGAAAATCTCGTGCCTTACCCGGAAGTGCTGCTCGATGACGTCTTCATAGAGGTGCCGATTGGTGGCGGAAATCACATGAATCATGGAGTCCCCCATTGCTTGAAATGGAGGAAGCCTCGGAGAAAAACGCCGCGACGACTATTGGGAAATTTCCCAGTAGGCGGACAGCCTCAGGGATTGATGATTCTGTGGCGGATCGCGATCGCGACCGCATGCGTCCGGTTGACCGCCCCGAGCTTGCGCGCGGCGGTTGCAAGATGCTCCTCCGCCGTACGCTGCCTGATGTCCAGGATCTCGCCGATCTCCCAAGCCGACTTGCCTTGCGCGGCCCAGGCAATCACCTCGCGCTCGCGGGGCGTGAGCCGCGTCGAGGGATGGGGTGCGGGATCCAGCAGGCGGCGGATGTGGTCGAACCCGTACATCGCCATCAGATGCAGCGCCGGCTTGCTGCGCGCATTGAGGTCGAGATGGACACCCGCGAGCGAGACGCCGGCCTCATAGCCGGTCAGCCCGTGGATCGGCACGACGAAGCCGCGGGACATGCGGAAATCGGCGGCCCGCCGCATCACCTCCACGGCGCCAGGCTCGAGCTCCGCATCATAAGGCGCCTCCGACCATTCGAACGGATTCACCGTCTGCCGGCATTTGCGGATGACGGGGTCGACGCGGTCGTAGTTTCTCTCAGTGTAAATGTCGAACCATTCCACCGGCCAGCGCTTGGCAAGCACCATCTGGGAGAAGCGCTGATCGGGATTCGGCAGACCGGTTACGATGATGTGCTCGAAGCCGTATCGGCCGAAGGCCATTGCGAGTGCATCCATGGCGTCAGGAACCCTGCTGTAGGCTCCCAGACCCTCGATGAAGTCGAGCGCTTCCCGACCATAGTCAACGGCGGACATCGGTGCGTTTCCCGTCCCTTGCCGCTCGCTATAGCACGACTTTGGGGGACGCCTCAATTCGCCGCCACCGTAGTTTCACGGAGCGCTACACGCTCCGAAGATTTAATCTACTTGTGGAGGAATCGGCATCAAGATACAGCTTGAATGTCCGAAGCGGGAAACCACGATGGAAGACGAGAACATCGCCCTCAACAGCGTGCTCGGCCTGGAACTCAACCGCGTGTTTTTCGCCGTTCGCGAGACGGCAAACAAACAGAAGATCGTCGAGTTCGCGCGCGCGGTGCTGGAAAGCGAACGCGCCAGGCTGCCCGACAGCGCTTCGCCCGAGGGACCGGCGAGCTGAGGCATGCCGTTGCTGCAAAAGCGTACGAACGGGCGTGCGCCGTCATTCCATTCGAACTTGCCTTTTTTAGTCGAAACAATCTGACCGCGAAGCTTCTCCGTCGTTGTCATCGGCGAGTGAGCTGCGCTCTCACTTACCCTCCCCTGGAGGGGGAGGGTGAAGCGTCGCCCTCCCGTCCGTATTGACAGGCATTTGCCGCTGGAAGTCCTCGCATCGCTCGTGAGATGATCGCCGTCGCGATCGCCTTTCGGGATGTCCAGGACATGATGACGCTGCGCCAGGTCGAAGTGATCCGTGCCGTGATGGTGACGGGCACCATCGGCGGCGCGGCGAAGCTGCTCAACGTGTCCGCGCCGGGCATCAGCCGGCTGGTCAAATACACCGAGCGCTCGCTCGGCATCCGCTTCTTCCAGCGCCAGAACGGCCGCTACTTCCCGACGCCGGAGGCTGAGAACATTTTTGAGCAGATCAACGGCGTCTACAAGAAGGTCGATGATCTCTCCGAGATCATCTCCAAGATCGGACGCGGCGGATTGTCCGAACTGCGCATCGGCTCGGTGCCGAGCATCTCCCAGGTGATGGTGCCGCGCGCGATCGAGCGCGTCCGGCGCCGCTATCCGGATCTCGGCATCGACATCAACATCCTCAAGCTCGAGGAGGCCATCGACTATCTCCTGCTCGGCCGCGGCGAGTGCGTGGCGATGAGCTACCGGCTCGAGCATTCCGGTCTCGACTTCATGCCGCTCGCCTCCGGCGAGCTCTATTGCATCGTGCCGCCCGGCCACGAGCTCGCGGGGCGCAAGCAGGTTTCGGCTGCCGAGATCACCCGTTATCCGCTGATCGGCATCGACCCGAACGACCCTTACGGGCGGATCATGGCCGAGATCTTCGCGCGCAACCGGCTCGACTACAACATCACCATCCGCGCACGTTTCGGTACCACCGTCTGCGCGCTGGTGAAGGCGGGCCTCGGCATCGCCATCATCGACCAATTCACGGTGGCCCATGGCGGCTACCCCGGAATCGAGCTGTTGAAGATCACCGAGCCGACGCGGTTCGATACCTACATCGCGGTGAAGCGCGGCGCGCCGCTGTCGCTCCATGTCGAATATTTCATCGAGGCGCTGCGCGCCGAGATGCGCGCGGTCGAGCCCTCCCGCAGCAACGGAAAGGGTGGAGCGGTGCGCGGCCGGCGAAAATAACACTATGTTAGGTTTGTCGGATAAATGGGTAATTGTGTTAGCTGAGGGAAAGTCTATCGTCGCACTTGGAATTGCGCGGATTTCCCCGCTAATGGCCGGGAAAGAACGCCCCTCACCAGACGATAGTGGATCATGTCGAAGCGCGGCCCCGCCACCAGCAAGAAGCTCCTCACCGGCCTGCTCGGCGCACCGATCGCGCATTCCGCCTCCCCCGCCATGCACGAGCGCGCCGCCGAGGCGCTCGGCTGGCGCGGCCATTACCAGCTCATCGAGATCGCCGGCGCCGATGCCGCACAGCTCAGCACTTTGCTCGAGGGCGTGCGCCGTCTCGGCTTTGCCGGCATCAACGTCACCTATCCCTACAAGGAGGCGGTGGTCCCGCTGCTCGACGAGCTGGCACCGGGCGCCGCCGCCATGGGCGCGGTCAACACCGTCGTTGTCCGGGACGGCCGGCTGATCGGCCACAACACCGACACCACGGGCTTTGCCCGCGCCGTTGCGCCGCTGCTGGCGCCATCCGGCAACGCGGTCGCCGTGATCGGCGCCGGCGGCGTCGGCAAGGCGATCGCTTTCGCACTGGCGAGCCTGGAGGTGGCCGACATCCGCATTTTCGACAGCGAGCCCGCGCGCGCCGAAACGCTCGCCTCGCTGCTTGCCCCACGCGCGGGCGCCAGGGTGGCTGGAAGCGTCGAGGATGCGCTTGATGGCGCAACCGGCCTCGTCAACGGCACGCCGGTCGGCATGCTGCCGAACCGGGGTATTCCGGTCCCGGCCACGCTGCTGCACGAAAAATTGTGGGTCGCTGACGCCGTCTATTCGCCGCTGATCACGCCGCTGCTGGCGGCAGCCCAGGCCAAGGGCGCGCGGATCATGACCGGACGCGAGCTCGCGATCTACCAGGCGGCCGACGCCTTCGAGCTGTTCACGGGCCTTGCCCCATCGACCGAAGTCATGGGACAGGCTTTCGACGAGGTGATGGCGGCCCGAAGCTCAGCCTATTACGCAGCGTAACCCGAGCGGCCGGACACAAGGCTGCCGACGACATCAAGTGAAACGGGAGGAGAGACGATGAAATCGACCATTCTGGCGGGCGCCTTGTTTGCCTTTGCCGCAGCAACCAGCGCCCATGGCCAGGCGATCAAGCTTGCCGACGTCGCCGAGCTTTCGGGCGGCGGCGCCACCGTCGGCACCAATTGGAAGAACGGCATTGATCTTGCGATCGAGGAGATCAATGCCAAGGGCGGCGTGCTCGGCCGCAAGTTAGAGGTCACCCACGCCGACTCGCAATCCAACCCCGGCGTCGCCCGCGCCCAGGTGCAGAAAGCGCTCGACGCCGAGCCCTATGTGCTGCTCGGGCCCGGCTATTCCGGCTCGGTGAAGGTGACCGCGCCGCTGGCGGCGGAGGCCGGCATCGCCCAGATCATGGGCGGCGAGGCCGCCGAGCTGACGCAGGCCGGCAACAAATTCCTGTTCCGCACCTCGTTCGGCCAACAATCCTCGATGCCGAAGGTCGCGAAATACATCCACGACGAGATGAAGGCGAAGACGGTCGCGGTGGTCTGGGTCAACAATGACTTCGGCCGCGGCGGGCGCGACGTCATCGTCAAGGAGCTCGACCGCCTCGGCTCCAAGGTCGTCGCCGACCTCTCGACCGAAGCCGGCCAGGCCGACTTCGCCGCCGACGTCGGCAAGATCAAGGCCGCCAATCCCGACGCCGTCTTTGTCTACCTGAACGAGGAGGAAAGCGCGCGCATCCTTAAAGAGCTGAAGCGACAGGGCGTCACTGCGCCGCTGATGGGCGAGACCACGCTGATCGGCCAGAAGGTGATCGAACTCGCGGGCGACGCCGCCAACGGCGCGCGCGGCCATGTCGGCCTCACCACCGACGCACCGGTCGACCTGATCAAGGCGTTCCGCGACAAGTTTTCCAAGAAGTATAATTACGTGCCGGACCACAACGGTCTGAAGGGCTACCTCGCCGTCTACATGATCAAAGCCACCACCGAGAAGATGGGCAAGGTCGATTCCAAGGCTTTCGCCGACACGCTGCACGGATTGACGATCAAGGCCGCGGATGAGCCGGGCATCCTGATGGACGTCACGTTCGATCAGAACGGCGACATCGATCGCCAGAGCTTTCTGGTCGAGGTCGTGGAAGGCAAGCAGGTCGTGAAGCAGGTTCTGCCGAAGCTGAAGTGAGGTCCTGCCCTTCTCCCTCTCCCCGCTCTTCGCGGGGAGAGGGTTGGGGTGAGGGGCCGCTTCCGCGGTCACGGTGACAGTTGAATTCGCGAGGAGAGCCCCTCACCCCACCCTCTCCCCGTAAGAACGGGGGAGAGGGAGTGATAGGCCTGAATTCGCGTCGACCCAATTCGATCGGGCTCTAACGAAAAGAGAACCCCATGTCCAATCTGTTCGATCTTCTGGTCGCGGGGCTCGCCACAGGCGCAATCTATGCGCTGGTGGCCGTCGGCTTCACGCTGCTCTGGCAGACCTCGCAGACCATCAACTTCGCGCAAGGCGAGTTCGTGATGCTGCCGGCTTTCCTGATGCTGGCGGCGATGCATGTCGGCGCGCCGTTCTGGCTCGCCATCATCCTCGGCATCCTGCTCTCGATGATCCTGCTCGGCCTCGCCTTCAAGCTGCTGCTGGTCGATCCCATGATGCGCCACGGCGTGCTGCCGCTTGCGATCGCCACCATGGCGCTGGCGATCGGCATCAAGGAAGCCGTGAAGCAGTTCTTCAGCGCCGAGGCCTCGTCGTTTCCCTCGATCGTGCCGACCGGCGACATCTCGGTGCTCGGTCACGCGGTCTCCCTGCAAAGCATCGGCGTGCTCGCCGTCGCCATCCTCGCCGTCTTCGGTCTGACCACGCTTTTGAACCGCACTTCGCTCGGCCACCAGATGCAGGCGGCGGCGCAGAATCCAACGGTCGCACGCATCATCGGCGTTCCCGTCGAGCGGATGATCCTCCTGACTTTCCTGATCAACGCTTTCCTGGTGGCGCTGGCTTCGCTTTTGATCACACCGATCTATCTGGCTAAATTCTCCTCCGGCGAGGTGCTGGGCCAGGCCGCCTTCATCGCCGCCATCGTCGGCGGCTTCAACCAGGTGCGCGGCGCCATCGCCGGCGGCCTGTTGATAGGCGTGCTCGACAATCTCGCAGCCGCCTACGTGTCGACCCAGTATCGTGCGGCCGTGCCGCTGATCTTCCTCATCGTCGTCATCCTGTTCCGGCCGCAAGGATTGCTCGGCCGCGCCGAGGAGCGCACGGTATGAGCGGATTTGGCAAGCCTCTGAAGATCGCGCTCGCCCTCGCCGTCATCGCGGCGCTGATCGTGGTCCCCATGAACTTCAATCGCTACGGCCTGTTCATCCTGAGCCAGTGGGCCGTGATGACCATCGCCGCGATGGGGCTGAACCTCACGCTCGGCTATGCCGGCCAGGTCTCGCTGGCACAGGGCGCCTTCGTAGGCATCGGCGCCTATGCCGCGGCGATCATGACGACGCATGGCTGGCCGCTGCCGGCCGCGATCGTCGTCGCGATTGCCTTAAGCTTCGCGGTCGGCTGGGTGCTCGGCTATCCGGCACTGCGCGTGCAGCACCACTATCTCGCCTTCGTCACGCTCGCCTTCTCCACCCTCGCCTTCCTGGTGTTTCGCAACGAGAGCTGGCTCACCGGCGGCATCTATGGCATTTCCAATATTCCGCGGCCGCACATTTTCGGGCTCGCGACCAACAAGCCGCTGCCCTTCTATTATGTCTGCCTCGGCTCGCTCGCACTCGTGTCGATCGCGGTGTGGTGGCTGATCCGCTCGCCCTGGGGCCGCGCTTTCATGGCGCTGCGTGAAAATCCGCTGCGCGCGCAGTCGCTCGGCGTCGACACGCGGCGCTACACGCTGATGGCCTTTGCCATCGGCTCGGCGCTCGGCGGCGTCGCCGGTGCGCTCTACGCGCCGCTGACGCAATATATCGATCCCGTGCCGTTCAACCTGTCGCTCTCGCTCGACCTGTTGATGATGGTGATCGTCGGTGGCGCCGGCTTCTACTTCGGCCCCTTCCTGGGGGCGATGATCGCGGTGCTGCTGCCGGAATGGCTGCGCTTCACCGAAGGCTACTATTTGATGCTCTACGCCGTCGCGGTGATGCTGCTGCTGATCTGGTCGCCGACCGGCATCCTGGGAATCCTCGATCGTTACCTCGCCGCGCGCCGCACCAAGGCAGCCTCTGCACTGCGCGCCGTCGCGAAATCACGACTGGAGACGGCGCAATGAGTCCGGTTCTCGAAGTCACCAACATCAAGAAGAATTTTGGCGGCATCAGCGCCGTCGACGGCGTCAGCTTCGACGTGCGCGAGGGCGAGATCCTCGGCCTGATCGGGCCGAACGGCTGCGGCAAGTCGACCCTGTTCAACTGCATCCTGGGCCAGCTCACACCGAGCAGCGGCGAGGTCAAGCTCGACGGCAAGACAGTGACGGGCTTGCGACCCGCCGAGCTCAACAAGCTCGGGGTCAGCCGCACCTTCCAGCTCCTGCAGGTCTTCCCAAAGCTCTCGGTGCGCGAAAACCTGATCCTTGCGGGCCAGGAGCATCAGGGTAACATGGCTTCGCGCCTGGTCGGCCGCTCCGATGCGGGATTGACCGGCGCAGCGGACCAGATGATCGGCTTCTTCAAGCTCGATCATCTCGCCGCCGAGCCGGCCGGCGGCCTCTCCTACGGCCAGCAGAAGCTGCTCGACGCCGCCATGGCCTTCATGGGCGGACCGCGCCTGGTGCTGCTCGACGAGCCCGCCGGCGGCGTCAATCCGTCGATGCTGGCCGACCTGAAGGACCGGCTGGTCGCGATCAACCGCGAGAAGAACGCCACCTTCGTCGTGATCGAGCACAACATGGAATTCGTGATGTCGCTGTGCTCGCGCGTGATGGTGATGGCGGAGGGCAAGGTACTGGCGATGGGACGGCCGGACGAAGTCCGCAAGAACCCCGCCGTGATCGAAGCCTATCTGGGTCATTGAGGGAGCGAGCCATGAGCGACCCGATCCTCTCCGTTCAGAATCTTGTCGGCGGCTACGGCAAGATGACCATCCTGAACGGCACGACATTCTCCGTGCCGCAGGCGACCATCACCACCATCATCGGCCCGAACGGCGCCGGCAAGTCGACGGTGTTCAAGGCGATCTTCGGCCTGTTGAAGCTGCGCGAGGGCAAGATCAGCTTCGCCGATCGCGATGTGACTAACTTGGGCCAGCGCGCGCTGCTCAATGCCGGCATCTGCTACGTGCCGCAGGGGCGCAACATCTTCCCCGAGTTGTCGGTGCGACATAACATCGAGCTCGGCGGCGTCGCGGCGAAGGGCATCGACCTGCAGAGGCGGATCGAGGCCGTGCTCGACCCGTTTCCGGCACTGCGGCGGAAGTCCACGCAGCAGGCCTCGACATTGTCGGGCGGCGAGCAGAAGCAGCTCGAGATCGCGCGCTCGCTCCTGCTCGAGCCAAAACTCGTGCTGATCGACGAGCCCTCGATCGGGCTGTCGCCGCTGATGGTGCAACAGACCTTCGATATCCTCAAATCTCTGCGCGACCGCGGCGTCACCATCCTGATGATCGAGCAGAACGCGCGCTCGGCGCTGGAGATCTCCGATTTCGGCATCGTCTTGGAGCTCGGCCAGACCCGCATGGTCGACAAGGCCGAACGCATCCTGAATGATCCCCGCATCGGCCAGCTCTTCCTCGGCGGCGTCATGGAGGAGAGCGCCGCATGAGCGCGAAAATGCGCATCGCCGTTGCCGGTGCCGGCCTGATCGGCCGCCGCCATGTCGAATTGATCGAGGCATCAAGGGATTGCGCGCTGGCCAGCATTGCCGATCCTTCACCTGGCGCAAAGGACTACGCGGAGGCACGTGATGTGCCCTGGTATGCGGACCATCGCGCGCTGCTGGAGCAGGAGAAGCCCGACGGCCTCATCATCGCCTCGCCCAACACGCTGCACCTGCCGATGGCGCTCGATTGCGCGGCGGAGGGCGTGCCGGCGCTGATCGAAAAGCCGGTGACGGAGAATGTTGCCGCCGCGCAGCGCCTCTGCGCCGCGGTCAAGCGGATCGGCGTGCCGATGCTGGTCGGCCATCATCGCCGGCACAATCCGATCATCAAGGCCGCGCGCGAGGCCGTCGCGACCGGCCGCCTCGGCCGGCTCACCGCCGTGGTCGGACTGTGGCTCCTGAAGAAGCCGGACGACTATTTTGGGGTGGCCTGGCGACGCGAAGCGGGCGGCGGGCCGCTTCTCATTAATCTCATCCACGACATCGACAACCTCCGCTTCATCTGCGGCGAGATTTCCGAGGTCCAGGCGCTGACCTCGAACGGGGTCCGTGGCTTTCCCGTCGAAGACACCGCCGCTCTGCTGCTGCGCTTCGCCAATGGGGCGCTTGGAACGGTGACGGTGTCCGATGCGACGCCGGCGCCGTGGAGCTGGGAGCTGAGCTCGGGCGAAAACGCGGTGTATCCGAAGCAGGATCAGCCCTGTTACGTCTTTGCCGGCACGAGCGGCTCGCTGTCGGTGCCGACCATGGAGCTGTGGTCCTATCCGAGCAATCCCGGCTGGCACGCACCTCTGTCGCGCGAGACGATCGCACCGCGGGCGTTCGACCCTCTGGTCGAGCAGCTCCGTCACTTCTGCGCGGTGATCGCGGACCGTGAACAGCCGCTGATCACGATCGAAGATGCAATGGGAACGCTGGCCGTCGTCGAGGCCGTCAGCGAGGCCGCCCGCACGGGACTCACCGTAGCGCCGGGCAGGATCATGGAGCAGGCAGCATGAACAAACGTTCGATCGCGACAGTCTCCCTCTCCGGCGCTCTCGATGAAAAGCTCCGTGCCATCGCCGCGGCCGGCTTCGATGCAGTCGAGATTTTCGAGAACGACCTGTTGTCGTTCGGCGCAAGCCCGCGCGAGATCGCAAAACTCTGCCGCGATCTCAATCTTGGGATCTGTGCGTTCCAGCCGTTCCGCGATTTCGAGGGCATGCCGGAGCCGCAACGCGCGCGCAATTTTGCCCGCGCCGAACGCAAGTTCGACCTGATGCAGGAACTCGGGACCGATCTGCTGCTGATCTGCTCCAACGTCTCCCCTAGCTCGCTCGGCGGCATCGACCGCGCGGCGGACGATTTTCGCGAGCTCGGCGAACGCGCCGCGAAGCGCTCCTTGCGCGTCGGGTACGAGGCGCTCGCCTGGGGACGGCATGTCAACGACTACCGCGACGCCTGGGAGATCGTGCGGCGCGCCGATCATCCCGCAATCGGCGTCATCCTCGACAGCTTTCACGCCTTGGCGCCCGGCTTTCCAACCCGCGCGATGGCCTCGATCCCCGGCGACAAGATTTTTCTGGTGCAGCTCGCCGATGCGCCGAGGCTCGAGCTCGACATCCTGTCCTGGAGCCGCCATTTCCGCTCCTTTCCGGGCCAAGGCGATCTGCCGGTCGGCGAGTTCATGGAGGCGATCGCGGCGACCGGCTATGCCGGCCCGCTGTCACTGGAGATCTTCAACGACCAGTTCCGCGCCGGCTCGGCCGCACAGACCGCGATCGACGGCCTACGGTCGTTGATCCTGCTGCAGGATCAGCTCGCGGAGAAGTGGCCTAAGGCTTCCGACAGGTCGCTTACACCAAGAGCCGTGAGCCACGGCACCGGCTTCGTCGAGTTCGCGGTCAACGAGACCAAGGCGGGCGATCTTGCCCGCCTGTTCGCGCAGCTCGGCTTCCGCAAGACCGGCAAGCATCGCAGCAAGGCGGTGGAGCGCTGGTCGCAGGGCAAGGTCGAGCTCGTGATCAATTGCGAGACCGACGGCTTTGCGCATTCCCACTACGTCACGCACGGACCCGGCGTCTGCGCCATCGCGCTCGACGTCGATGATGCCGGCCGCGCCATGGCGCGCGCGGAGGCGCTGAAGGCGCGCACCTTCTACCAGCCGGTCGGGCCGGGCGAGCTGGAGATTCCGGCGATCCACGGCGTTGGCGGCAGCCTTTTGTATTTCCTCGATCAGGCCGGCCGGAACTGGGACACGGATTTCGAGCCGGTCGCGAGCAATGCAGACAAAGACGCGCTGCTGGCCGTCGATCACATCGCGCAGTCGATGCCCTATGACGAGATGCTGTCCTGGCTGTTGTTCTACACCGGCATTCTCGACCTGACGCGGCTGCCGCAGATGGAGATCGCCGATCCCAGGGGTCTCGTGCAGAGCCAGGCCGTCATCAATGGCGACCAGAGCCTGCGCTTCGTGCTCAACGGCTCCTCCGCCAACCGCACGCTGCCGGCGCGGTTCATCTCGGAGTTCTTTGGCTCAGGCGTGCAGCATGTCGCGTTCTCATGCGAGGACATCTTCGCAACGGTCGCAGCGATGCGCGCGCGCGGCGCCGAGTTCCTGGATATTCCGGACAACTACTACGATGATATCGAAGCCAAATACGACCTTGGGCCGGAAGTCATGGCGAAACTCCGCGCCAATCACATCCTCTACGACCGCGAGGGCGACGGCGAGTTCTTCCAGGTCTACACCCACATCTTCGATGAGCGCTTCTTCTTCGAGATCGTGGAGCGACGGGACTATCAGGGATTCGGTGCAGCCAACGCCGGCATCCGCCTCGCCGCGCAGGCCCGCGAGGTGCGCCCCGCAAGTATGCCGCGGGTGTGAGTTTCTTCCCCTCTCCCCTTGTGGGAGAGGGTGGCTCGCCGCGAAGCGGCGAGACGGGTGAGGGGTCTCTCTCCGCGCGCGCAACTCTCGCAGAGAGTTTGCGGAAGCCCCCCTCATCCGGCGCTTCGCGCCACCTTCTCCCACAAGGGGAGAAGGGAACGCAGCTCGTTCGTGGCTAATTCAGCTCACTTCATCGGGCACTTGTCGTGGAAGCGATCCTGATCGTTCTCGACGATGGTGGCGACCGTCTTCAGCGAGAGCTGGCCTTCGGCGTCCTTGACCACGTCCTGCAGATAGAAGCTCTGCACCGGGATATGGTTTTTGCCGTATTTGAATGCGCCGCGCAGCGACTTGAAGTTGGCCTTCTCCATCTCGGCCTTCATCGCGTCCTTCTTGCTGGTGTCGCCCTTCACGGCGACCACCGCGCTGTTGATGAGCTGGGCGGCGTCATAGCTCTGGGCGCCGTAATAGGTCGGGCGCAGACCGGTGTACTTCTTGCGATAATCGGCGACGAAGCGCTTGTTCTGCTCGTTGGGGAGGTCGTTGACCCATTCCTGCGCGCCGGGCACGCCCAGCGCGTTCTCCTTCTGCAGCGGCAGCGACAGCTCGTCGACGGTGAAGGCGGTGTAGAGCGGCATCGTGTTCTTGAGGCCGGCCTGCACATACTGGTTGAGGAACTGCACGCCGGCCGCGCCGGGATAGAACACGAAGATCGACTCGGCGCCGGAGGCTCGCGCCTTGGAGAGCTCGGCGGAGAAGTCGAGCTGGCTCGGCCAGACCGTGTATTCCTCGCCCTTGATCTCGCCCTTGAAGGTGCTCTTCACGCCCGCGAGCATGTCCTTGCCGGCGGCGTAGTTCGGCCCGATCAGGAACACGCTCTTGACGCCCTTCTGGTTCATGTAGAGGCCCATCGCCTGCGGCGTCTGGTCGTTCTGCCAGGAGGTCGAGAACACGTAAGGCGAGCACAGCTCGCCGGCGAGCTGCGACGGACCGGCATTGGCTGAGATCATGAAGGTCTTCGAGTCGACCGCCGTCTTCAGCGAAGCCAGCAGCACGTTGGACCAGATGTAGCCGACGATGAAATCGACTTTGTCGGACTGCACCAGCTTCTCGGTCTTCTGCTTGCCGACATCCGGCTTCTGCTGATCGTCCTCGTAGATCACCTCGACCGGCTTGCCGTCCATCTTGCGCCCGAGATGATCGAGCGCGAGCTCGAACGAGTTGCGCATGTCGTTGCCGATCACGGCGGTCGGGCCGCTGAAGGTCGAAACGAAGCCGATCTTGATGGTGTCGCCGGCGACTGCCGGGCTTGCCAGCGCGAGCGCAGCCGCGCCCGCCAGCCAGAATGCCGTCCTCATAGTCACTCCCCTCCTCATTTATTAATCCCGGAGACGAGGTGATCGCCGCCCCCGGGTCTGTCTCTATTGAACGCAAAATCTGTCGAGCCGCCAATGGCTCAGCCCCTGCCCTGCACCATATTTCGCCCCAATCGGGGATGGCAAGAAATATAATTCTACTCACTTCGGCGAAGGCTGCGGCGCTTTTTCGCGGACCTCGATACATGCCGTCTATTCGCCGATTGATGAAGGCTATTGGACCACTGCGCCCGATCCGCTCTTAAATAAAGTAAGAGACCAGCGAGATTCGAGGGCGCATCCATGACCACGACACCCCATCGCGTCGTCATCGTCGGAGCCGGCTTTGGCGGGCTGGAGACGACCTACCGGCTCGCAGGCAGCCCGGTCGCGATCACGCTGATCGACCGCCGCAACCACCATCTGTTTCAGCCGCTGCTCTATCAGGTCGCGACCGCCTCGCTCGCGACCAGCGAGATCGCCTGGCCGGTCCGCCATCTCATGCGCGACAGGCCTGAGGTGACGACGCTGTTTGCGACTGTGAGCGGCGTCGATGCGGCACGGCGCTGCGTGCTGATCGACGACGGCAGCGAGGTGCCCTACGACACGCTCGTGCTCGCGACCGGCGCGCGCCACGCCTATTTCGGCCACGACGAATGGGAGCAATGGGCGCCCGGCCTGAAGACGCTGGAGGACGGGACCACGCTGCGCCGGCACATCCTGGTGGCGTTCGAGCGCGCCGAGCGCGAGACCGACCCCGCGCGGCGCGCGGCCCGGCTCACTTTCGTCATCATCGGCGCCGGTCCCACCGGCGTCGAGCTCGCCGGCACCATCGCCGAGATGGCGCATCACACGCTACCTAAGGACTTCCGCAACATCGATACGCGGAAAGCACGCGTCGTGCTGATCGAGGCGGGTCCGCGCGTGCTGGCCGGCTTCGCCGACGATCTCTCCGCCTACGCGCAGGCCTCGCTGGAAAAGATCGGTGTCGAGGTCGTGCTGGGACAGGCGGTCACCGAGATCGACCGTGATGGCGTGGTCTATGGTGGGCAGCGCCTGAATGCCAAGACCAGGATCTGGGCCGCCGGCGTGCGCGCCTCACCCGCCGCCGAGTGGCTGGGCGCGCCGGCCGATCGCGCCGGACGCGTGCAGGTCGAAGCCGACCTGACGATCCCCGGTCATCCCGAAATCTTCGCGATCGGCGACACCGTCAGCATCAATGCGTGGGAGGGCAAGCCGGTGCCCGGCATCGCGCCGGCCGCCAAGCAGCAGGGGCGTCATGTCGCCGAGACCATCAAGGCGCGCCTGCGCGGCCAAGCGACCGGTCCGTTCCGCTACAAGCACGCCGGCAGCCTGGCGCAGATCGGCAAGCGGCTCGCGGTGATCGACTTCGGCCGCATCAAGCTGCGCGGCACGATCGCATGGTGGATCTGGGGCATCGCCCACATCTACTTCCTGATCGGCCTGCGCCATCGCCTCAGTGTCGCGCTTAGCTGGCTCTGGATCTACGCCCGCGACCAGCGCGCCGCGCGCCTGATCACGCAGGGCAGCAGCAAGGTGGTGGGGTAGAGGGATCTTCTTCCTTCTCCCCTTGTGGGCCTGTTGCGTAATCCCACGACTGTGATTCTGTAGGGCAGAGCCCTGGAGGACTGACGATGGCGGTGAAGCAGACGGGGCAGCCGAGTTTTATTGAGGCGTGGCTGCCGAAGGGAGCCGGTGCCAATGCGGCGCTGGATCGGTTGTCGAGCTTGGTCAAATGGTACCGGTTCGAGAAGCTGATGGCGCATTTGCGGGATGAAGGAAGCCCTGGCCGCCCGGGCTATCCGGTGCTGGTGCTGTTTCGCGCGCTGCTGTTGCAGTCGCTCTATGGTCTTTCGGAGCGCGAGCTCGAGGAGGCGCTGGGGGACCGCTTGTCGTTCAAGCGCTTCGTGGGTCTCAGTCTCGAAGATGCGACGCCTGATCACACGGTCCTGAACCGCTTCCGGAACCAGCTTGTTGAGCAAGGGCTGCTGGACAAGCTGTTTGGTGAGCTCGATCGTCAGCTTGAGAATGCTGGTGTCATCCTGAAGCGCGGCACGATGCTGGATGCGACATTGATCCAGGCGGTGTCAGCGCCTCCGACGCAAGAACAGCCGTCGAAGGATCCCGATGCCCGGTTTGCCAAGCGGCAAGGCAAAAGCGGCTCGACCTTCGGTTACAAGGCTCACATGGGTGTCGATGAGGGCTCCGGCCTGATCCGGTCGGTGCTGACCACGCCCGCCAATATCAACGACACGACGCCTGCGGACGATCTGATCCGCGGCGACGAAGCCGTGGTGTGGGCCGATGCCGCCTATGACACCCATGCCAGGCGGGCCCGGCTGAAAGCTGAAGGCAAAAAGCCCCGCATCGCACGTCGTCCCAACAGGCATCACCCGGAGCTGCCGCCGAGGCTCAAACGCTACAACCTTCTCATCGCCCGACGACGGGCAACGGTGGAGACCACCTTCGCCACCCTCAAACGCCGCATGCGACTGACCTGCATCCGTTATGTCGGTCTTGCCAAAGCAAGCGGGCAAGTCCTGCTCGCCTCCATCGCGTTCAACATGAGGAAATGGGCTGCGATCACAGCCTGAGCCGCCCGCCGAGGGCACCAGCCGACCCCTTCGTCGGCCCGCTACCCCGGCAACCAGCTTCTCCCCTGACCTGTCTCGGCCTCAAAAGCCAGTAGCGCAACAGGCCCCTTGTGGGAAAGGGTGCAGCAGCGTTCTCGGCTGCAATTACTTCACCAGCTCACACCCGCCCTCGGCCATCGGCCGGAACGCCTGATCCGCCGGGATGGTCGAAACCAGCTTGTAGTAGTCGTACGGATACTTCGACTCCTCCGGCTTCTTGACTTCGAACAGATACATGGGATGCACGACCCGGCCATCTTGGCGAATTGTCGTGTCGCCGAACAGCCTGTCTTTGCCCCTAAACTTTTTCATCTCGGGCACGACGTCCTTGGCGTTGTCGCTGCCGGTGGCCGCAACGGCGTTGAGAAAAGCGAGCGTGGACGCATAGACGCCGGCCTGGTTGCCGCTCGGCATCTTGCCGTTCATGCCGGGTCGCGCGGCGAAGCGTTTTGCGAAGGCGCGGGTATCGTCGTTCATGTCCCAGTAGAACGCTTCCATGAGCTGAAGACCCTGCGCGACCCTGATGCCCATGCCGTGGATGTCGTTGATGAAGAGCAGGAAGGCGACGAGCTTCTGGCCGCTTTGCTGGAGGCCGAATTCGGCGGCCTGCTTCACCGCATTGATGGTGTCGCCGCCGGCATTTGCCAGGCCGATCACCTGCGCTTTCGAACCCTGCGCCTGCAGCAGGAAGGAAGCGAAATCGGAGGTGCCGAGCGGATGTTTCGATGAGCCGAGCACCTTGCCGCCGTGGCCCTCGATATATTTCTGCGCCTCCGCTTCGATGCCCTTGCCGAGCGCGTAGTCGACCGTGAGGAAGTACCAGTCCTTGCCGCCGCGCGACATCATCGCGGCCGCCGTGGTGTTGCCGGTCGCCCAGGCGTCGTTGACCCATTGAATCGTGTTGGGCGAGCAGGCTTTGCCGGTGAGATCGGAACTTGCCGTGGAGGACGCCAGGAACGTCATGCGGCTGTCGCGCAGCAGCGTGTTGATGGAGAGGCCGACGGCCGAGTTCGGCACGTCGACAATGGCGTCTACGCCTTCGACATCAAGCCATTTGCGCGCGATCGCATTGCCGACGTCGGCCTTGTTCTGGTGATCAGCGTAGACGATCTCGACCTTGATGTTCTTTCCACCGCCGTTGAAATCCTCGGCGGCCATGCGCGCGGCTTCGACCGAGCCCATGCCGTTGGTGTCCTGGAAAATGCCGGAGATGTCGTTGAGTACGCCGACGCGCACGACATTGTCCGAGATCTCGGCGCTCGCCGCGCCGCTCAAAACACTTACGGCCAGCACGAGCGTCCACTTCAGATATTTCATGGTTCCCTCCCCTGTTCGATTTGCTGTCGCGCCGGTCGTTGCCGGCACATTGGACGATTCAGATCTGCCGCTCGGGCAGTCGCACGATGAGCCCGTCGAGATCGGGCGTTATCACGATCTGACAGGACAGCCGGCTCGCCGGCTGGCGCTCCGCAGCGGTGCCGTCGAGCAGCGCGTCCTCGTCGTCGGCCATCGCCGGCAGCCGCGCCAGCCAGCTCTCGTCGACATAGACGTGGCAGGTCGCGCACATTGCGTTGCCGCCGCATTCGGCCAGGATGCCGTCGAGGCCGTGGCGAGTCGCGGCCTGCATGGCGCTCTCGCCGTCGCTGGTCTCGATGCGGTCCGACTTGCCGTCGGGATGGATGAAGATAATCGCAGGCATCAAGGCTCCTTGTCAGGCCGGGGTGATCGTGACCGGCAGGCTGTCGAGCCCGCGCAGCGTGTTGTTGAAGCGGCGTTTCGGCTCGCCGGTGATCTCGATCCCCGCGATGCGCCGGGCCAGCGCGGTCAGCATCACCTCCCCCTCGAGGCGGGCGACGAGTTGGCCGACGCACATGTGGATGCCCGAGCCGAAGCCGACATGGCCTGAGGTGCGGCGGGTGATGTCATAGCTGTCGGGCTTGTCCCAGCGCCGCGGATCGCGATTGGCGGCGGCGAGGAACATCAGCACCTTCTCGCCCTCGCCGATGGTCGCGCCGGAGAGCTCGACCTGCCGCGTCGTGGTGCGGAAGAAGGTCTGCACCGGACTTTCGAACCGGACCGCCTCCTCGAAGGCGTTGCGCGCGAGCGAGAGATCGTCGCGCAGGCGCTGCCATTGATCGGGGAAACGCGCGAGGCAATACACTGCGGCGCCGATGCCGTTGACGGTGGTGTCGAGACCGGCCGACAGCAGCGAGCGCACCAAGAGCGGCGCCTCGGTGGCCGCAATCTCGCCCTCGTCAACGCGGGCATGAATACAGGCGCCAAACCCGCCGGGTGCGAGATTCTCGCGCTGACACTGCTCGGCGACATAGGCCTGGTGCGGCGCCGAGCGCGCGATCGCCTCCTGGCGGAGCTGGTTGGGCGGGCCGAAGGCGTTGAACACCACGCTCGCATAGGGAATGAGGTGCTCGCGGCCGTCCGGCTTCAAGCCCAGCGCATCCGGGAAGATCGAGAGCGGATAGGCTTCGGCAAGGTCCGCGATCGCATCAAAGCTGCGCTTCTCGAGCAGCGCGTCCACCCGTTCCTCTGCCGCTGCGGTAAAGCGGTCGCGTACCTGCTTCATCACGGTCGGCGACAGTACCTTTGACAGCACGGCGCGGGTGCGGGTGTGCGCGGGCGGATCGGCCTCGAGGATCAGGCTCGGCGGCCGCCATGGCGTCTCCTTCTTGAAGTCGCTAAGGCCGACGCCCCGGCTGGAGCAGAACGTCGCGGGATCGTTCAGGATGGCATGGACCTCGGCATAGCGCGCCACGCCGTAGACGTTCCACTTGTCGAGATAGACGACGGGCCCGGCCTCCCGCAGCACTTCGTGCGTGGGATAGGGGTCGGCAAAAAAATTCATTGCGAAGGGATCGACGTCGAGATGCGGAACGGCCGTTGGGCCGGCAGATACAGGGGAGCCGGATGCACTCATTGAAGTCCTCCCTCATTTTGATCTTGTGAAACGCGAGCGCATGTCCTTAGGTCTCCGGGCACGCCGAAAGTCCAAAGCCCGACATGCCTCCGCCTTCGACCAGAACCCGACAGAAGCCTGCGGCCTCCGAAGCCGGACCGACGCTCGACCTCGACCGTTATGTCCCGGCCTTCATCACCTTCATCGCCAATAAGCTGTCGAACAGCGCGACCGCGTTCTATCAGCGGCAGTTCGGCGTCAACGTCACGGAATGGCGGATCATGTCGCTGCTTGCGATCGAGCCCGGCATTCCGGCCTCGCGCATCTGCCACGTCATCGGCTTCGACAAAGGGCCGGTCAGCCGGACGCTGGCGGGCCTCGAGAAGCGCGGGCTGGTAGCGATCCGCACCGACCCCAACGACGGCCGGACCCATTCGATCTCGCTCACGGCGAGGGGCCGCACCACCCACGACAAGGTGATCGTCGCCGCGTTCGAGCGCGAGCGGCGCCTGTTGTCCTGCCTCAGCAAGGACGAGCGCGAGGTGCTGATCGACCTGCTGCGCCGGCTGCACGAGAATCTCGGCGCCGTGACGGCCGGCACCGACGCCTGACACGCCGCGTCGCACGCGCGATCCGTCCTCGGGCGCGCAGCGGCGTTTGCCGACGGCGCCATTCCTGCCGAGCATGTTTCCTCCAGATCAGCCGCAGCGGTTCGCCCGCCGTCATCCTTGTTTGGAACGGTTCGCACAAATTAGTTGCCTAGGCAACAAAAGATTTGAGACCGAGAATGCGGCAGGTTGGCTGGCCTATTTGGCAGGCTACCTCACTCCCTCTCCCCGTCCTTACGGGGAGAATGAGGGTGGGCTGCTTCAGCATCCATCGAGGTCGAGCACGCGCCCACTCTCCGTCATTGCGATGGCAGCGAAGCAATCCGGAGTCTTTCCGCAGAGGGATTCTGGATTGCTTCGCTGCGCTCGCAATGACGATGTGGAACGAATGCATATAAGAGGCGTCTACTGCTCTCGTGTCCCGGACGCGGCGCGGCATGAAATGATGCGCTGCGTCGCGTCCGGGGCACGAGCGCTCCGTAAAGCCGGCGTGTTCAACCGGCGCAACCAATCCACTCCGCCGACGCATCACCGTTCAGCCGCGCGACCGCATCGGCGCGGCGCGTCAGCACGGCGCGCTGGTTGATGTAGCCCTTGTCGGTGATCTCGCCGCCGTCGACCGACGGCGGCTCGGCGAGCAGAAGCGCCCGCGTCGCATGGCCGGAGGAGTTGGCGCTCTGCTGTTTCAGCTTGGCCAGCCCCTGCGCGATCGCGGTCCTGACCTTGTCGTGCGCGAGCACATCGTTGACGCCTGCCGTCTCGGCAAGACCGGCATGGACGCGGCAGGCAGCCAGGTTCGGGAAGACCAGGAATGTCACCTCGTCACCGCCGTGGCCGGCAACGACGATGTCTTGCGCAAGCGGCGCCAGCGCGGCGATGCCGGCGACGCGCAGCGTGCCGACGCTGACCCAGGTGCCCGAATTGAGCTTGAAGTCCTCCGCGACGCGGCCGTCGAAGAACAGGCCGCGCTCCGGCCGCTCCGGATCGGCAAACTTCACGGCATCGCCGATGAGATAGAAGCCCTCTTCGTCAAAGGCCTGCTTCGTCAGCTCCGGCGCCTTCCAATAGCCCGGCGTGACGTTGGGTCCGCGCACGCGCACCTCGAGCTTGTCGCCGGAGGCGACGAGCTTCAGCTCGGTCCCGGGGATCGGCACGCCGATATTGCCGGAGCGCTCGGCGAGGAAATGGCAGTCGGTCGCGAGTGGCGAGGTTTCAGTCGAGCCCCAGGCGGAAACCATCGGCAGCGGGCGGCCGACCGTCTCCACCGAAAGCTGCGCGAGCGCGTCCCAGAGATTCTGCGGCAGCGCCGCGCCGGCGTAGAAGGCGAACTTCACCTCGCCGAAGAAGCGGCGGCGCAACGCCTCGTCGCTGCGCAGCGCCGCGATCAGCATGTCGAAGCCACGCGGAACGTTGAAATAGACCGTCGGCATCACGCTTTTCAAGTTGGCTAGCGACGTCGCAAAGAGCCCCGGCGCGGGCTTGCCGCCGTCGATATAGAGCGAGCCGCCGTTGCGCAGCACGAGGTTGAAATTGTGGTTGGCGCCGAAGGTGTGGCTCCAGGGCAGCCAATCGAGGATGACGAGATCACCGCGGCCCTGCGCGAGAAAGGTCCAGGTCTGCGCCTTGGCCTCCTGGCTGGAGGTCAGCATGCGCTGGGTGTTGATGACGGCCTTGGGCGTGCCGGTCGAGCCGGAGGTGAACAGGAATTTTGCGATCGTATTCGGCGTCACCGTCGCGAATGCGCTTGCGACGTCGGGCGTCTCCGGCGTGGCTGCGATGGCGCGGAACGCACGCGCATCGGTGTCATCGGCGTTACTACTGATGACCTGCGCCTGATGCAGCGACTTGATCGCGGCGAGCGCCGCGGCGAACGGTTTTGTGGCGGCGACATAGATCGCGCCGGGCTCGAGCAGCGCGATCATGCTCTTCAGCTTGTCGAAATCTCGGGACATCAGCGAATAGGCCGGCGAGATCGCGGCCGAGGGCACGCCGACGTGCTGGGCAGCCAGCGCGAGCAGCGCGTGATCGATGCTGTTGTCGGAGAGGATGACGACGGGGCGCTCTGCGCTCAGACCCTGCGCCAGGATCCAGGACGCGACGGCACGTACCTGCCGTAGTGCCTGCGCATAGGTGACGGTGGTCCAGGGCGCTTCGACATTGCCGCGCTCGGCGAGGAAGACCCTGTCGGGCGTCTGCCGTGCCCAATGCTCCAGCCAGTCGCCGATGCAGCGCGCGCTCTCACGCAGCCGCTCCGGCGAGCGCAGCACGATGGTGCCGTCGGCGCGATGCTCGGCGACGGTCGACGGCGTTGCGAACAGGCTGGAAGCATCACCGCGTGCGGCGGGCGTGGTCATCGTTTCCTCCTCGCCCGGTCGAATGCCGGGACCGGCCGCAGCCTCGTTCCGGACTGCTTGACCGTAATGTTGAGCACGGCAATTGTTGTCGTCAACAACAATCTTTCGCTGCGCTTGCCGCCGCGCTACAAGGATGCGAAGGCAGGAGACACGATGTGACAGCCAGCGTAGCCCGAACCGACGGCCGCACCTCCCCGCGCAAACGAGCCGGCAACGGCGCAGCGCGTCCCGATGTCGCGGACGAGGTCGGCCTCGATGCGCTGGTCGGCCACGCCGGCTATGCCGTGCGGCGCTTCCAGATCTGGATCTTCCAGGATTTCATCAAGACGCTTGCCAATGTCGACATCCGCCCGACGCAGTATTCGGTGATGACCATCATCGGTGCCAATCCCGGCCTCTCCCAGATGGCCGTCGCAAAACGGCTCGGCATCGAGCGCGCCCGGCTCGTGCATCTGCTCGACAGCCTTGAATCCCGCAGGCTGGTAAAGCGGATCAAGTCGAAGACGGACCGACGCTCGCATGCGCTGCATCTCACCGCGCAAGGCGAGACGGCGCTGGCGAAATTCAAACGGCTTGCCGCCGAACATGAGCGGCACGTCGAGGCGAAGATCGGCAAGGAGAACCGGGAGCACCTGCTCCGGATCCTCGCCTGCTTCACCTGATCCTCCCTGCCCAGGATTTGGGCAGATGCCCCTATTGGGGCGCGGACGCGGCGGCCCTTTGGCCATCGAAATACCGACTAAGCGCATGATAATTCGATAATATCCGGAGCACCTATCCTTCCCGGCTGCTGTACACAATGGCACATCGCTTGCTTCAATCGGGCGAAGACAAATTGCCGGAGTT
This sequence comes from Bradyrhizobium sp. ISRA430, assembly GCF_029909975.1. Taxonomy (NCBI): domain Bacteria; kingdom Pseudomonadati; phylum Pseudomonadota; class Alphaproteobacteria; order Hyphomicrobiales; family Nitrobacteraceae; genus Bradyrhizobium; species Bradyrhizobium sp. ISRA430. The sequence continues at coordinate 5,035,752 of NZ_CP094516.1, forward strand.
TTGTCGCCATGGGGGCGGAACAGCCTGAAACGATCGCCGCGATTGTGGCCGCGCATCGCGCGGGCACGCTGACGCCGGCGCAAACGGTCGCGCGCAGCTATCGGCGCATTCGCGACCATGACGATCCCGCGGTCTTCATCGGCCTGCGCGACGAGGCGGATGCGATCGCCGAAGCCGAGAAGCTTGCCGCACGAAGGGACGCAGCGCACCTGCCGCTCTACGGCGTGCCGGTCGCGGTGAAGGACAATATCGACGCGCAGGGCTTTGCGACCACCGCGGCCTGCCCGGCTTTCTCCTACATGCCGGGGCATGACTCCACCGCGGTGGAGCGCCTGCGTGCCGCTGGCGCCATCGTCATCGGCAAGACCAACCTCGACCAGTTCGCAACCGGTCTCGTCGGCGTGCGCTCGCCCTATGGCATCCCCAGAAATTCGATCCGCGACGATCTCATTCCCGGTGGCTCGAGCTCGGGATCGGCGACCGCCGTCGGCGCGGGGCTGGTGCCGCTGTCGCTCGGCACCGATACCGCGGGCTCAGGCCGCGTGCCGGCGATGCTCAACAACATCGTCGGGCTGAAGCCGAGCCTCGGCATGATCTCGACCGCGGGCGTTGTGCCGGCCTGCCGCACGCTCGACTGCGTCTCGGTGTTCGCGCTGACCGTCGACGATGCCGCACTCGCGCTTTCGGTGATGGCGGGGCCCGATCAGGCCGATCCGTTCTCGCGCGACAGGCCGCTGGGCGCGCTCACGCCGTTCCCGGCGAACTTGCGGCTCGGCGTACCACGCAACGGACAGTTGATCTTCTTCGGCGACAAGAAGGCGGAGGCCGCCTACGGCGAGGCACTTGAGCGCTGGACCGCGCTCGGCGCGACCCTGGTCGAGTTCGATCTCGAGCCGTTCTACGAGACGGCGCGGCTACTCTATGAAGGACCATGGGTCGCCGAGCGCTATCTCGTGATCCGCAACCTGCTGGCGTCCGCACCGGATGCGATCCATCCGGTGACGCGGGAGATCACCGCGGCCGGCGCGCGGCTGACGGCGGCGGAGACCTTCTCCGCGTTCTACCGCCTGCAGGGCTTGCGCAGGATCACCGAGCGCACCTTCGTCAATCTGGACGCGCTGGTGCTGCCGACGGCGCCGACGGTCTATTCGACCGCGCAGGTGCTGGCCAATCCGATCGAGCTCAACAGCCGGCTCGGCACCTACACCAATTTCGTCAACCTGCTCGACCTCTGCGGCCTCGCGGTGCCGGCATCGATGCGGTCCGACGGCGCGCCGTTCGGCATCACCCTGCTTGCACCGGCTGGCCGCGATGCGCTGCTCGCCAGCATCGGCCGCGTTTTCCATGCCGATACCAAGCTGAGCGTCGGCGCAAAGGGCGTTGCGCACCCACCGCTCGCTCAGCCATCCGCAAGCACGAGCGATGAGATTCCGATCGCGGTGATTGGCGCGCATCTCTCCGGCATGGCGCTGAACGGCGAATTGAAGGCCTTGAACGGACGCCTGATCGAGGCGACCAAGACTGCGCCGGACTACAAGCTCTATGCGCTCCAGACCACGCCGCCGAAGCCCGGCATGCTGCGTGTCGAAGCCGGCAAAGGCGCCGCGATCCAGCTCGAGATCTGGTCGCTGTCGGCATCCGCCTTCGGCAAATTCGTCAACGCGATTCCCGCGCCGCTGTCGATCGGCACGGTGCGCCTCGCCGATGGCCGCAGCGTGAAAGGCTTTATCGTGGAGCCCGAAGTGCTCGGCGATGCGCGCGACATCACCGCCTATGGCGGCTGGCGCGCGTATATGGCGGAGAGGGCGACGGCGTAGCTTTTGCAGGGTGGGCAAAGCGAAGCGTGCCCAGCATGGTGTCGCGAGAGAGATGGTGGGCACGGCGCTTCGCGCCTTTGCGCACCCTACGACAGCGAATGTGTGCCACCGTCGTCGCGCTACACCGACACCGCGTAGATCTCGTATTCTCCACGCACCAGCTCGATATGCGCGCGCATGGCGGCGGCGGCGGCCTGCTTGTCGCCGCGCATGATGGCGACGACGACGCGGTCGTGCTCGGCTTGGGACTTGGCCAGACGCCCGAGGTTGCGGAACTGGGCGCGGCGGAACGGCTGCACGCGGACGCGGGTGGCCAGCGTGATCTCGGCGATGTAGCCGTTCTGCGAGCCGGCATAGATCGCGTTGTGGAAGCGCTCGTTGACCTCGTGGAAGCGTTCGGGATTGCCGGCGTAGCTCAGGACCCGGAGTTCC